>JACVCS010000118.1 GCA_016741915.1 Phycisphaerales bacterium | reverse complement strand
GGGGGGTTCATGGAGAATCCCCCCGGGACGACGCTGCCGGTGTTCCAGCCGATCAGCGAGAAGGTGGGGAGCAAGATCGGGGTGTATAAGCTGCTGGAGGTGATCGGCGAGGGCGGATTTGGGACGGTGTTCATGGCGGAGCAGAGCGTGCCCGTGCGGCGGCGGGTGGCGCTGAAGATCATCAAGCTGGGGATGGATACGCGGCAGGTCGTGGCACGCTTCGAGCAGGAGCGGCAGGCGCTGGCGCTGATGGACCATCCGAACATCGCGAAGGTGTATGACGCGGGGGCGACGGAGACGGGGCGGCCTTTCTTCGTCATGGAGTATGTGCGTGGTGAGCCGATCACGAAGTTTGTGGCGGAGCGGAAGCTGACGCTGCGGGCCCGGCTGGAGCTGCTGCTGCAGGTGTGTCGGGCGGTGCAGCACGCGCATACGAAGGGGGTGATTCACCGGGATATTAAGCCGAGCAATGTGCTGGTGAGCGTGGTGGATGGCAAGCCGCTGGCGAAGGTGATTGATTTCGGGATCGCGAAGGCGACGGGGGCGGCGGAGGGGCGGCTGACAGAGAAGACGCTTTTTACTGAGCACCGCCAGCTCATTGGGACGCTGGAGTACATGAGCCCGGAGCAGGTGGAGGGCTCTGCGGATATCGACACGCGGAGCGATGTGTACGGGCTGGGGGTGCTGCTGTATGAGATGCTGACGGGTGAGACGCCGATCGATGGGAAGCGGCTGCGGTCGGCCGGTCACGGGGAGATGCTGCGGATCATTCGGGAAGTGGACCCGCAGGTGCCGAGCGTTCGTGTGACGGGCTCGGTGAAGAAGCGTGGCGCGAGCGCGGCGGGCGTGAAGGGTGCGGGTGAAGGGGAATCGGAGCGAGATCCGTGGCGGATGCGCAGCGGGATGGCGGAGGCGGACGAGCACGTGCCGCGGATGCTGAGGGGCGAGTTGGACTGGATCGTGATGAAGGCGCTGGAGAAGGATCGAACGCGGCGGTATGAGAGCCCGAGCGAACTCGCCGAGGATATTGAGCGGCATTTGACGGGGCAGCCTGTGCAGGCGGCGCCGACGAGCACGCGGTACAGGCTGATGAAGTTTGTGAGGCGGAACCGCGCGGTGGTTGTGGGGGGCGTGGCGGTGAGCGTGGCGTTGCTGATTGGGCTTGCGGGGACGGCGTGGAAGTGGCGAGATGCGGTGCGGAGCGAGCGTGAGGCGGTGACGCAGGCGGAACTGGCGGGGCGGAACGCGATGCAGGCGCAGCTTGCGCGGGAGGAGGCGGAGCGGAAGGCCGAGGAAGCGGCGACGTACGCGGTGGCGGTCAACCTGGCGGCGGCGCAGAGCGCGATGCGGAGCGACGAGTACGCGGAAGCGCGGCGGCTGTTGGAGTTGGTGCCGATGGATCGGCGGGGGTGGGAGCATGCGTACTTGATGAGGAGGGCGAGGGGGGTGGTGTGGGCGGGGACGAAGAGTGGAAGTGAGCCTTCGTTCACGGCGGATGGGCGGTACTTGTTGCTCGCTGGGTATGGCGATGATTCGCAAGTGATCAGTCTGCGCGGCGAGAACGCGGGCGAGGTGCGGGCGCGCATCCCGCACGGTTATCGCATCAAGATGAACGTTCAGGGAACGATGATGGCGACGCTGCCGGTGAGAACATCCACGAGCGGAGTTGAAGCGGGATCGGCGGGTAATCCCGGATCGGTCGTCGGTGCGATTCGGCTTTGGGATCTCGACGGGAAGGAGATCGGGCAACCGATCTTTGCCAACGGCTTGGAGAAAGAGCAGCAGGCCAAGCGTGTGTCGCTGGCGTTCGCTGCGTCGGGTGAGATTCTGACTGTGAATGCTGAGGGGGAAGGACAATGGTGGAGCGCGAAGGGTGAGCGGAGGCAAGCCGCGGGAAAGTTGTCGGCGGACATACTCAACTTTCGGTTCAATGCGAGCGGTAATCGGCTGATCGCGATGCATGCGGATGAATCGCTCTCGGCATGGAGCGTCGTGGAGGGCGGGCGTGTGGAGTTGGTGAAGAAGTTCCCGGGCAAGCTGGTCGGCTCGGCGTTCTCGATGGCGGTTCTTCAGAATGGCGACATGGTGGCGACTTGGGAGGCGGATCGGATCAACGTTTGGAACGTGGTCGACGGGGGTTTGAAGTCGAGTACAGCAGTTCCGAAGGCCCCAGCGGACGCTCGGGCATATCAAGTCACACCGGATGGTGAATGGGCGGTGCGGGTTGACTTGGCACCGCCGCTGCGATTGAAGCTTGGGCTTCGCGAGATCTCGGCTACGCCAGCGAACTCGCAAAGACGAAGTTACTACTTTGATCGCTCGCTTGCGGCAAACTCGCGTTTTGCTGTTGTCGGCGGTTCAAATAGTTATGAAGACGCGGGATCAATCGAGATCTTTGATCTTGAACGATCGGAGAGCGAAGCGAGAGCGTTGATCACGTTCCCGTATGGAAATCAGAAGGCCGGCAAGTGTCGGTGGAGTCCGGATGGTCGCTTGGTGTTGTTGACGGATGTTGACGGTGTCGAGGGACGGTTGGCGGTGCTGGATGCCGAACTCTTGGATGGCCCGGATCGGTGGTGGTGGGATTCTGAGAGCGGATATTGGTTTGAGGCCGAGATGCGGGGTGATGGCGGCGAGATGATCGAAGCGAAGCCGGGGAACGATGGGAAGCTTGCCTTGGTTTCGCCTGATGGCTCGCGCCGGTTTGTCTTGGCGGGTGATCGGTTGATACGGGTCGAGAGCGGGACGGGTGTGCCGCTGGTGACGCTGCGGGCGGAGTACACGGTGAAGCGGCTGTTCATGAGCGCCGATGGCAAGAGGCTGGGGATGCTGTTTGACGACGATTCACCCATGATTTGGGACATCAGCCCGGCGCGGTCGCTGGAGCAGATCGCGGAGGAGAACGCGCGGAAGCAGCGGCGTGGTGAGGAACTGGCGAAGCAGCTCATCGAGGGTCCGTTGCCGATAGATCAGATTCACTCATCGCTTGAGGAACGTGATGATCTGCAGCGGTGGGAGCGGTTTGAGGCGGTGGTGGGTTTCATTCGGCTGCGGCGGCCGATCGAGGAGGCGGCAACAGAAGAGTTCAATCGGCTGCAGTACCTGCTGCTCGATACGAAGCTCTTGAACGAGCAGGCGAAGTCGATGGATCTCGTTTCGGCGAAACTCGGGCGGCGTGAGCGAGAAGTACTCGTGATGAAACTCACGCAGCCTGCGCCGAACATTGACGAGCAATGGCGGAACATCCGCTGGGCGATGGTCAATCGCATCGGCGGCGAGGAGAACGCGAGGCGTGGCGTGCGGTTGATGCGGGAGATCATGGAGAAGAGCGATGTCACCGCTGAGAAGCGGGTGACGCTGGCGATGGCGTTGTACCGGTCGGGTGAGTTTGCGGAAGCGTTGAAGGAGGTTGAGCGAGCGCGGAGTGTGCCGGTGAATCGGGCGGACTGGGAAGAGATGCTGTACGCGATGGTGCTGAAGAAGTGCGGACGTGAACACGACGCGGCGAAGGCGTATCAGGGTCTGATCGCTCGAAAGAAATCTTGGGAGCAGAACAGCTTTGTCACCACGCTGGCGGCGGATATGAAAGAGTTGTTTGAGCCGGCGAGCGGTGTGAAAGCACAGCCCGAGCAGCCGAAGTGAGTGCGTTGGTGGGTGTGACGGTGAATAGAGCGAGCGGGCGATGAAGTGTGGTATCCTCGATTGAGCAGAAAAAACACAGGAGGACAGTGTGATGAACGGCGTGAACACTCGGAACATGATGAAGCGGATGGGTATGGCGGCGGCGGTGGTTTTGATCTTTGCTGGGATTGAGCTTGGTGGCTGGTCGTTTGGTGGGTGCTCGCGGGCGGCGGGTGCTGAAGCGGAGTTGAGCGAGGCACGGAACCAGCCCGCTCAGGGCAAGAGGAAACGTCGGCGTGGGAAGCAGAGCGAGCAGGGGCCGAACGTGGGGGCACCGGGGACGCCGGGGTCGTCCACGGTGGATGATCTTTCTGAGGAGTTGGGCCTTGCGTTCAAGGACGACGCGATCGATGAGTTGATCGAAATGATCGAAGGCGGGCGGGGGGGCGAGGCGGTGGAGAAGGTGCGTCTGCTGCTGACCGATCGCACGGCGGGCGAGCGTGAGCGGCAGCGTGAGTTGACCTTGGCGCAGGGGATTGTGCTGATGCGCACGGGCGATCGGCGGGCGCGGGGCTCTTTGTTCAACATCGCTTCGGAGGGGATGAAGACGGAGACGGTGCGGAGGGCCGAGGTGTTGTGCATGGTCTTCGATGCGCGGTTCAAGGAGGGGACGAAAGGGCAGGCGGATTTGCAGTCGCGTGATTCGTGGTTCACGGCCTTGCGCGACGTTCGCGGGAGCATTGAAAAGCGCTTGGGGCAGGAGCAAACGCGGCTGAAGGAAGCGGTAAGGCAGGGGCACGAGGGGAACATCCGCCAGGCGGCGAAGGACACGCTCGATCTTGTTGAACAGCACGCGGCGATCCGCCTCGAGATCGAGAACCAGCACGCCATCGCGGCGCGGCACGCGGAACTGATCGAGGGTGCGGCGGCGGATCTGAACCGGGCGATCGAGCAGAAAAAGGATCAGGCGGAGCAGATGAAGGCCGAGGGCTTTGTTGATGGTGGTGGGAAGAACGGCGGCAAGGGTGGCAAGCGTGGGCGAGATCGTGATGGCGACGGGAAGCCCGACGGCAAGCGGGGGAACAAGGACAAGGGCAAGGGCGGCGCGACGTGGGTTGGCAACGAGTACATCAAGGCCGGGAGCATCAATGCGTTGTACGCGCAAGCCCGGCGGTATCAGGATCTGGTGACGATGTTGTCGGATCAGCACCGCGAAGTGGCGTTGCATTCGGGCGGGAAGGTGAAGCCGGCAAAGATTGTGCCGGCGACGGTCCCGATGGATGTGAACTGAGGAGAATGTGTTGGGTACGTGGCTGGAAGCATTTCGGCGTGCGGACGAGATCCAGGATGATCGCGGGCGGTTGGTGCGTGTGCCGGGGGAGATTTCTCACGGGGAGGAGGATGATGCGGAGTTGAAGCTCATCTCGCAGATCGATGCGAAGAGGCCCAAGCGGAAGGCGATCGGTGCGCGGTTTGAAACGCTCATGTTGGTCCTGATTCTGGCGTGTGCCATGCTGTTGACAAGCGTTCTTCAGCGTGCGGGGCTGAGCGGGTTCGTTTCGAATGTCGGCGGATGGGCTGGTGCGTTCGGGCTGCTTGCGATCTTGAGTTGGCCGTATGCGCAGATGGCGCGGCGGAAGGAGGCGGCGAGTCTCTTGTGGTTCAGGCGGTGCGGGGTGTGCTCGTCGAGTTTGCGTGGGTTGGTGGTGCAGGAGGACGGATGTGTGGTGTGTCCGGAATGCTCGGCCGCGTGGCGTGCGGGGCGGTTCGGGTCGGAGGTCTTTCTTGATCGATTGAAGAAGATCGCGTTGGATGAGAACTTGCGGCGGCGGTATGAGGATGTCTTCGGGAACATCCGCACGATTCATGACGTTGACGGATCGGCGGTGCTGTTGACGCCGCCCGGGTTGGTTGATTTGAGCGATGAAGAGCGAGCGGCGGTATCGGAGGCTGACCGGAAGGTGCTGGATCAGGTGATGGCGGGAGCGTTTGAGCGTGGGGCGGTGATTTTGGGGCTGTTGCTGCTGATCGCGGGGCTTCTGGCGCTGGCGGTGTTGACAACCAGAACGGTGCCCACGATGTTCTCGTTGCAGGGATTGCAGAGCCTTGCGTTTATTGCGATTGCGTTGGTGGGCGTGTGGTTCTTTGGGCGGGTGATTGTCCGGGTTGCGCGAGGGCCCATCATCGCGAATCGGGCGCAGTACGTGGCGGCGCATCTGCAGATCGGGCGGTGCCCGTCGTGTGCGGCGTCGCTGCGCGGAGTGGCGGTGAACGACGACGGCAACAGTTGGACGTGCCGAAAGTGTGAATCGCGGTGGACGCCCGGCTGGACGGGCGATGAGCCGAAGTGATAAGTGCTGAGTGCTGAGTGCGTTCGGAGACTCAGCGTTGCTCGCGGGTTTTGGTCGATTCGCTTTGGAGCGTGGGCTCGGCGGCGTGCGGCGTGTCGTCGTGCTCGATGGGCCCGGGCTTGTAGGGCATCGGATAGCGCATCGTGACGGTGCAGGGCGTGGGCGGGGCGATGAGGCGCACGCGGTAGACGTCGAAGTCGCTGGCGTTCCAGTTGCGTAGCGCGCAGACATCGTCGAGCAGTTCGCGGTAGGTGGGCATCTCGGGGAGTGTGGCGTAGGCGGTGCCGCGACCGAGGTACTCCACGCGCTCGGGGACGGGCATCTCCATGCGCATTTCGCTCTGCATGGGGTAGGGCATCCAGGGGCCCAGGTCGCAGAGGACGTGGAGCGTGGGGTTGAGCCGGCCGAAGAGGTCTTTGTGGACGAAGTGGTCCATCACGAGCGTCTCGACGGGTGTGTAAACGCGGGTATAGGACTCGCCCTTGAAGTTGGGATCGTTTGTCCATGAGGGGCACATGGCGTCGCCCGCTTCGCCCAAAACGACGGAGAGTGGCGAGCGCACGCCCACGGGCCAATCGGTGAGCGTGAAGGGATCGTTCCCCGTGGGGCTCGATGAGCGGACTTCCTTGAACCGCGGCGTCGGTGAGCTGCTGTACTTCGTCAGCAATGGTGCGCCGTGCGATGCGGCGGCGTCCGGGTCGAGCGGGTACCAGCACCCCACACGGACGGACTTGCGCTCGTCGGTGAGCTTGGCGCGGGGCATGATCCAGCGGAGGTCCTCGCGCAGGCGGGCGAGATCGAGGAACCCGCGGATGGCGACGAAGTCTTCCCAGCCGGGCTTGATGGTGGAGGGGTGGACGAAGTCGGCGCGGAGCTGCACACGCCCGCGGATGCCCCAGACGCGCGATTGGGCGAGGAACATCTCGCGGCGGTGCTGAAGGTGCAGGCGCTGGCTCTCGTCGTCGCGCGGGGCGAGCGGGGCGAGCATCGATTCGAGGGTCGAACGGTCGCCGGCGTAGAGGGCCTCGAGCGCTCGGTACTCCTCAACCGCGGAGCGGGCGGCGTCGATCTGCTCGCGGGCGATGCCCTTCTTCGCGGCGGCCTTCAGGAGGATCTCGATGCCCTCTTCGCCGGGGAGATATTCGGCACCGGCGAAGGGTGAGGCGGATTTGGCGAGGCGGTGCATGCGCCAGCCGAGCTTGCGGTCGACGCTCAGGGTTTGGGCGAGTTCGAGGGCGGTGAGGTTGGGCCCGAGCTGGCCGACGATTTTGGAAAAGGCGGCGTGGAGCGCGCCGAGACTGCGCAAGGCGGCGGCGTGGAAGGGCTCGTGCTGGGTCGAGGCGGATTGCGACATGAAGGTTGGAGCGTACCCGATGGTGTGGGAGAAGATGGTCGGCGGCGGGGTGGGTGCAGGGGGCGGAAGTGGGGTGGAAGACGGGGAAGGAGTTGAGCCGGCGGGGCGGGGGGGGGCGGGGGCGGTTTTTGGGGGGGTCGGGGGGGGGTTTTGGACGGTT
>JACVCS010000117.1 GCA_016741915.1 Phycisphaerales bacterium | reverse complement strand
ATGTTTAAAAGAGACACCCCCCAACACCAACTCGTCCATCTCCGGCTTCAAGTTCCAAAGCCGAACCAGCGCCTGGGAATCCCTCCGCGACCGCCTCACAGGCCTGCGCCAGTTCGCCTCACGCCACAAACGCGTCCGCAACACCGCCCTCGTCGCCCTCCTCCTGCTGGGGAGCGCCTCGGGCGTCTGGGCCTACATCGCCACGCGCCCGGTGCCGGTGCCCAAGGTCCTCGTCGACGACCTCGACGACACGCTGAACTACATGCTGCTCAGCGATGAGTTCAACAAGCTCTCGCTGGCCCAGCGCCGCGCACTGCTGAAAGACCTCGTCGCCAAGATGAAGGGCATGGGCTCCGACGACTCGGCCATGATGGCCGCCTTCGCCGCGGGCATCATGGGCCCCGCGCGCGAGCAGCTCCGCAAGAACGCCGAGAAGCTCATGATCGACCAGTGGGACGAGTTCGCCCAGCAGTACGAACGGACCCCCAAGGACAAACGCGCCGAGCACCTCGACAAGTCCCTCACAGAAATGACCAAACTCGTCGAAGAGATCGGCGGGTTCAAAATCCCCATCAAGGAAGAAGAACGCGCCACCCGCGCCAAGGCCGACGCCAAACGCAACAAGGAACGCAACGGCAACCGCGTCAACACCATGCGCGAAGACATGGCCATGGCCGCCGCCCAGAGCGTCCAACGCGGCAGCGAAGTCGCCTCCCCCAAACAAAAAGCCCGCATGGCCCTCTTCATGCGCGACATGACCCGCCACCTCCGCGGCGAAGACCCCGAGACCGGCAAGCCCATCCAGCCCCCCACACCCCCCGAAGACCCCACCAAAGAGAAAGACAAAGAAAAACAGCCCGAAGATCCGAACAACCCCAACGGGAACGATCCCAACGGATCAAACCCGGCGGCCCCAGGCACACAGCCCGGCGGCGGGGAGCCCACCCCGTCGCCGGCGCCGCCGGCTCCCGGTCGTTGATCCACCCAACACCCGCGACCTTCAACCAACACCCACGCCACACCTCCAGGGCCCCCGCACCAATCGCGGGGGCCTTTGTGTTTCTTGCCCGCATCATCACCAAAGACACGCACGCACGCGCACGTGCACGCTCGATCGATCCGCCGCGTTCACACCGGCTTCGTCGCCGCGGGCCTTGTGATCCCCGCTTCACCCGCGCTCAACCCATCCTCCGAATCCTCGCCATCAACCTCCACAAACATCGGCCGCCCACCAACCGTCATCCCCGCCGCCTCGCCCTTCACGCCCGCCTGCCCCGCCTGATGATCCTCATCCCGGCACGTGCACACCGGAATCCCCGGATACGCCAGCAGCAGCAGCGAGTGCGCAACCACCAGCAGCGTCCCGCCCTCGTGCCCCACCACGCCCATCCACAAAGGCACCTTCACGCCCATCCCCGCCGCGATCAATACGCCCACCGCCATCACGCCCATCGCCCCCAGCGCGAACACAAGGTTCACCGTGATCGTCCGCCGAGTCCTTCGCGCCAATCCCACCGCCCAGGGCACGGTCGAAAGATCATCCGACAGCAACACGATGTCGGCCGATTCCAGCGCCGCGTCCGACCCGATGGACCCCACCGCGATCGCCACGTCCGCCGCCGCGAGCGCCGGCGCGTCGTTCACGCCGTCACCGATGACGCCGACATACCGCGCCGCCCCGCCGCCACCCACGCCGGGCACACTCTTCAGCCGCTGGACATGCGAAACCTTGTCCCCCGGCAGCAACTGCGCGTGCACCTCATCAAGGTCCAGCGCCTTCGCCACCGTCTGCGCCGTCGAGGCGTTATCGCCCGTGAGCATCACCACCGGGCGCACGCCCTGCTCGTGCAGCCGCTGCACCAGGCACTCCGCACCGGGCCTGATCGAGTCCGACAGAATGAAAACCCCCGCCATCTCGTCGTGTGCGATCACCACCGCGATGTGCCCGCGCGATTGAATCCGGTGCAGCACCTCCGCGACACGGTTCCGCAGGCACACCGGGATCAGCTCCTGCGTGTGCGCCAGCGAGCCGAGCCGCGCCGGCTTGCCCCCACTCATCCCGCTCACCCCGCGCCCCGCGACATACCCCACATCGCTCAGCGGCGCGGGCGTCACACCCATCGCCTTCGAAGCCTTCACGATCGCCTCCGCGATCGGGTGCGTCGAATGTTCCTCCAGAGCCGCCGCCACCGCCATCAGGTGCGTCTTGTCGCTCCACCCGATCGGCACGATCTGCAGCACGCTGGGCTTCCCCACCGTCAGCGTCCCCGTCTTATCAAACGCCACCGCGCGCAACCGCGCCAGGCGTGCAATCGCCGAGCCGCCCTTGAAAAGCACACCGCCCCGCGCCGCCCGGCTGATCCCCGTCAGCGTCGCCGTGGGCGTCGCGATGATCAGCGCGCAGGGCGATGCGACGATCAAGAGCGTGATGGCCGTATAGGCCGCCGCGTTCGCCCCGCGGTCCAGCACCAGCCAGAAAACCATGAACGTCACCAGCGACGCAACAAACACACCCACCGCGTACGGCTGGCTCACGCGGTCAATCACCTGCTGCACCGGCTCGCGCTGCTGCTGCGCCGTCGTCACCAGATCCAGAATCTTCTGCAAACTCGACGAAGCCACCGGGCGAACCACCACCGCCTCGATCGGGTTCCCCACATTCACCGTGCCCGCGTACACCTCGTCCCCCGCGCGCACATCCCGCGGCATGCTCTCGCCCGTCAGCGTCGCCTGGTTCACGCTCGTGCTGCCGTTGAGCACCACGCAGTCCACCGGGATCAACTCCCCCGGCAGCACCCGCACACGGTCCTTCGCCTTCAGCGACTCCGGCGGCACCTCAACAAACCCGCCCTTCGCCTCATCCCACTTCTGCGCACTGGTGGGCATCAGCTTGTGCAGCGCCTCCACCGCGCGCGTCGTCCGCTGCATCGCCAGCTCTTCCAGCGCCCCCGAAAGCGTAAACAAAAACAGCAGCAGCGCCCCCTCTGCCGGCGCACCGATAAACGCCGCGAGCACCGCGCCGACGAACATGAGCACGTCGATATCAAACTCGAGCTTGCGCAGCGACCCGAGCGCCGCCCGCCCGCCGTGGACCAGCCCGATAAAGAGCGCCGCGAACTCGAGCCCGCGCTGAACAACCGCGACCCAGGCCCGAGCACCCTCGCCGCCAAAGGCCAGATGAACCCCCCACGCCGCGAGCAACATCGCCCCCGCAACCACCGCGCTGAACAGTTCACCCTTCGGCGTGAAGATCCACGGCCCCGCGGCCTCGTCCTTCCCGCCCCCCGCCGCTGTCGCCGATGTGCTCGTCGGGTCGTTCATAGAACGCTCATCCCGCGCTGGTTCACGCTCGACCGCCGGGCATCAACCTCACTGATCGCCGCCACTGCCGCCGCCACCACCACCGCTCGGCGCCGGAGCGGAAGCCGATCCGCCATACCCACCACCACCGCCCGGCCCGCCGCGGAACCCACCACCACCGCCACCACCGGGCCGACCACCACGGAATCCGCCGCCGCCGCCCGGCCCACCGGGCCGGCCGCCGCGACGCTCGCCCGTCTGCGTCGGATGCTCGCCCGCGTCCATCTGCTGACGCTCGTACCGCTCCTTGTTCGCCTTGCCGTCCATCAAAAACTCGATCTTGTCGGCCTTCGCACGCCCAAGCACCTTGCCCAACTGGCTCTTGGCAATCGCTAGGTTCGTCCGCCGGCTCACGTGCCCCAGGATCAGCTTCTGACACTCCAGCACGCGCATCCACTCGACAATGTCGTTCACGTGCAGGTGCATCCCCGTCTTCGCCCGGCTCTTGTGGTCCGGCTCAAAGAACGTGCACTCCGCAAAGACCACCTGCGCCTTGCGCACATCCTCCCGCACCAGCCAAGGCCCAGGCAGCGTGTCCGTCACATACGCAATCAGCGGGATCTCCAGCGTCCGCGTGATCTCCTCGCCACGGTCCTTCAGCTCCATCAGTTTTTCCTGAGGCAGCCCCACCAGCTCGGGCTTCAGCTTCGTCCGCTTCTCGATCACCGTGTACCCAAAGACCGGCACCGTGTGCTCAAGCTGGAACCCACGCAGGAAAATGTTGTTCTTGATCTCCACCATCTGCTCGGGCGCAAGCGAGATCAGGTTGTACTTCGTCGCCTGATTCTCAAGCTCCTGATACCCGTCCATCATCTTCTTCACCGCGCCGGCGATCTTCTCCGGCACGTAGATATTCCCCGGCTCCATCCCCTGAAAGACCCGCTGCGAGCAGTAGTACGCCAAGCCGCCGATATGGTCCATGTGCCCGTGACTGATCGCCACGTTCGGCACCGCGAGCATCGGCCGCGGACACGCCCCCATGTCAAAGCAGATATCCAGCTCGGGCACCTGCACCGTCGTCACCTCGCCCGCCACCGAATGCCCGATCACGCGGTACGGCGGCACATACAAAAAGCCCAACTGAGGTTCACGCGGCGGCGGTTTGGGAAGCATCCAGAAAACTCCTTCGCGGGGCTTTCGCCCAGCTCAAGGCGACGACATTGCTCGCGGCACAACACGACCACTCTCGTCGAAACCTCACCTCTCCCCACGCTGCCCCCGAATATAGGCAAAATCTCAACCACCAGCCATCACGCAAACACCACCCGCACGCACCTCAATACGCGTTCCGCTTCACCACAAACCCCGCACCCCGCGGATCCACCCGCGCCAGCAACCCCGCGATCCGCACCCCCGCCCGCCCATCACCAAACCGATCGCTCCCCTTCAACCTCTTCCCACCGCCCATCACACGCTCCAACGTCCGCACCACGCGCATCACCGCCGCATCATTCACCGCCCCAATCTCCACCACATTCCCCGCACGCTCGCGCCCGTTCTGCCGCGGCCCAATATTCACCACGCGCAGCCCGATCGCCGCCGCTTCAATCAACCCCGCCGACGAGTTGCCGATCAGCACGCCACCCTCACGCGCCAGCCTCTTCAGCAATCCCACAAACACATACCGCGGCAAGTGCTCGCGCACACGCACAAACCCGCCCGCCTCCACCCCGCGATACACCTTCACAATCTCCTCGCGCCCCGCGTCCGCGTTCGGCATCAACACCAAAGGCGTCGTCCCCAATCCCCACGCAACGCTCAGCGCCGCCACCGCCGCCGCCCGGTCCTCGCTCGCACCGCGCCCGCTCGGATGCACCAGCACCACACTCCCCGGAAAACCCAACTCCTCCATCATCTCATCATCCACCGGCTTCACCGCCCGCAAACCATCAATCCCGGGCGAGCCCGTCACCACCACCCGCTTTGGATCTTCACCCATCCTGATCAGCCGCCGAGCCGACTGCTCCGTCGCGGCACAATGCAGATGCGCCATCTTGCTCACCGCGTGCCGCATCGCCTCGTCAGCGATTCCCTCCGCACGATCCCCGCCATGAATGTGGCACACCGCCAAGCCCGCGATACTCGCGCAGCTCGCCGCGGCGAAGGCCTCAATCCGATCACCCAGCACCACCACCCAATCGGGCCTGAGCTTCTCGTACGCGTCGGCAAACCCCGCGATCCCGCGCGCAACCGCCCGCGAATCCGCAACCCGCCCGCCAGGACCGGCCTTCTGCATCACCACACGCGCATCAACGCGGTACGCCGCCGCCACCTCACGCTCGGTTCGCGCGGGCGACAGCAGGTGCGACCCCGCCACGCACGTGAGCAGTTCCAGCCCCCGATGGCCACGCACCGCGTCCATGACGCTCCGCAGCAACCCAAACTCCGCCCGGCTGCCCGTGACGACCAATACACGCCGACGCTGTGAGCTTGCCATGTGTTCCCGTCTTCCTCCACCTCACCCACGCAGCGTCCGAATGATCGCCTCGCGCAGCGCCGCCGCGTCGCCCTTCCCCGCAGCCAGTTTCATCGCAGCACCGACGATCCGCCCCACCGCCTGATCCTTCCCCGCGCGCACGTCCTCCGCCGCCTTCGCGTTCTCCGCAATCGCCTGCGCCACCCACGCCGCCATCGCGTTCTCGTCGCGCTCGATGATCAAACCGCGCTGCTGCGCCATCGCCCCCACATCCCGCGCCGTGCTCGCCATCACGCCCGCAACCGCCGAGTCCTGCTCATCCTCACCCACGCACAGCGCCCCAAACAGCTCATCCGCCCCCGCCGCTGAGATCTTCCCCGCATCCCTGAGCAGGAAAATCTCCGCCAACTCCGCCGCCGAGACCCCAAGCTCGCTGACGATCACAGGCCTCGCGAGCTGCCCCTCACGCTCGATCCGACCGGCCGAGCGCTCGTTCGCCCGCTTCGCACCGTTCTGCAGCAGCAGGTTCGCGATCCCCCGTGCCGCGCCGTGCCTGGGCGCACCCTTCTCCGCCGCGATATCGATCGCCTTCTCGTACAGATCGCTGTCCGCACGCTCGCCCGTGAGCGCTTCCGCCTCTTTCACACTCAGCCCCCAGTGCGACACATACCGCACGATCCGCGGGCCCATCGCCTCGGGGATCGTCTCGCGCACGCGCGATTGCCACGCCTGATCGATCTTCACACCCAGCAGATCCGGATCGGGGAAGTAGCGATAGTCCGCCGCCTCTTCCTTCTCGCGCTGCACGAACGTCGCCCCCGCGCCGTTCATCGCCGTCTCGTCCCACCCGCGCGTGACCTTGTTCCCCGCCGACATCTCCCGCCCGTCCCGCTCCCACCGCGCCGGCTGCTCCCGCAGCTCATACTCAATCGCCCCGCGCAGCGATCGAAAACTGTTCAGGTTCTTCACCTCAACAATCGGCGTCTTCACCACCCGCCCATCCTCCAACGTCAAAACGCAGTTCACATTCGGCTCAAACCGCATGTGCCCCTTCTGCAAAACCCCCTCGCTCGCCCCGCAATACCTGCACATCTGCCGCAGCATCTGCGCAAACCCCACACACCGCCCCGCACTGGTAAAGTCCGGCGCCGTCACCACCTCCAAGAGCGCCGTCCCCGCACGATTCAAATCCACGATCGATCCCTCGATCGCGCCCCCGCCCCCCCCCGGCATCTCGTGCAGCAGCTTCCCCGCGTCTTCCTCAAGGTGCGCCCGGATGATCCCGATCCTCGCAAACCCGCCCTTCTCCCCCGTCCAATCCACCAGCCCCGCCCCGTCCGCCTCCGGCACATCAACCGCCCCATCAAAGCACAGCGGCAAATCGTACTGACTGATCTGATACCCCTTCGGCAAGTCCGGATAGAAATACCCCTTCCGGTCCCACTTCGTCCACCGCGCAACCGAACACCCCAGCATCATCCCCACCCGCATCGCCCGCTCAACCGCCTCCCGATTGATCACCGGCAGCGCCCCAGGCAAACCCAGCACCACCTCATCGATCGCCTCGTTCGGACCCAACCCCTCAAACCCGCTCCACGCCGGCGAGGCTGGTGTACCTTCTTCGGCCCTCGGCTTGGGGACGCGGCGTGCCGCGGATCGGGCCGGGTGGAGATGTTGGCCGGCTTCGCGGCCGGTTGCCTGGAGGAGAAGTTCATGTCGTGTGCG
>JACVCS010000116.1 GCA_016741915.1 Phycisphaerales bacterium | reverse complement strand
CCTCCCCGCCCGTGATGCACCACCAAAGCCACCGCCATCACCGGCTCGCCCATACGCCTTCGAACGTCCGAAACTGCCGCCACCACCACCGCTCCCAAAGTCATCATCGAACCCGCTCTGATCGACATCACCATCGTCGTGCGAAGCGAACGGATCGGACTGATCGCTCACCAGCACCTCGGGTCCGTTCAACTCCTCAAGGAATCGCGAGGCGATGGTGCGTTCGGACAACCCGCGGATCGTGCGGAACGTCGCGCTGGTGATGTGCAGCCGCTCCATCGCGCGGGTCACGCCGACAAAGCACAGCCGCCGCTCTTCCTCAAGCTCTGTCTCGCTCATCTGCGCCCGTGAATGCGGCAGGCACCCCTCCTCCAGCCCCACCATCGCCACACACGGGAACTCCAGCCCCTTCGCCGCGTGCAGCGTCATCAGCGTCACCGCGCCCCGGCTCTGATCCAGCCCGTCCACATCCGCCACCAGCGCCACCTGCGTGAGATACTGCTGCAGCTTCGCCATGAGGCTGAGCTTCTCCGGCGCCGCCCGGCCCTGCTCATCAACCCGCGCCTCACCCGTCTCCGGATCGATATCCGCGTCGGCGATCAGCGTGTCCTCAAAGTCCTTCGCCGAGCTCACAAGTTCCGCAAGGTTCTCCAGGCGTTCTTCCTCACCCGGCGCGCGGTACATGTTCTCCAGCCCGCTCTCGCGGATCACCCGCTCAACCAAATCGGGCAGCGAGCCGTAGACCTCGCCGCGCTCGACGCTCGCGCCCATGAACTCATCGCTCGCGGGTTTGCTGTTCCCCGCCCACGCGTCGATCAACTGCACAAACCGCGCAACCGCGCCCGTCGCGCGGGCCGCAAGCCCCGCCACCGCGCTGGGATCGCGCAGCGTCTGCAGCACCGGCTGCCTTCGTTCACCCGCCGCCTGCACGTACTTCTCGAACGTCGTATCGCCGATCCCCCGCGCCGGCGTATTCACCACCCGCTCCAGCGAAACATCGTCCGCGGGGTTCGCGATCACCCGCAGATACGCCAAGGCCGTGCGGATCTCCTCGCGATCAAAGAACGCCGTGCCCCGCACAATCGTGTACGGCATACCGCGCTTGCGCAGCTCATCCTCGATCACACGCGAAAGCGCGTTGGTGCGATAGAAAATCGCAAAGTCCTTGAACTCGCTCGGCGCTTTCTGCCCGTTCTCACCCTTCTGCGTCAGCGAATCGATCCAGTCGCCCACCAGCCGCGCCTCATGGTGTTCATCGCGGCACAGAGTAATCCGAATCTTCTCGCCATCGCCCCGCGTCGCCACCAGCGGCTTGTTCTTCCGCTGCAGGTTCCGCTTGATCAGCCGATCCGCAACCGCCAGAATCGGCGCCCTCGATCGAAAATTCTCCCCAAGCGCGATCACCTTCGAGTTCGGGAAGTTCTGCTCGAACTGCAAGATATTCGAAATGTCCGCCCCGCGCCAGCCATAGATCGACTGGTCCGGATCGCCCACCGCGCAGATGTTCTGCGGCTGCTTCACCCCGCCCGGGCCCACACCACTCCCGGCGATCAGCGACGCGATCAAAAACTGCGCCCGGTTGGTGTCCTGATACTCGTCGATGAGCAGATATCGGTACCGCGCGTTCAGTTCCGTCCGCACCGCCTCGCTCTGCCGGAGCATCTGCGCCGTCAGCAGAAGCAGATCGTCAAAGTCGCACGCACTCGCCGAGCGCAGGGCCGCCTGATACGTCGCGTAGATCTTCGCCACCGACCGCGTGTAAAAATCCTGCGCCCGCTGCGCATACTCCCGCGCGTCGATCAGTTCGTTCTTCGCCTGCGAGATCGTGCTCAAGACCGTCCGCGGCGGGAAGTTGCTCGTATTCAACTGCAGATCACTGATCACCCGCTTGATGAGCTTCGCCTGATCGTCGCTGTCATATATCGAGAACTCGGGCTTCAGCAAACCTTGCTGCGCCAAACCGCCCAGCTCGCAATATCGCCGAAGCAGCCGCACGCACAGCGAGTGGAACGTCGTGACCGTCAGCCCGCGCATCGCCTGCGAATCCGCCCCGCCCAGCAGATCCGCCACGCGGTGCCGCATCTCTCCCGCGGCTTTATTCGTGAACGTCAGCGCCAAAATCCGCCAAGGCCGAACACCCGTCCGCACCAGGTGCGCGATCCGCCGCGTGATCACCCGCGTCTTGCCCGAGCCCGGCCCCGCGAGCACAAGCAAGGGCCCGTCCACGTGCAGAACCGCCGCCTTCTGGTTGGGCGTCAGCCCGCGCAGCAGTTCGTCATCGGGCCCGCCATAGTTCTGCACATGCTCATTGCGAGATGCAAACGGCGACCGCGCCACCCCGGTCATCGAACGCTCGGCAGCAGCGCCCGCCGCACCGCCGCCGCTCGCACCGCTCGCCGCAGGCCCGCTCGACTGCCCCAACCCCGCAAGATCATCATCACCAAACCCGCCGAGTCCTCGCGGCCCCGCCGGGCCGTTCGAGCCCTGAAGTCCACCGCTGGCAGGCCCCGCACCACCAGCGGCGGGCGCAAACGGATCGCCGAACGGGTCCGCGAACGGATCGCCCGTGGGCACCCCACCACCGCCCAACTCAACGTCATCTCGCCCGGCCTCACTCATCCGCCCACTGTAGAGCCAAAGCAATCCCGAAGAAAGCACCAACACCAACAACAACGCCGCCGCTCAGCTATTCAGCCACTCAGCCACTCAGCCACTGAGCCACTCAGCCACTTTACTGCTTTGAGCTTTGAGCTTTGAGCTTTGAGCTTTGAGCTTTGAGCTTTGAGCCTCTCAATACCCATGATCCTCAGCCGCCGAAGTACTCTTCCCCTTCCCTTCGCCACCCTCCCCCTCAGCATGCGCCGATACCGGCGGCGGCGGCAGCGGGTGCGGCGCCGCATCACGCGTGATCAACGCCGTGCCGTCGGGCAGACCAACCGCCACCCGCGACACCACATCACCCTCCAGCTTCCGCGCGAACATCGATCGCCTCGTCTTCCCCATGATCAGCGTGTCGCACCCGTACGTCACCGTGTTGTCCAGAATCTCTTCCACAATGTCCGGGCTGCTCACGTAAATCGGAATGAACGGCACCCGATACTGGTGCGCCAGCGCAGCCACCGTCCCCAGCGCTTCCTGCGCCGCCGCATCATCCTCAATCCGCGGCACGTGGTTCGGGTTCGCATCCAGCACTCTCAGCGTCCGCACATAGATCGCGAACAGGTTCGCCCCGCGACGCCGCGCCATATCCACCGCAAACTCCGCCTGCCAGCGCCCACGCGCCGCCAGCATGATCCGCGGCTTGCCCGCGTCCATCGCCACCGGCTGGTGCCTCAGCTCCGCCAGCCACCCACGCTCGGGTTCGGGCATCGCCTTCTCACTCGCCGCGAGCCGCTTGCCGATGAACCGCGCCGTCAGCACGCCCAGCACCAGCAGCCCGCAGAAGATCGCCGCCTCGTGCTTCGTCACCGCGATGGTCACAAAGACGCACGTGATCAACCCCGCGATGGCGAACAGCCCCCACCGCTCCCACAACTTCACCTTCAGGTTCTTGTTCAGCGCACAGCACGAGAGATTCAGCGCAATCGCACCCGTCACGCCGATGGCGTACAGGTGGCTCAGCGGCTCAAGCTGGTAGTAAAAACACAACAACAGCACCGGCGCCACGCACGCGATGATCAAGGGCCACTTGGGCATCCCCGAGTAGTTCAGCTTCGTCAGCCCTTTGGGCAGCTCGTCGTCGCGCCCCAGCGCGTACAACACGCTGACGATCCCGCCGATGACCGTGTTCGCCGCGGAGATCAGCAGCAGCCCGAAGACCACCGCCGTCACCTTGCCGAACCAGAACCCGACCGTCTCGCCAAACCAGCGCTGCCCGCCCTCGATCGCCAGCACCTTCATCGCGTGCGTGTTGATCTCGCTCTTGGCATAGTCATGCCCCGCGATGTGCAACTCTTCCACGCCCTTCATCGTCGGCAAGTTCGCCGCGTTCAAACCGATCAACCCCACCAGCGCAATCCCGAAAACGATGTTCAGGATCGCCACCTCGCCCAGCACGGGCCAGATGGTCTTCTTGCTCGTCTTCTCCACCGGCTCCTTCATGATGCCGGTCATGTTCGCAACCGCCTCAACCCCCGACAGCGCCAAGATGATCCCGGTGAAGTTCACCCACCGCGTCAGCCACGGGTCGTTGTCCATCTTCATGGCCCGCAGCCCATCGGGGACCCACGGCAGCACCAGCACCGCCACCACCGCCGAGAGCGCGATGCTCACCACCGCGATCCACTTCGCCAGCTCACCCGCCGAGCGTGCCCCGAACCAGTTGATCACCCCCAGCACCGCCACCGTCACGGCGCACATCGCCACCACGAGCACCTGCCCGTCACCCGCGAGCCCGAAGATCTTCAGATCACCCGCACCGAAATACGCAAACGCCTCCACCAGCGACAACGACGCCGTCACCGTGTAGTCCGCCAGCAGCAGCGTCGCGCCGATCACCGACATGAAAGGCGACAACTGCCTCGCGGCCGAGTACACCCCGCCGCCATCCGGGAACGATCGGCACACAATCGTGTACGCCCACGCCACCACCGCCATCAGCACGCTCAGCGCCACCAGGTAGTACGGTGCCGCCAAGCCCAGCGTGACGGCCGCGATCCCCAGCACGTACAACCGGCTCGTCCCCCAGTCCCCAAACAACAGGGGCCCGGCGTGCCAGTGCGTGAGGTTCCGAGGACGCTTCTGACTGACAATCAAACCCGCCATAAGTCGCACGCCGATCGAAACACCACCCCCACAGGGCACCCCCAACACCTCGAACATGCCCACAGGCACGCCCTCAACCGGCGCAGCAGGGCCCAGTGTACCGCCCAAGCCCTCTCCACGCCGATCGCTGGAGGGATTGGTCGAGTTTCAAGTCGCGATCAAACACGAATATGGGCATTAAACACGCGATCACGCGTGGTACGCACGCGATCATTCACGCTTGCGATCGAGGCATGAACTTCGATCTTTTATATATCCCCGATTTGCGGGGGACTTTCCTGGTCCGTACTCCCCTGCCCCCCTCTCGCCTACGTTCATCACATGTCCACCGCCACGCAGGCCTCCGATCCTTCTTTCGAAACCAAGCACGTCCACGCGGCCATCCTTTCCACGGGCGACGAGGTCGTCCTGGGGCAGATCGCCGACACCAACGCGCGGTGGATCGCTCAAAAACTCATGGACCGGGGGATTGTCCCGGTGCAGCACGCCGCGGTGCCGGATGAACTGGAGGTCATCGTCGAGGCGATCGAGCGTCTGGCCCGGTCGACGGACCTGCTGATCATGACCGGCGGCCTCGGGCCGACCGACGGCGACCTGACCCGCCACGCCCTGGCGAAGGTTCTGAAAGATGATCTCGTGGTCGATGAAGGCGCACTGGGCGATCTGCGCGCGCTCATGGCCCGGCGCGGGCGCGAAATGTCCGAGCGGCAAGCCCGCCAGGCCCAGCGCCCGCGATCGGCGGCGTGCTTGCCCAACAGCGTCGGAACGGCGCCGGGGCTCTTTGCGCGGGTGAGGCGGGCGGACGGGCGGGTGTGCGAGGTGGTGTGCCTGCCCGGGCCGCCGGGCGAGCTGCGGGATATGTGGGCGAAGCAGGTGGAGAATCGGCTGAAGCCGCGGGCGGGGTTCATCGTGCGGACGCGGCTTTTGCACGTGGTGGCGATGCCCGAAGCGGAGGTTTCAGGTCTTCTGAAAGACCTCACCGCGCGCGAGCGGGTGGAGGGCAAGGCCCTGGTGGGGATGACCGCCTCGGGTGGGGTGATCACCGTGCGAATCCGGGTTGAGGGCGAGCTTTCAGAATCTCAAGCCCGGGCGGCGCTGGACGCGGCGGACGCCGGCGTGCGCGCAAAGCTGGGCAAACACGTCGTCTGTGAAGGGGACGGACGCGGGATCGACCTGGTGGCGCGGGCGATGATCGAGAAACTCGCTCAGCGCGGCGAGAGTTTCGGGTGCGTCGAATCCTGCACCGGGGGCGGGCTGGGGGCGCTCCTGACCAGCATCCCGGGTTCGTCCAGGGCCTTCACAGGGGGGCTAATCACGTACAGCAACGAACTGAAATCCCGCCTGGCGGGCGTAGATGCGGGGCTGATCGCGCGGCACGGGGCGGTGAGCGCCGACGTTGCGCGGGCGATGGCTCTTGGGGGTTTGCGAGCGCTGGGCACAACCCATTGCGGGGCGATCACGGGGATCGCGGGGCCCGACGGCGGCAGCGCGGAAAAGCCCGTCGGGACGGTCTTTTTGGCGTTGGCGTCGCGCTCTGGAGGGAACGGCGTGGAGCGTGTGGACGTTCGAAGGTTGCTGATCACGGGCGACCGCGAGGACATTCGCCAGCGTGCGGGGGTTGGGCTTTTGGCGATGCTGCACTTTGCGGTCGAGGGGTTCGAGGTTGGTGTGCCGCGGCTGATCTGGGAGACGTCCGATCGGAAAGAAAGTCCCCGAATCGCGTGATTCTCTGTAACCTTCGGAGATCGGTGAACATCCAAAGTGGTCATGACGGAGATACGGACATGACCCCACGCGCACAGGCTGAGCCGGTGCTGGGCGGAGTTGGGCTTGGGGTATCGGGCGAGGCCGAGGTCGAGGCGTCGCTGGTGGAGCGGCTGCGCGCGAAGGATCCGGACGCGTACGTCGAGTTGCTAAAGCTTCTAGGCGGGCGGATGCTTGCGGTTGCCCGGCGGATGCTCAACAACGAGGAGGACGCTCGGGACGCGGTGCAGGAGGCGATGCTGGCGTGCTGCAAGCACATCGACACGTTCGACGGGCGATCGCAGGTCGGGACGTGGTTGCACCGGATCGTGGTGAACGCGTGCCTGATGAAGAGGCGGAGCCGATCACGTCGGCCTGAGCGGAGCATCGAGGATCTGCTGCCGACGTTTGTTGAGGACGGGCATCAGACGCGGAGCAGTTCGGCGTGGGTGAGGCAGGAAGTCGGCGGCGGCGGATCGGGTGACGAGTTGCGACTGCTGGTTCGACGGCGGATCGACGAACTCCCGGAGGGGTACCGCGAGGTGCTGCTCTTGCGGGACATCGCGGGGCTGAGCACGGAGGCGGCGGCGGAGGTATTGGGCATGAAAGAGAACGCGGTGAAAACGCGGTTGCACCGGGCCAGGCAGGCGCTGCGTGCGCTGCTGGACCCGGCGATGCGTGGGGAGGAAGCACAATGATGACCTGCAAGGAAGTCCTCGATTTTCTGATGGCGTACATCGATAACGAACTGCCGACGGATCAGCGTGACGACTTTGATCGGCACCTGAAGGTGTGCCCTTCGTGCGTGAACTACATGAAGTCGTACCGCGAGACGGTTCGGCTGAGCCGGGAGAGCGCGTTGCCCGCGGCGGGTGAGGTCGAGTGCGAGGGTTCGGTTCCCGCGGAGATGATCGAAGCGGTTCGGCACGCGATCAGGCATGCGGCGGCTAGGGAGAAGAAGTAGGCACTGGGCACTGGGCACTGGGCACTGGGAATGATCGAGGGCGGATTGACGAGCGCGGCTTTGAGCCGCGTTTTTCTTTCTTTGCCCGTGCGATGTGCTTTACGTCGTGGGCTCTGTGGTGTGTGCAGTTTGCACACGGTGTGACTGTGGGCGTGACGTGGCAAGGTCATCGGCATCCAAGGCGGTGTGACGCGTGCGTACGCATCGGCGTCAAACG
>JACVCS010000031.1 GCA_016741915.1 Phycisphaerales bacterium | reverse complement strand
ACCCAAAAACCCCCTTCCACACCCCCAACCCGCACCCCTGCACCCAACCCCGCTCCCGCCCCCTTCCCCCCATCTTGCCCCACCCCCCCCTCCCCATCCAACCCCCCCACTCCCGCCCCCCCTCCCCCCCCTTCCCCGTCCCCCCCCCCCTCCCCCCCCTCCATCCCCACACCCCCATCACACACCCGCCCCCGCCTCCCCCACCGCTTCTTCCCACCCACACCGCGCCGCTGCTCCTCTCCCAACCCCGCGTGGCACCGCACACACCGCCGCCGCCGCAGCGCACTCGTCCACAGCCACGTCCCCCACACCCCGCACCCAACCGCCACCATCCACACCGGCGCCCTCACCGCCAACACCACATCCCGCTTCCCCATGCCCTTCCCAAACCCCTCCGTCGACCGCCAGTGAACCCGCGGCAGCCACGCCACCGCCTCATACGCACTCCGCTCCCGCGCCACCAACACCGACCCGCCCGTCCCCTTCGCAAACCAACTGATCCCCGTGCTGCTCCACAGGTGCACCTCCACATCCACACGCATCGCCGCCACCGTCACCTTCACCCGCGAAGTCTCCACCCCCGCAACCCACGGCACACTCACCACGCACACCACCAAACTCCCCGCCGCCACCACGCTCACCACCCACCGCAGCCACGCCCGATCCCGCGACAACACCAACCACTCAACCCAAGGCACCCTCCCCCGCCCCTTCTTCACACCACACTCCGGACACACCGCCTCCACCGCAATCCCCCGCAAGTCATACCCGCACGAAACACAACACCCCGGCGCAATCCGCCCCGGCAGCAACCACCACAAAGAACCCCACACCCCGCCAAACACCACCACCAACATCCACAGCGGCACAACAAACAACTCCGGCGCCAAGCCCATCGCCGTCGCATTCAAAGCCTCTCCCCACCGAACCCATCCCCACGGCACCATCCAATCCGAAAGCCTCCCCACATCCTCACCCGCCGCACTCGTCATCGACGTCGCATTCGGATTCCCAGGCACAATAAACGTCCACCCACCCGGCGCCGACTGAAACTGCTGAGCCCACCCCGGCGCGCCCGAAGGCAAAACATCCACGCCCCACGCCCGCTCCGTCAGCCGATCCAAACTCGTCACCCGCGCATACACAACCCCGCGCCAAACCCCAAACTCATTGCTCCCGGCCAAAACCACCCACCGCGCCCCAAGCGAAAGCACCAGCGCCAAAAGCGCCAGCACACACCCCCACGCCGCCACCAACCTCACAAACCGGAAAAAAGCAACCACACGCCGCTCCCGTGCAGACGCACAACCCGCTTAGTCAGTGTACATCCACACCGACTCTCCGACTTGATAATCCGCAGCGCTCGCTCAATCGCCCTCCGAGCCCACCTGCTCAGGTACCGCCGTGATGCCGCACGCCTGCAACCATCGTCTGCTCTTGCCACAGAATCTCACCACCACCGCCTTGCGAACCGAGCCGAATCTGCGAAACTCATACTGACGAACTCCGCACAGCCGCAGAACCATTGACGACGAGGCGCTCATCATGGACGAGATGCAATACAAACTGATCGAGGCGGCCGCGAAAGGCGCAACCGAAGGCACCATCGCCGCCGGGGGTGAACTGGCCAAGTCCGCGGCCAAGTCCGCCATGTCCAAGCTCAAGTCGCTCCTCGGCTGGAAGACCGATCCCGCGCCGCACGAGGCCAAGGCCCTCGTGCAAACCGCGATCAACGACCAGCCGCACCTCGCCGAGCAGGTACGCACGATCCTCAACGACTACCGCCAGCAGCTCGCCGTGAGCACCGGCAACTCCGCCGGGCGCGATTACGTCGACAACCGCAACTCAACCTTTCACATCCAGGGTGACGCCAAGTTCGGCGGGGGATGATCCATGCCTGACAACGACCCACAAAGATCCTCCGGCCACCATGCCGACCGCGATGTCTTCGATCTTCGCAACACGTCGATCCACGTGCACGGGAACTTCAACGCAGGCGGCGGCCCCGCCGCGCCCGCCCGCCGCGCCATCACCTCCACCGTCCCCGCCAAGTCCGCTACCTTCATCCCCCGAAAAAACATCACCGCCCAGATCCACGCCGCCCTGCGGAAGAACCCGGGCGAGACCGTCATCCGCCAAGCGGTGGCACGGGCCATGGGCGGTTACGGCAAGACCGTCGCCGCCGTCCTCTACGCCCACGAGTACGCGAAGGACTACCCCGGCGGGCGGTTCATGCTGCCGATGGAGAACGGCGACATCATCGCGGGGCTGGCGTCGTTGATCGGCCCGCTGGGTCTGACCAGCCGCAACGACCCCACCGCTGACGCCACGACCGTTTCGCACGCCCTCCGCGAAGGTGATCCGAGCCTGCTCATCCTCGACAACATCCCCTCCGCGAAAACTTGGACCGAGATCGTCGCGCTCCGCCTCCCCGGCACCACGCTCTCGCTGCTCCCTTACGGCCGTTGCCACATCCTCGTCACCACCCGCGACGAAGCCATCGCCCCCTCGGACGCGATCAAGATCGGCCGCCTGACGAGCGACGAAGCCCGCGAGCTTTTTCGCCTCTTCTGTCAGGACCGACAGAGCCGCGAGACGAACGCTTCCAAACGCGCCGCCCTCCCCGCCGCACTGCCGGAGCCCGCCATCGCCGACGCGATCACGAACGGGCTGGGCGGGCTGGCCGTCGCGGTGGCCGCCGTCGCGGCGTATATGAAGCTCAAGCCACACATTGATTGGAAGGTCTATTGGCTGGGTGACGGAAAGCTCGTGCGCGGCCTGAAGAACACGCCGGTGAAGGACCTGCCGGAGGTCAAGCCCGAAGTCGCCGCCCAGCTCGGCCTGAACGGCCAGGCGCTCGAAGAACACCGCCGTTCGCTGCGTGTCGTCGACGACGCGTTTGAGGCGCTGGCCCCTCCGGAGCGCCGCGCCGTGGAGTACGCCGCGCTGCTCCCGCACGACCTCGCCCCCCGGATCTGGCTGGAGACCCTGCTCCAAACCGACGCGGCCCGCACCGAGGGTCCGCTGCTACTGACACTCGCCAGCGACCCCGACGACCCCCGCCCCCCGGCGCAGCGCGTGCTCGACCACCTCGACGAACTGGACATCCTCATGCCCGGCGGCGAGGAGGGCAAGCTCCTGAGCCTCCACCGCCTCTGGCACACCCGCGTGAACGAGCGGGCCGCAGCTGAGCAGACCGACCGCACCCCGCTGCTGCTGGCCATCGCCGAATGCGCCGACGCACGGGGCGCGGCCATCGTCGGCACGGGCGAAACGCACAGCATTAACACCCCTGCGATTGTCTCGGATGCGGACGCCCACACCCGCCGCTGGGAGCTTTCACCGCTCGTGGCCACCTCCGCCATGCTGTGGGCGCAGGGTCACCCCGGTCCGGCGGCGCGGCTGGGTATCTGGCTCGCGAGCGTGCTTCGAGAACTTGGCCGATACGCCGAGGCCGCGGCCTGCCTGCCTCTGAACTGCGAAACCGACCTTGCGATCGAAGCTGCGATCGGGCATAAAGGTGTCGCAGCCGTGTACTCCAACCTCGCGACGATCCAGCGGGTCCAGGGAAACTTCGCTGGGGCCCGCGCGAGCATGGAAAAGGCCATCGCTATAGCCGAGCAGAACTTGGGCGCAGACCAACCAAATCTGGCAAGTATGCGTTCCAACCTCGCGTTGATCCAGCAGGACTTAGGGGATCTGTCAGCGGCCCGGACAAACATCGAGAAGACCATCGCCATCCAGTCCAAGCACTTTCCCCCGGACCACCCGGGCTTCGCCATCAGCTTTTCCAACCTCGCGCTGATCCAGAAGACCCAAGGGGACTTGGCCGGGGCCCGCGCGAACGTCGAGAGGGCCATCGTCATCGCCGAACAGCGCCTGGGTGCGAATCACCCAAACCTCGCGACCATGCATTCCAACCTCTCGGGGATTCAGAAGGCCCAGCGGGATGTTGCCGGGGCCCGGACAAGCATTGAGAAGGCCATCGCCATCCAGTCCACGCACCTTCCCCCGGACCATCCGATTTTCGCCACCAGCTACAACAACCTTGCAATGATTCTGAAAGATCTCAATAAGTTCGCCGAAGCGTTGAGATACAAGCAGTTGTCGATCGAGATTGAGCGTAAGCACTTCGGGGAAGACCACCCCCAAATGGGGGCAAGCTATTCCAACCTCGCGGGAATCCAGAAGGCCCAGGGGGACCTGGCCGGGGCTCGATCGAGCATCGAGAAGGCCCTCGCGGTCCTGTCCAGGCACTTCGCCCCGGACCACCCGACCCTCGCCATCCGCTACAACAACCTCGCCCACATCTGCTTTGCGGAGGGTGACCAAGCCGCGGCCTGTGTAAACCTGAAAAGAGCCCTGATCATCCTCCTCAAGCACTTCGACGAGAACCATCCCCACGTCAAGGTCGTCCGCGACGGCCTGAAAATCATCGGCTGCCCGGACGAGGGTGTGTAGGCCCGCACCGTTCTCAGTTGTGCCCTACGGCCTCATCTCGACGCTTCTGAGCGGGTGTTTTCAGCCTCGCGACGGGCCGTTTGTTGCTTGCGACGGGGCTTTGCTCGCGTGCGACGCGGGGTTCGTCGCTCGCGACGGGCGGGCCGTCGCACGCGATTTCTCAGCCGCCGCACGCGATTTTTTGGTTGCTGGCCGCGCCGGCTGAAGTGTCGCCCGCGACGGGCCGATGAACGCCTACGCCGCGTGGCTTGTCGCGTGGCGGGGTCGGTGCGCGGGGCCGCGCGGCGCCATCGCCAAGGCCCCGCTCGCCGAGCCGCCCGAGCCTCGCCGTCGCCGCGATCGGATTCGGCCCTTTGACCCGTTGACCATCCGACACGTTGGAGCCCAACCATGGCCCGTTCCGGTGAACATTACATGCCGCGACCCGACGGCGATTTCTCCGCGTGGGCCGAGCGGTTCGCCGCCGCCATCACCGTCTTCTGGGACGACAATCACCTCAGCAAAGACGACCTGGACGCGCTGAACAAGGCCCTGGCTACGTGGAACGACGCCTACCCGGCGCACACCGCCCTGCGGGCCGCGGCGGCGGGGGCGCGGCGGGCCAAGGACGCGGCCCGGGCCGAGCTTCAACAGGCCATCCGCCCGCTGGCGAACTTCGTGCAGAGTTACCCCCGCACCACCAACGCCGACCGCGCCGAGCTGGGCATCGCCATCCGCCCGGCGAAGGGGACGCGCTCCAGCGCGCCCGGCTCGCGCCCGCTGACGCTCGTGCGCTCCGAGGGCCGCCTGACGCACACGCTGCGGCTGGTGGACGAGGCCACCCCCACCCGCCGGGCCCGCCCGCGCGGGGTCGACCGCGCCGAGGTCTTTGTCGCGCTGACGCCGCCGGGCAGCCCCGCGCCCGCGCCACCGCCCATCGGCGAACCCGGGGGGGGCGACTACCGCTATATCGGCAGCGTCACCCGCGGAGAAACCACGCTGAACTTCGAGCCGGCCAAGGGCGGATTGCAGGCGCACTACCTCTCGCGCTGGGTCAGCACCGGCGGCACCCCCGGCCCTTGGAGCGCTACCGCAAGCGCCACGGTGGCGGCGTAGCCCGCGCCCGCTTCACGCCACCGCCGAAACCACCGCACCGAGCCGATCAGCACCCGGAGAGCCGAAATGAAGACCGTTCCCTCGGCAACCAGCACCACCCGCAAAGCCCCCCGCCGCTCGCCGGGGAACCTCCCGCCCCCGCCCGCCGGTGCCGACATGCTCACGCGCCCGCAGGCCGCGGAGTTCTTCGGCGTGACGCTCGGCACCTTCGGCATCTGGGAGCGCGACGGGCGCGTGACGATCCAACGCTACCGCGCGGACAGCGGCACCGGACGGGCCGTCTTCTACGCGCGGGGCGATCTTCAGCGCCTGCGCGAGGAGTTCAGGAAGCTGCAAGAGCCGCACCCGGACCCGCAGCGCCCCGGGGTCTACCGCGTGCCGGTCCGCACGCACCGCGAACCCCTCTTCGCCCTCATCGACGCGGAGGACCTGCCCAAGGTGGTGGGGAAGAACTGGAACTTGTCGCGCCGCAGCGGCGGGCGGGATTCGGAGGTCGTGTTGTCTTCTGTGAAGGAACGCACCGTGCCCCTGAAGCGGATCGTCATGGGCGTTGCGGCCCCGGAGTGCAAGAACCAGCTTGTCGCCTCCGTCAACGGCGATCCGCTGGACTGCCGCCGCGCCAACCTCACCCTGACAACCTGGTCGCAGGTGATCCGCAACCGGCCGAAGATGGAGGTGCGGGCCGGACGCTCGACCCTTTCGAAGTACAAGGGGGTGCGCTGGGATGCTCAGCGCCGCCTGTGGCTGGCGCAGATCGGCTCACGCGAGCAGCACCGGGCCCTCGGACGCTTCCGCGATGAGGCTCAGGCCGCCGCCGCGTACGACGCCGCGGCGCGCGAACTTTTCGGCGAATCCGCCGTGCTGAACTTCCCCGACGGGATCGTCCCCGCGCCGACCTTCCTGAGCCCCGACGGCCAACCCGTGCGCGAGAAGAACGCCTACCGCGTGCCGCGCGGACTCCCCACGCCCCCCGCGGGCGTGGCGATGCTCACGCGCGACGAAGCCGCCGCAATGCTCGAGGTCAGCCCCCACACCTTCGGCGGCTGGGAACTCAACGGGGAGATCCGCATCCCGCGTTACCGCGTGAAGGAGACCACCGGCGCGCCGATCCTCTACGCCGCCGCCGACATCGCCGCCCTGCGCGAGCAGCTCGACAAGGTCGGCCAGCCCTACCCCGACCCGCACCCCGCCCGCGCGGGTGTGTGGCGCGTGCCGCTGCGCACGCTCGACGGGTACATCGAAGCGCTCATCGACGAGGCCGACCTCCGTCACGCGCACGGGAGGAAGTGGAACTTCACCGTGCGCGAGGGGAGCCGGGCGAGCAAGGGCGCGATCGTCTCGGTCGGCCCGCGTGACTCCGAGCGCGTGCAGCTCAACCGCCTCATCATGGGCCTCGACGGCGACGAACCCGCAAAGGGGGTCCGGCACGCCAACGGCAACCCCCTCGATTGCCGCCGCGCCAACCTCGTTCTCAGCACCCCCGCGAAGACCACCCGGGGCGCGTTCAAACTCCTGCACCGCTCGGGGCGGCCCACCTCCTCGCGCTTCAAGGGCGTCTACTGGAACAAACGCAACCAGGCGTGGCTGGCGCAGATCCGCATCGACGATACGCAACGGAAGCTCGGCCTCTTCGACGACGAAGAAGACGCCGCGCTGGCCTACGACGAGGCGGCGCGAGAAGTCTGGGGCGAGCAGGCCCGGGTCAACTTCCCCCGCGCGGGGGAGTTGCCCAGCGCCGCGGCGCCCTTCGACCCCGCCGAACTCTCGCCGGAATCAAAGACCTCCGCCGCGCGGCGCCCCGGCAAACCGCGCGAGTGCGCAATCGCCCGCAACGACGACGCGAGCGTGACCCTCTCCTGGCGCTGCGTCAACGCCGCCGCGAGCGCGGGCGTGAGTTTCGCCGTGTCGCGGAGGCTGCCGGGCCAGCGCGAGTTCACGCGGATCGGCACGGTGGGCGGCACCACGCACCAGTCACGCGTGGCCACCTTCACCGACGCCACCGTCCCCGCGGCGGAGCTCTTCGGCGAATCCGCCGGTCCGGAGTACACCGTGCAGGCGCAGCGCGGCGCCGACACCGGCGAGGTGAGCGACGTGCTGGCCGTGAAGGCGGACACAAAGGCCCCCGCTTCTCCACGCACCGCGACGCGGCAGGCGGCGTGAGGGTGGTCGGAGAATGAAGCCGAGGTGCGGGTGAAAATCGTCGAGGCAGGCGCTGGGCATGAGGCATCGGGCACGTGTGGAGGCAGCGGAGCGGGTGCTTCTTCCCGCCTCGTGCCGAGTGCCCGGTCCCAAGTGCCCGACTTCTCTTTCCTGACCATGACCACCCGCCCGGCCCCGCCGTGCTCCGCACCGACTTCCGCGCCTGTGTCCAAGGCGGCGGGAAGACCGCGGTCTGCACGTTCCGCTGGGGCAACACTGGGGGCGGGCGGCGAAAAGGGGCCGCGGTCGGACGTCACGACGGCGACGGTGGCGGCGTGAGACCTACCCTGCTTTCCATACCCGCCCGATTCCCGTACAATGACCCCGTGAGCCGATAGTGGAAGCACGAATGCCTCAGCCATCGGCGATTTCATGGAGGAAAACGCCCACGTGTCCTCGTCCGCGATCCAGCCCCGCCACTTGGTTCAGTACCTGAAGAGGTACGGGTATTCGGCTGGAAACGTGGTAGAAGACTACGCCTTCGCTGACGGCCGTGTGCCGGTCCTTGCCTTCGCCAATGAGCCGCACGATGCCCGTTCTGCCTGCATCGCCGTTGTGCCGGCGCAGGGCGACGCAAGGGCTGCATGTTCGAGCGTTTGGAGGACGGGCGCGCCCGTGGTGTGGGTGTGCGACAGGGGCGAGATTCAGTGGTGGAAACAGTCGCCTACGACCCCTCAGTTCGTGGACAGGTTCACAGCCTCCGCTGCGGATCGGTACATCCGAGATCGCAAAAACGACTTTGATCCAAAGCGCATCTACCGCGCCAAGACTCTCGGACGCGTTGACACTGCTCAGCAATTGAGCTTCGTGGACATCGGGCTCATGCCGCTTGCCGAGCACGACTCCGGCGAAGCGTTGAGCAAACTTATGGGCGGCGTGATTACCCAGATCGCCTCCACGTTGCGGGAGGCGACTGACAGGAGGCCAACGGCGGACTTGGACGTCGAGGAAGAGCGAAAGGTCTATCGCGCCGCCTTCTGGCTCCTCGGCGCCAAGATGCTGCACGACAAGCGCGTCGAGAACTTCAAGAATTTGGGCGTCGATAAGAACGATCCCACCAGCGACCAAATCCGTGCAGTCTTCCAACGAGTGGCGAAGCACCAGGCGGACCCCGACGGCCTCCCGCCGATTGGAAAGGGGTGGACCGCCGCGCTGCGCGAAGCCGCAAAGTCCATTTTCGGGTTCGGGCACCTTGGCGCGATGTCGACCGAATCGCTGGCGTGGATGTGGGAACGCACGCTCATCACCGACGACGTGCGCGACCATCTCGCGGTGCACAGCACACCTTCCTATTTGGTGGACTACATCCTGTGGCAGTTGGCACCTTGGATCGAGAAGATCCCCGAGAAGGACCGCTTCGTTTTCGAGCCCGCGTGCGGGCACGCGGCCTTTCTCGTTGGCGCACTCCGGCAGCTCCGGTTCCTTTACGAAGGCCAGACCGGCGACGACTGGCGGACATACCGGCGCACACACCTTCGGGGCGTGGAGGTCGATCCGTTCGCGGTGGAGATCGCCCGGCTTTCGCTTACGCTGGCGGACATTCCCAACCACAACGGTTGGAGCATCACTCAGAACGACATGTACGCCTCGGATGTGCTGGCGGCTGAAGCCAGCAAGGCCATGATCCTGCTCGGTAATCCGCCGTACAGGAAGTTTGATGCGGCTGAGAAGCGGCTGTATGAGAAGGCGGGCTACCCAGTGCGGCACTCCAAGGCCGTCGAGGTCTTGGACCGCACGGTGAAGTATCTGCCGCCGGGGGGTGTCTTCGGGTTCGTGCTGCCGCTCGGCGTGCTGCACAGCGATGAGGCGACCGAGGTCCGGCAGACGTTGACGCGAGAATTTGAGGTCTCCGAGGTCTGCATGTTCCCGGACAAGGTGTTTGCGTTCGCCGAGCCCGAGACCGTGGTGTTGATGGGAAGGCGACGTACGCCCTCGGACGGCTCGCGACCGAAGACCAGGTACCGCCGGGTCGAAGAAGGAGCCGTAGACGTATTTCGCCAGTCCTACCACACGGCATCAAGTCGGGACTTGCCGATGTCACGGTTCGAACGCACGCCGCAGTGCATCATGCTCGTGCCAGAATTGGACGAAGTGTGGACGTATCTGGGAGCTTATGAGCAACTTGGCAGCTTGGCGTCAGTCGCTAAGGGTTTCGAATTCGAGGGGAGAGATTTGCCAACGGGTGCAAGGCCCGTCGCTTCAAGGTTGCGTCCAGGCGATGTGCTCGGCTACAAGAACGTGCCCAAGCACATGACAATCGACGGCTCGCCCGAAGAGGTATCTCTGACACTAAAGGCGGAATACATCCGGCGTACAGGCTCCGGGCTTACCACGGGCACTCCGCAGTTGTTGGTTCCGACGGCCCGAGTTAGCCGCGGTCGCTGGCGCACGAAATGCGTTTTCGATCGAGAAGGACATCCCGTTTCTGCACGGTTCATGACGGTCAGGCCTAGCGACAAAGGAGTGCCGCTCGAGTTTCTGTGGGCCGTTTTGAACTCGCCAATGGCAAACGCTTTTCTTTCTTGTCGAGAGTTCACACGCGACGTACTTCCTCAGAACCTGAAGCGGATTCCCGTGCCGAAGCTGGATCCCGCTCGCATTAGGCGCGTTGTGGCGGCGGCCAAGGCCTATCTTGATTTGCCCAAGGCCCAGACTGGGTGGATGCAGCCAGAACCGGATAGGTCCAGAATCAAGGCCGCGCTCATGCAAATGGACGCAGAAGTCTTGTCGCTGTATGACTTGCCACCCGACCTAGAGGCCAATGTCGTTCGCTGGTTTCAAGGCGAAGATAGAGACGGAGTGCATTGCAGTTTCTCTGGCTACCCGTCAAACTGGTCATCACAGACCGCAGTGAGCGACTCTAGCTCCGGCGTCAAAGAACCATCTATCTGGGACAAGTTTGATGAGGCCATTGGCTCCATGTCCCCCGAGACGATCAACGCCCTGCCGACGCACGACCCGGAGTACGACGCCCTCCGGGACGCCGACATTCCGGGGAACATCGCATGAACCGCGTGTTCGCCGATGCCAACTTCTGGATCGCGCGGTTCAATCCGAAGGATCCTTGGCATACGTCCGCCCTTGCCGCCCAGAAGCAGATTGGCAACGCTCGGATTGTGACAAATGAAGTTGTCCTGACCGAGTTTCTCGACCACTACTCCAAGCAGCCAAAGCTGGTACGAGAGCAAGTTGCAGCGCTTGTTCGCCAAATCCGGGCAGATCACAAAATCAACGTGCTGCCGCAAACGCCCGAGTCATTTGAGCGAGGCTTCGCCCTTTTCGGGAGCCGCTTGGATAAGGAATGGGGAATGTCTGACTGCATCTCAATGTCAGACATGACCAGCCAGGGACTGACTCAAGTGCTGACATGGGACGATCATTTCAGGCAGGCACAGTTTGAGATACTGATGCAGCCGGTTCAGTCGAACTGATCTCAAGTCGCCCCGGATTCCTGTCGATGCACCTCGGAGTGTCCTCCGCGTGCCGACCCCCCTTTGACGGCTTGGGTAGCGGATGGACGGTTCCCACTGTGCGTCGGCGAGACCAAGCCGCCATATTCACAGAAGGTAGAACTGAATCATGGCTGATTACATCCCCGGGCCCGATGCGAACTTTCAGGCGTGGCAGTCCAACTTTGTGACCTACGCCAACGCGAACCTGGCCGCGCTCGGCCTCACCGCCGCCGACATGGCCCCCGTGACGGCCGCGCAGAGCACGTGGGCCACCGCCTTCCCCGCGCACGTGGCCGCCGTTGCCGCCGCGAAGGCCGCCAAGCAGACCAAGGACGAGGCCCGGGCCGCGTATGTCGCCGTGATCCGACCGCTGGTGCGCCGCCTGCAGGCCGCCCCGCAGGTCTCCGATGCCGAGCGGGCCGCGCTGGGGATCACCGTGCGCCAGGAGCCCTCGCCCATCGGCGCGCCGACGACCTCGCCGATCTGCACCATCGAGTGCGGGGCTCGCTTGCAGCAGACGCTGCGTTTCGTGGACAGCGCCACGCCGACCCGCAAGGCCAAGCCGCAGGGGGCCATTGGCGTCGAGATCTGGAACAAGGTCGGCAACGCGCCGCCCGCCGGTGAGGCGGACCTGCGCTTTGTCGCGGTCGATACCAACTCGCCGTACGTGATGAACTTCGATTCCACCGACGGCGGCAAAACAAACTATGTATGGATGCGGTGGGTGTCGCCCACCGGCGAGCGCGGGCCGTGGGGCGAGCAGGCCCAGGCGACGATCGCGGCGTAAGGCCAAAGGCCTTCATCAATCAACAGTTGAACAACGTGAATCGCACACCACCCGCGGCGTGAGGTTGATCCTCCCGCCACGTTGTGTTTCTCAGCCTTGCATCCAAAGCGTTCGTTCAGCGATCAGCGACCAGTGGGGACCGCTTTGCCGGATTCCGGCGCGGCGGCGGCGAGGACCTTCGCCTCGTGGCCGACGTCGGTGAGTTTCTTGCAGATCGCCTCGACGTCGGCGGGGGACTTTTCGTCGAGCACCAGGATCGCCTTCTTGGTCAGGTGCGAGACGCGGAAGGCCTTCAGGCCCGGGGTACCGTCGAGGGCTTCGCGCACGTCGCCTTCGCAGCCGGTGCAGACCATGCCTTCGACGGCGAGCGTGACGCGCGGGCCTTGGATGTCTTTCAGGGCGGCTTCGTCGGCTTTGATCTGCTCGGCGATCGCCTGATCTCGCGAGACCTGCGCGGGCTTGCTGTCCGAGGCGGCGGAGTTGCCCGAGTCGCAGCCGACGAGCGTGGTGAAGCCGAGGGAGAGCAGGAGGGAGAGGGCGATCTTGGTGCGTGTCTTGTTCATGGGGAGAGACCTGTTCACCACGGAGTCACGGAGGGCACGGAGAAGAAGAACTTCAACGAAGGGAAGAAGAAGAAGAAGAAGAAGAAGAAGAAAACCAATCCTGGGCTGAGATTGCTCAGGCTTTGCGGACGAGTTCGACGTTGGAGTTTCGGTCGAGGTTGAGGTAGACGGTTTCGCCGTCGTCTTTCTTGAGGATGAGGCGGTCGAGCCAGAGTTTGTCGTCCTTGCCGTGGGCGTACCACGAGCCGGTTTTCATCTGGTCGAGCTTGACGACGGTGCCTTCGACGGCGGTGGCCATGGACCCGCCGCCGAAGTTCTGGCGGGGGACCTGCTGGGTGACGCGGACGCGGTCGCCTGGGTTGAGCTGGTTCGTGTTCATGACGCTTGGATCATAGACGGTTTCGAGGGGCGTTTGTCGTGGGCCGGACGGTTTCAGTGAGGGCTAGGCTTGAGGCTGATGCTGCCATTGGCGGGTTCAATCCGGGGCAAACTGATCGAGGTTCGTGAGGTGTCGATCCATGGGGATCGCTACCTGGACCTGATTGTTCAACGCCCGGAGCAGGAGGGGACCGCGCAGGCGACGAAGCTGCGGGCGCCGATCCACGCGATCAAGGGCGGCGAAGGGGCCCTGACCCCCGGCGTTGTGCTCATCTGCTCGCTGCTGATGGGGCAGGTGACGGGGGTTGACGTTGAACATAGAACGTGAACGTGAACGCGAATAAAACCGGAGCGCTCGGGCGCATCTGGTTCTTTTCACGTTCACGTTCGCGTTCTGGTTCGTTCCCTTTACTTGCTGATAACGCGGGCGGCTTCGTCGAGGATGCTTGAGGCCTCGTCGGTGCTGGGTGCTTCGGCGATCAGGCGCATGATCGGCTCGGTGTTGCTGGCGCGGACGTGCAGCCAGGCCTTGCGGTCTTTGAAGTTCACCCAGGTGCCGTCTTGACGGTCGACCTGCTCGTCGCTGAAGTACTCGGCGATTTTCTCCACCGCCTGCTGGGCCTCGGCGCGCTGCGCGCACTCGACCTTGCGTTTGACGATCGCGTACGCGGGGATGGTGCGGACGATCTCGCTGAGGGGCTTTTTCATGTGGGCCATGAGACCCAGCACAAGGCCCATCGCGCCGAGTGAATCGCGGATGTAGGTGACGGCGGGCCAGATCACGCCGCCGTTGCCCTCGCCGCCGATGGGGCTTTTGAGGGTCTTCATCATCTCGACGACGTTGGCCTCGCCCACGGCGGAGCGGACGACGGAGCAGCCGTACTTCGCCGCGACGTCTTCGATCATTCGGCTGGTGGAAAGGTTGACCACGAGCTTCTGGCCCTTCTTCAGGGCGCCGAGTTCGCCCAGGGCCATGGTGGCGAGGACGAGGGTGTATTCCTCACCGATGTAGCTGCCGCGTTCGTCGATGATGGCGAGGCGGTCGGCGTCGGGGTCTTGGGCGAAACCGACGTGGGCCTTGGCCTTTTTGACGAGCTTGCCGAGGAAGACGAGGTTGTCGGCCGTGGGCTCGGGGGTGTGGGGGAAGATGCCCGAGTCGTCGTCGCCGACGCGGGTGACCTTGCAGCCGAAGGCCTCGAGCCAGCCGGGCGAGATGATTCGGCCGGCGCCGTTGACGGAATCGAGCACGACCTTGAAACCGGCCTTCTCGATCTTCTTGGTGATCTTGAGTTTGTCGAGGGCTTGGGCGGCCCGGCCGGCGTGGGCGTAGATGGCTTCCTGCGCCGCGTCGTCGACATCGCCCAGGTTCGTCCAATCGACGAGGCAGGGGCCGTCGGTGCGGTAGCGGGCGATGATGCTGTCGGCGAGGGCCTTCGAGGGTGCGCAGGCGTTGGAGCCCAGTATGCCGGCGTTTTTGCCCTTGCTTCGCAGGAGGACTTTCAGGCCGTTCCATTGCTGCGGGTTGTGGCTGGCGGTGAGGACGATGCCCGCGTGGGCGTTGAAGACGTCGACGGCGACGCCGCAGGTCGGGGTCATGGCGACACCGACGTCGATGACGTCGCAGCCCGAGGCGAGGAGCCCGGCGCGGGCGGCATCGCGGACCATGGGGGAGCCAGAGCGGCCGTCACGACCGACGACGACAATTGGGCGTTGCCCGCGTTTGAGGTCGGGGCTTTGGGTGAGGATGGTGCCGACGGTTGCGGCGAAGGAGGAGATGACCTGCGGGGTGAGGCTGGTGCCGACGATGCCGCGGCAGCCGCTGACGCTGAGCATGAGATGGTCGGTGCTCATGAGAAAACTCCGAGTGACGGGTGAATGAGCAGCGAGGCTAGGCGCGGCGTGGTGAGGTGGGGGTGGATGGGGGCGTGTTGAGTTCGGGTGAAAAGGGAACGAATAACGAGCGCACGTGCGGGCGTTGGGCGTGCATCGGTGAGCGGGTGCAAGGGGTTGTGGGTGGTTTGGGTGCACGGCTCTGGAGAGCCGTGCCACCTTCGAGCCGTGCCACCTGGGAACCGGCGTGATCACGCCGCGGCGAACTGGGGCTGGATGCCTTCGAGGACGCTGAGGTCCCAGGGCTGGAGTTGGGCGAGGTCGACGGTGATGCCGGGCTTGCCGGCGTTGTACTTCTGAACGATGGGGCGGTCGATGTGCTCGGGGTGGGTGCCGACGACGCGGGCGATTGAGTCGTCGCTGAGGCGGACCCAGCTTGAGATGGGGAAGAGCCCGCAGACGCGGACGAGGGCGCGGGTGTAGGTGCGGTCGAACTTGCCGCTGGAGGCCTGGGTGACGATCTCTTCGATGGCGGCTTGCCCCGTGAGCTCGGCGCGGTGCGGGCGTGGGGAGGTGATGCCGGCGAAGGTGTCGCAGACGGCGACGAGCTTGGAGATCGGGTGGATGCGTGAGCCGGCACGGGCGAGGGGGTAGCCGCTGGCGTCGTCGCGCTCGTGGTGCTGATACGCGGCGAGGGAGACAACCTCGGGCAGGTCGGTGATGGATTCGAGCAGCAGGACGGATGAGGCGCAATGCCTGCGAACGCGGTTGATCTCGACATCATCGAGCTTGCGCTGGGCGGCACGGATCTCGCGCGGGACGAGCATCATGCCGCAGTCGCTGAGCAGGCCCGCGAGGCCCGCCTGGATGACTTCCCAGCGTGCCCAGTTGAGCTGGATGGCGATGGCGACGCACAGGGCGGCGGTGGAGTAGGCCTGATCGGGGAGATAGTCGGGCGTCCGCGGGACGCTGAGTGCGAGGGCGGCGAAGCGGCGCGGGTGACGGGCGTAGAGCGCGATGAGCTCTTCGATGAGGTCTTTGCTGATGCCCACGGGTTGGGGCAAGCCGCGGAGCAGGTCGGCGTAGATGGCGCGCACGGCTTGAACGCGCTCGGCGCGGAGCTGCGCGAGCTGGGCACCGTCAAGCCAGCCCGGGACGTCGGACCCGGCGACCTGAACGGTCTCGATGTTCGTGCGGACGGTGCGGGGGATGGCCTCCCAGCGTTGGCTCTTCTCGGCGACGAGCGAGTCCGCGGTTTTGTGCAGCGCGACGCGGACTTTGCCGAGTTCCTGGTGACGGATGGCCCAGGCACGCTCGGGCGCGGGGGTTGCGGGCGAGGGCTTTGAGAAGGGAGGGGCGTTGTCGGTGCCTTTGAGCGCGTCGGCGTGGTGCTCTTCGACGGTCTGCCCTCGCTCAAGGGCGAAGATGCCGCCGGGTGTGATGATGTCGTCGGGTGAAGCCGAGCCGACGCGGATCGAGGGCGCGACGCGCGGGGGGACGGTGGACTGTTTGGACGACTGAGGCTTGGCGCCATCCCCGGTGCGGCTGGATTCAACGCCGACGGGGGTAAGCGCGTGGCTGCAGATCTGTGCGACCTCGGCGGCGTTCTGCGCGAGAATGAACTCGGGCTCGCCGCTGGCGTGAAGTGCGTTGCAGAGCGCCTCGGAGAGCTTGGTGTTGGCAGGGAGGAGCTTGATCCCCTGGCGCGTGAAAAGCGCCTGACGCAGCAGGTAGCCGGGCCTCAGGTCTTTCGCGGGGACAATCTCGGGCAAAGGTTCCTCCAACCGAAGCTGTTTGGTGCGTGAGCACCGAACACACGACCCCTGCTTGGGGGCTTTCTCGTATCGACCGAGAAGAGGTGGGTGTTGACCCGCGGTGTCGGAAAGTTGGGACTCGTGCGGGGAATCGAGGGACACCCCGAAGGTTGGCCCCCTGAGCACGTTGTCGGCACGGTTGGTGTGTGTGCGGGCGTTGATATGGGTTCTCGGGCCTTGGGCGCAAGGGCGGACTAGGCTCCACCATCATGAATGCGGTGTATCAACTGGAACTGAACGCGGTCTTTTCCGCGGCTCACGCGATTGTCATCCGAGGCGAACGCGAGCCGCTGCATGGGCACGATTGGCACGTGACGTTGACGGTCGAGGGGCCGAAACTGGATGGGGACGGGCTGTTGGTGGACTTTCACGCGCTCGAGAAGGGGTTGAAGGAGGTTGTTGCGCGGTGGCACAACCGCAACCTGAATGAAACCCGACCGTTCGACGTGGTGAACCCGACGGCGGAGAAGGTGGCCGAACACATCGCGAGCGAAATGCAAAGGATGATGGAATCGGGGGTGATTTGGGGAGATTCCGATAATCCGCCATCGCAAAGCGGACGAAAGAACCGCAAGCTCACCAAAGCTGCCGGCAGGCCCGAGGTACGGGTGGTCTGCGTTCGGGTGACCGAGGCGGTTGGGTGTGCGGCGGTGTACCGCCCGGGCTCCACCATCACGCGTGGAGGTGCACGGTGAATACGCAGCCTCGGAACGTTCACGAATCGTCGAACAACCCGCACGCATCGGTCACCGATCCGGCATCGAAGATCACCCTCACGAGCACGACCATCACGAACGCAACACCCGCACCGACGACAACACAGCCACCGATCACCGAAGCACCCCGAGCGAAGTTTGACATGCGGAGCAAGGCCCTGAACAAGATCGAGCAGGATCAGCACGACCGTGCGTTGCACGCGGCGTTCAACGGGCGTCAATCGCACCCGACGCTGGTGCCGGCGCGGGCCGACCTGATGTCCTCGCCCGCGATCGACGAGCACGCGCCGGCGCGGATCGATGTTCGCCCCGGGGTGAAATCGCTCAACCGCGATCTGTCGTGGCTGGAGTTCAACGCGCGGGTGCTGCGTCAGGCGCAGGACGAGCGGCTGCCGCTGCTTGAGCGCGTGAAGTTCCTGGCGATCTTCACCAGCAATCTCGACGAGTTTGTCCAGAAGCGCGTGGGTTGGCTGCACAGGCAGATCGAGAGTGCGGCCTTGCCCGACGGCGCGGACAACCCCACCCCGGCGCAGATGCTCGATGTGGTCCGCAAGACCTTCGAGTACCTCGAACAGCAGCAGGCGGCGTGCTTTGAGCAGGTGCTTCGCCCGCAGCTCAAGGCGCAGGGCATCGAGCTACTGAACTATCGCGAGCTGGCCCCAGACGAGCAGAAGCGCGTGAACGAGTGGTTCATGCGGTCGGTCTTCCCGGTTCTGACGCCGCTGGCGGTGGACCCGGGGCACCGCTTCCCGTTCATCAGCAACCTGTCGAGCAACCTGGGCGTGTTCGTGAGCGAGGCGGGGAGCGAGGAGCAGTTGTTTGCGCGTGTGAAGGTGCCTTGGGGCGCGGGGATTCCGCAATGGATCCGCGTGCCGGACGAGCAGGGGCGTGAGCCGAAGCGGTCAGAGTTGGGTCGCGGGCGGTTTGTGCAGTTGCACGACCTGATCATCGCGAACCTTGCGGCGCTCTTCCCCGGGTTGCGGGTTGAGGAGGTCGTGCCGTTCCGTGTGACGCGGGCGGCGGAAGGTGCGGCGGAGGCCGAGACCGACGCGGGCGATGCGGACAACCTGCTGGATTACGTCGAAGCGGCTCTGAAGAAGCGGCGGTTTGCGAAGGTTGTTCGGCTTGAAGTGGCGGCCGGGGCTTCGCCGCGGTTTGTGCGGCAGCTTGTGGAGATGTTCCAGATCCAGCCCGAGGACGTGGACCCGAGCATCGGCCTCTTGGACTTCCGCTCGCTGTTCGAGGTCGCGGACTTGCCCAGGCCCGATCTGAAGTTCGCGCCGTGGCAGCCCACGACGGGCACGCGCCTGGCGGACCGCGATACGAGCATCTTCGAGATCATCAAGCGCGGCGACGTGCTGCTGCACCACCCGTACGACTCGTTCGGAACGTCGATCGAGCGGTTCATCGCTGAGGCTTCGACCGATCCGAACGTGCTGGCGATCAAGCAGACGATCTATCGCACGAGCCGCGACTCGCCGTTCGTGCAGCACCTGGTTCGTGCGGCGGAGAGCGGCAAGCAGGTAGCGTGCCTGGTCGAACTGCGCGCGCGGTTCGATGAGGGGCGCAACGTGCGCCTAGCGCAGCAGCTTGAAAAGGCCGGCGTGCACGTGGCGTACGGCGTGATCGGGCTGAAGACGCACTGCAAGGCCGCGATGGTGGTCCGCAAGGAGCCCGACGGGCTGCGGTGCTATGCCCACTTGGGCACGGGCAACTACAACCCCTCGACGGCGAACCTCTACACCGATCTGGGTCTGCTGACGTGTGACCCGGATATCACCAGCGACGTTGCGGACCTGTTCAACCTGCTCACCGGGCGCAGCAAGAAGACTGATTACAAGCGGCTGTTGGTTGCGCCGGCGACGATGAAGCCGCGGTTTATCGAGATGGTCAATCGCGAGATCGCGCTGGCGAAGGCGCACAGCAAGGGGGAGAGCCCCGTGGGCGGGCGCATCATCGCGAAGATGAACGCGCTGGAAGACCGCGACGTGACGGCGGCGCTCTACGAAGCGTCGTGCGCCGGGGTGAAGATCGACCTGTTCGTGCGCGGGTTCTGCTGCCTGAGGCCGGGTGTTGCGGGGCTCAGCGAGAACATCACGGTCACGAGCATCGTTGGGCGGTTCCTCGAACACTCGCGCGTCTTCTGCTTCGGCAACGGGCAGAACAACCTTGCGGATTTCGAGTGGTACATCGGCAGCGCCGACTGGATGTACCGCAATCTGCGCCAGCGTGTTGAAGCCGTGTGCCCGATTACCGACCCGGCGGCCCGCGCGCGCCTGGCCCGCATGATCGAGGTGATGAAGAGCGACCGACGCTTTGCGTGGGAGCTTCGCGCCGACGGCAAGTACATCCCCAAGCAGCCCAGCGAGAAGGACCTGCAAGGCCCCAGCGACAGCCCCGCGATGCTCGGCACCTTCGAGACGCTCATGCGCGATGCGCTGAAGCACTGAACTCGATCTCGATGGATGATCCAACGCACGGCTCTGGAGGGCCGCGGCACCAAAGAAAAGGCACGACCCGACAACGGGCCGTGCCTTTTTTGTTCTTTACTACTCAACCGCGTCGAGTGGGTTCAGCGGGCGGTCGTGCGACGGCGGCGTGAAGCGGCACCGAGGGCCAGCAGGCCCAGCGCGGTTGCTGCGCCCGGCGCGGGGATGACGCCGTACTGGACGTGATCGATTTCCCAGTCGGTGCTGGTGGGCATGGTGATGCGGATGGCGGAGATGCCGCCGAGGTTCACGATGCCGAAGAAGCGGTCCTCGGCGGTTTCGCCGCTGATGAAGCCGTCGCCCAGGTTGAACGGGCCGATGACGCCGAGGGAGACGTTGCCGGGCCCGAAGGCCTCGAAGAGGACGGGGCCGACGGCGATGCCGCCCGCGCCGGCGATCTGTCCGACGTCGGTCCAGACGATGCCCGCGTGCGTGGGCAGTGAGCCGTTGATGGTCGAGAAGGTGATGGTGAGCGAGTTCTGCGTGCCGTTGCTGTAGTACGAGCGGCCGGTGGCGCCGGTGCCGTTGATCGAGCCGTCGTCTTCGTCAACGGAGTCGAGGATCGATACGCCCGGCACGCCCCAACCGGGCGAGGGCGTGGCGAAGGGGGTGTTGAACTGCCCGTCCTCGAAGTTCTCAAGGAAGAACGAGTTGAACGACAGGCTGGCGAAGGGGCTGCTGGCGTTGAACCCGACGTAGGGCGTGGGGTTGATGTACTGAGCGCTGGCCGAGGCGGCGGCAAGGGCGATGGCCGTCGACGAAGCGAACACGACGCGCGAGATGGAGCGCTGCATAGAGGGAACCTCCCGAGATGAGCCGCGGGCGCGCGTAGAGAGAGAACGCGGGAACGCCCGAGGCACAGTTAGTATGCCGCGTTCTCGGACTTTGACCAGAAAAACACAACCGAACAGCCGCCGACAACCGGGCGCTCCGCGTACGCTGTCGGCATGAAGATGCGAGCCATCGGCACAACCGGGATCAAAGTTTCTGAGATCGGCTTCGGCTGCTGGACCATGGGCGGGCCCAACTTCTCGCCCGCCAACGGCATGCCCATCGGCTGGGGTGAGATCAACGAAGAGGATGTTCTTCAGGGCATCAAGGCCGGTCTCGACGCGGGTGTGAACCACTGGGACAACGCGGATATCTATGGCAACGGGCGCGCCGAGCGTCTGCTCAGCCAGTGCTTCCGCAAACTCGGGGTGAACATCAAGTCGCAGGTCGTCGCCACCAAGGTCGGGCACTTCAAGGGCACCGCGCCGTACGCGCTGGAGGCGTTCCACATCCGCCACCAGTGCGAGCAGTCGCTGCGGAACCTTCGCACCGACGCGATCGACATCTACTACATCCACCACGGCACCTACACCGGGCCAGACTATGACGGCACGACGAAGGACTACCTGAACGAAGCCGCCGAGACGATGCACGCACTGAAGAAGGAAGGCAAGATCCGCTCCATCGGACAGTCGGCGTATACCGACGAGGATTTCGCCCGCGCGATCCCGGTGCTGAAGCCCGACGTGCTGCAGAACAAGGCCAACCTGCGCTACGACCCGTTCATCCGCCCCGGGTGCGTGCTGCAGAAACTCATGGACCAGTACAAGTGCACGTTCGTGGCCTTCGGGCCGCTGGATCAGGGCATTCTGTTGGACAAGTTCGATCCGAACAACCCGCCGAAGTTCAGCGAGGGGGACTATCGCAACAACCGCAAAGACTTCGCCCCCGCGACGCTGACCGGGATTCGCGGCAAGCTCGCGAAGGTCAAGCAGCGCTTCGGGATCGACAAACTCTCACCCGCCGAACAGACCGCGGCGTTGTCGAGCATCGCTAGCCGATGGGTGCTGGCGCACAGCAACGTCTGCTCGGCGATCCCGGGCTTCCGCAACGCGGCGCAGGCGATGTGCAACGTGCAGGCGGCGAAGGACCAGCCGCTGAGCGAGGCGGATGTGGTGTGGCTGCGCGAGCTGTTTGCGGGTGAAGAACAGCCCAAGTGGGTCTGAGGTTGATCTTTCGCAAGAACGCTCAGAGCCCTCGACTTCAGTCGAGGGTTCTTTGTTTTTGCTGCACATCACTCCAACAGACACATCACGCGCCCGCGATTTTGGGCACGACGCGTCGGTAGAGCCAATAGAGCTCAACGACGAGCCATGTTCCCAGCGCGGGGATGAGCCACCACGAGATGCCATCGAGGGTTGCGAGGATGCCTCGGACGAGTTGCTCGGCGTTGCCTTTGTAGAAGGCCTTGACCACGCCGATGACCGCGTGCGGGCGGAGCATGCGTTGCACGCCGCCGCTACGGATGAACGAGATGCCTTGCGTTCCCTTCGAAGCCGCGGCGATCAGTGCGGCATCGTGCGCCGCTTCGGCACCCTTCGGCGCGTTCTTGAGCAGTTCGAGCCCGTCTTTGCCCGTGATGTGCAGGGCGGAGAAGGCCTTGGCCGCCCCGGCGTTGCCCGCGAGGTGCGCCGCGTCGCCCGAGGTGCCCGCCACGCGCTCGGCGAACCGCGCCATGTGCGCAATGTCCGCAGGTTCGTCGGCGAGCCTCAGCAGCCGTACCGTCCCCGCGGGCCCGAGCTTCGTTGCCATCGTCGCCGCGGAGCTTGCCAGTTCTTTCAACGGGCCGATGGCACGCTCGCGCGCCAGCTTGACGACTTTCTGCGAGAGCGACTTGCCCAGCGTGCCGGTCTTTCGGGCGATTTTGAGGATCGCCGCCGCGATGTCGATCTCGGGCGCGATGGTCGTGACCACGCCAAGCCCCGACAGCGCGGTGATCACCGGATCCACATCGCCATCGACGATCAGCTTGCTCCCCTGGATCAGCAGATCGCGCACATCACCGACGATGAACAGGTCCGCGCCGATCGCGCCCACGGCACTTTCCAGATCGCTCCCCTGCCCCGTGATCGCACCCACACCCGCGCGGCGCAGCTTGCCGATCACGCTCGATTGTTCGTCCTCCGCCTTGCGCAGTTCATCGGTCAGCTTCGCGAGCTCTTCGCCGCGCAGATGGTCGATCCCCTCGCGCCCGACCAGGAGCGCCTCGGCCAGGCGTCCCTTCTCGCGCAGCGTGCGGACCTCTTTCACATAGTCGAAGCTGTCCATGGCCGCGAGCTGCTGGCGAGCGATTCGGGCGCCGGTGTCGGCAACCACGACCCACAGCACAAAGGCGGCGATGAACGTCCGCAGGAGGGCAAAGCCCAGCCCCATCGTGCGCAGGTTCAGGATCGAGAACGATCGTCGCGGCTTCGACTCTTCCGCCGCGGGTGCTCGACCCACCTGCTCGTTCATCTTCGAGCGATCGGCCTGCGCAGCCGCGGCGGCGTTTGCATCACCTTTCCCGCGCAGCTTGATCAGCAGAGGCAGGCGCGACTTCATTTGCCGCCGTCCGTATGCGGGCGCGTGTCGAGCACGCCGCCGAGTTCGTCCTGAAACAGCACGTCGATCCGCGGCTCGTTGATCAGTACGCCGGTGGTTCGGGCTTCGCCGGTCAGACAGAGCTGCAGCAGCTCGCGGATGCGTTCGCGGGTTTGCTCGCGCACGCTCTGCTGTTGATCGACGCTGAGCGTCAGTTCGTCGACCGCGGCGGACAGGCCTTTGCGCGCTTGCCCCAGCGTGTACTCACCGGCTCGCGTGCGGAAACGCAGCCAACCCAGCGAGAGATCGGTCGATTCCTTCAGCGTGTCGATCTCCGCCCCCAGCCGCTTGGGCACCGGCGCGATGATCTGCACCGATCGACCCAGCGGCCCGAGCTCAACCCGGCTGACCTTCGCGTGCTGCAGGTCGCTCCCGAAAAGCAGTCGAACCGGAACGGTGACCTTCGCGGTCACGTCGCCGCGCCAGCTTTCGTCGGCTTTGGTGCTCGTCACCGACGTCTCGATCACCACCGCGACAAGCTGCATCGCTTTGAGCGCCCGCTCAACCCGCGCCACCTCGCCCGGCTGATCGACGCGGGCAACCGCCGCCCCGTCGTTCTGCAGGTACCGCGCCGAGGCCGAACGCTCGGCATTCCGCACTGCCAAGGCGATGGCGCAGAAGACCGCCGCCCCCAGAAGGCCCAAGACCACCGCCTCACGCCCGAAGAAGCGCTTCATCGTGCAGAAGGAATCGACCGGGGGGATCGTCGAGATTCACAAAAGCCGCGGGTCTGGGCTTGTTCGGCTGGCGTTCATATCGACTCGTACAACTCGATTGGTTGGTGGTCCGGGTCCATAATGAATGTGAAGCGCTTGTCGGTGTATTCATCGATGCGCACAGGCTCGGCGATGATCCCCTGCGCTGCCAGTCGGGTGACCTCCGCGTCGAGATCGCTGACGCAGAGCGCCAGATGCCGAAGTCCCAACGCTTCAGGCCGAGTCGGTCGCGGCGGCGGCTTCGGATCGCGCTCGAAGGTGAACAGTTCAAGCTGAGAGCCGTCGGACAGCGCAAGATCGACCTTCCACGAAGCCCGCTCGCTCCGATACACCTCGCGCACGACCACCAGCCCGAGCGCTCCGACGTAAAACGCCTTCGCGCGTTCAATGTCGGAGCAGATGATCGCGACGTGATGGACTCCGGTGATTCCCACGGCTTGCAGTTTATCGCCGATTGCTTATCGTGGATTGCTGACGCCACGCCCGCGGCGCGTACGTCGAACACCCATTGGAACCCCCTACCGGAGCGCCCGAAATGCAAACCAAACCCACCAGTGAGCACGCGTGGCTTCAGCGCCTTGTCGGCACGTGGAACTACACGAGCACCTGCGACGCCGGGCCCGGGCAGGAGCCGATGGTTTCGAAGGGAACCGAGGTCGTTCGCTCCATCGGCGAGCTGTGGGTCGTGGGCGAGAACACCGGCACCATGCCCGGCGGTGGCGCCATGACCGCCTTGCTGACCATCGGATTCGATCCGACGAAGAACCGATTCGTCGGCACCTGGATCGGCTCGCCCATGGCGTACATGTTCGTCTACGACGGGCAACTCGAAGCCGACGGCAAGACCCTCACCCTCGACTGCGTGGGCCCGAGTTTCGCCGACCCGACGAAACAGGCGGAGTATCAGGACATCGTCGAGGTGGTCGACGAGAACACCCGCATCCTGCGCGCGCAGTACAGAACGCCCGAAGGCGTGTGGGTGCCGTTCATGAAGGCGGAGTTCCGGCGGGTGAAGTGAAGCGGAAATCCAGGCAGGGTCAGCCGATCCAACGCTTCGCGCGAGCTTTCTCAGTCAACTGGCGGTGACGCAGCAGTCGGTCGAGTCTCACGCCGACGCGAGTACCCTATGAAATTGACTGCCGTCAACAACAAGAACTTCCCCAGCAGCAGCCCGCCGAAGACAAGTCTACTTTCGAGGGTGCCATCGGTCGCTGCAGAGGATTCGAGACAAAAGAGATTTCAATCTGCCCGATTTTCGGCAGCGATGCAATCTTGAGGTCGAGCATCCAGGAATACCGCGCCTCGCGGTAGTGCTCGGCAATCACGGACAGCACAGCCACTCGGGTATGTGAATCCGGCGAGCAATGGCGGCAGAAGACAAAGAGGGCAAGGCGGTGGAATGAGGGCATGTGTTGATGCAACCGAAAGCACCATTCATCGCCGGACGGGAAAAAGCGCTGCTTGACACCAAAATGGATTATTCGGTACACTGCGTTGTCATCAACACACTGGGGAATGAACATGAAAGTGATCTACGTCGCTGGACCATACCGGTCAAGTCACGAATGGGGGGTAACAAACAATATTCGTCAAGCCGAGCTTGCCGCACTTGAATTGTGGAAAATGGGATATGCCGTAATTTGCCCGCATAAGAATACCGCCTACTTTGGCGGTGCAGCTCCTGATAGTGTATGGCTTGAAGGCGATCTTGAGATATTGCGACGCTGTGACGCTGTGTATTGTCTGCCTAGCTGGAGGGAATCCAGCGGTGCACGGGGCGAGGTGGACGAGGCGAAGCGAGTTGGGATCCCGGTTTTCGAGCAACTAAATGACTGCCGTTCATTTCTTCTGCCGGCGAATCAATAATGGCTAATGCAACAAGCTACAGAAAAGATTTTGTTCAGTTTCTTTTCTCTCTGTGTGTCGCACAGATTGCGATTTTCGTTGCGGCACTCACCACCGTCAATCCGCTTTGGTCATGGGACAAGCTGGCGGTTGCAATGCATCTTCTTCTCGCCACTATCCTCGTTTGGACCAGTTGGTTTGGATGGAGGAACTCGATTGAGAAACAGAAGCTAGACGAGGAAAAACCATTTGGAAGAGCTGCCTGGCTTGCACTACTAGACGTCGTGTTAGTGATTTTTTACTTTTTGCTAATTCGGTCGGCGGATATAGCAAATGTAGAACAGAGCAAGCGACTAGGCCTAACATCTGAGCTTGAGTCTCCAACGCCGCATCCTGAATCTAGGATTGTTTTATTGATCTTCGTTACATTTTTTGTATGGGATTGCGTCTCGAAATGGCAATGGAGGACGAGTCGGGATTCGGGCAAACACAAGTGGAAATGGCCATGGCCGTCCTTGGCGTGCGTGTGCATGACTTCTGTTATTGTGCTACTTACTTCGCGGGTCCACAAGTCCGGAAGCGTACCCGCCTCCGCGTGCTTCGATACAGCCTTGATACTTGTGGTGTTGATGTTTCGTCAGTTAAAAGTAATACAAAACATCAATATTGATTCAAAGGAACCGAAGACGGCTACAACCTCTTCGGATTGCTCGACGAATAAGGAACGAAAGACAGTGTCAACCAACTGGTTTCTGGGCATGTTACTTATGTCCGTTTTAGCCTGCGTACTTGGCTTGTGCTCTATCTACCTTTGGCCAGAATGGCGCATCTTGCCGACCTTGGTCACACCGACTTCAAAATCGAAGTGAAAGGCCTTTCCTCGCCGGGTGTGATCTCAACGCCCTGCTTGGTTGGGGACTTGAAGCGGAGGTAGCAGCCGACGGCACGTTCATGCGCCACTGTACCGTTCGTGAATCTCGATCAGATCCCGGAACTACGTCCGCCTCACACCACCCGATCCTCCTTCGCAATCCCCAGCGCCGGGCGCACATCTAGCTGCACCATCACACCCCCACCAAGCTTCTCGCTCTGCACGCGCTTCGCCGTCTCCGGGTCCACGTAATCGCTGTGGCACGAGGCCTTCTCGCCGATCTTCTCGGCACCGAGGGCCTTCTTCGTCTTGCTCGCCAGCTTGTGGATCTCGTCGGGAGACAGAACGCCGCGTTTGCTGAGGATCTCCTGTTGCTCGGGGGTCAGAGCCGCGGACTTCACCGGCGCGCCGAGCTTACCTCCCGCGCCCACGCGCTCAAATCCCTCGGCCTTGCCGCTGGCGAACTCCTGAATCTCCTTGCTGATCCGCACGCTGCACCAGTCGTGCCCGCACATGGCGCAGAAGTCCGTATCCACGTCGAGGTCCTCGTCGTGGTACGCGCGGGCCGTGTCGGGATCGAACGAAAGCTCGAAGTGCTTCTCCCAGTTCAGCGCCGCCCGCGCCTTGGTCAGCTCGTCATCACGCGTGCGCGTGCCCGGGATACCCAGCGCCACGTCCGCGGCATGGGCCGCGATCTTGTACGCGATGCACCCCTGCTTCACGTCGTCCTTCTTGGGCAGGCCCACGTGCTCCTTGGGCGTGACATAGCACAGCATCGCCGCACCGTGGTACGCGATGCTGGTGGCGCCGATGCATGAGGTGATGTGGTCGTACCCCGGGAACATGTCCGTCACCAGCGGCCCAAGCACATAGAACGGCGCACCGTGGCACAGCGCCCGCTGCAGCTTCGCGTTGTACTCGATCTGATCGAACGGCACGTGCCCCGGGCCCTCGATCATCACCTGCACGCCGCGACGCCACGCACGCTCGGTCAGTTCGCCCAGCGTCTCAAGCTCCGCGAGCTGCGCCGCGTCGGTCGCGTCTGCCAGCCCGCCCGGGCGCAGCCCGTCGCCGATGGAGAACGTCACGTCGTACTCGCGAAGGATGTCGCAGATCTCCTCCCAGCGCGTGTACATGATGTTCTCCTGGTTGTGCACGAGCATCCACTTCGCCAGCAGCGAGCCGCCGCGTGAGACGATGCCGATGAGGCGGTTCTTGACCAGTTTCAGGTGCGCTTTGCGCACGCCCGCGTGGATGGTGAAGTAGTCCACGCCCTGCTTCGCCTGATGGTGCAGGCTCGCCTCGATCGTCGCCCAGTCCAGGTCCTCGATCTTCTTGCCGATGATCATCGAATAAATCGGCACCGTCCCGATCGGTACGCACGCGTTGCTGGTGATCGCGGCGCGCGTCGCGTCCAGATCGCCGCCGGTGGACAGGTCCATCACCGTGTCCGCCCCCCACTTCTCGGCCCACTTGAGCTTCTCAACCTCCTCGTGCGTCCCCGACGAAACCGGGCTGGCGCCCATGTTCGCGTTCACCTTCGTCTTGCTCGCGCGCCCGATGCACATCGGGTCGAGCTTGTGTGCAAGGTGGTTCACGTTCGCGGGGATGACCATCCGTCCCGCCGCCACCTCGTCACGCACCATCGCGGGCGTCAAATGCGGCTCGCGCTGCGCCACCCGCTGCATCTGCGGCGTGATGATCCCCAGCCGAGCATGCTCGAGCTGCGTCACCGGAACAAAGCTCTTCGGATAGATCACGCGCAGCCGCCGCGCGGGCTTGGTGCTCCCCGGCGCGGTGTTGAATTCCACGAACATCATCGTCTCGCCCAGACAGTTCGCGCACCCCTTTGCACTGCTCATCGGTGCTCGCAGATGCGACGCGACGTGCGCGTTCTTTGACTCCACCTGCCCCGTCCAATCCCGGCTCACACACCCGTCAACGAACGGCTCGAAGCTCTTCGGATCCAAAAACGACGACGGCGCGTTCGCAGTCCCGCCGCCGACACCAAAGCTCGGCGTCCACGCCTGCTCGTGCGGGTTCTTCGGCGCGGGCGCGAAGGCCGGGTCGTCACGCATCGACAACACATCGCCCACAGGCCCAAGGTCCACCACGCTCCAACCGCTCGGCAGGAAATCCCACGCCGTCTTCCCGCTCGGCGCGGGCATCCCGGGCGTATCCGGGCTTGAGAACATCATCGCCCCACCAAGGTCCGGCGCATTGGCAAACGACCCGGGCGTGGTGACGTCGGGCGTTGCCGCGGGGCTGAGGGCGCCGCGAAGAGGCAGAACGAGACGACCGATCGTGTGTGGCTGAACCATTGAACGCTTCCCTCCGCCGGCATGATCCGGATCAGGTTCCGCGGGTGCTTCTCAGCGGCTTCCGGACATTCCAGAACCGCGCCCCGAGCGATGCAGGACTATAGCAGTGCCGGCTTGGGGCACTTCAACATCCAAGCCCTGTTGGTGATCCAGTTGTACGCACTCGAGCTCATCGATCGCCGCGACTTCCTCTCCGGTTTCCAGATGCAATCACGCCGACGGATCGCACCGAAACCTCGCAAGGAAACCGAATCCATCAGTGGTACAACTCGAAGAGTATCACCCGCTGGCCGCCCGTCGCACTCCATTGACTCGCCGCATAGCACCTGCCATCAGGCCAGTTCTCCAAATAGATCGCATCCGAGTTTGCCGGCAGCAGCCTCGGTTTTATCTCTGACCGCCACAGCGAATGCCTTGCGTCACCGTAGTACCAATCGAAGGGATCGCCGACGTTCGCGAGGACAAACGGCACCTTGCTTTGCAACGCGCTCAAGACATCATCGTGTCCAACCCGCCTCTCCTTTCTCGCAACGCGGACGGGGTCCAATGGCAGTGATTTGACGGGCCCACAGGTAAAAACGGGTCTTCTCCGACGCAGCGATGACTCATTCAGTTTCAGATCAACAATCATCGAGTTCAGCCAGACCCCATCAACGCTCTCTCCTTCAACATGAATCTCTGAGCTGCAGCACGACCCAATCATGCGGAAGTGGCTTGGCAACAGCATCGTGTCGCGATTCTGGATCGATACTTGGCAATCCGCAGACACCCGTTGCTCAACAGGCGCGGCTCGCCCCTGCTCGTACACAAGCATTGCGCACGGGCCGTCCTTCCCTTGCCATTCCGAAATCGCCCGGCCGCACCAAGGACATGGAACAGGCGGCAGCGGTGTATACCAATCAAACATGCCCATCTGACGCGGTCCTTAAGCAACCTCCACTTCCGCCTGCCAATCGATCACCCCGATCTCCACGTCATGCCGCGACATGCACGGCGCGTTCAGTCGTCGCAGCATGTTCAGGCATTGGGCCCGATGGTGCAGGCCGTGGGTCGTCACGTGCGTCAGCGCCGCGCCGTAGGTGAAGCGGTACGCCTTGCTGCCGAAGTTCACCACGAAAACCGTCCCCAGCCCGCGTTGCACGCACCGATCGGCCACCGCTCGAAGATCCACCGCCGCCTGATCCAGCAGCCGCTTAAGTTCCTCAGGCGAACGCCTCGGCACCTCGGGCCTGGGCCCCTGCTCAGGCCCGCCGAAGAACGTCCACGTGCTCCCCTCGGGCACTTCGATCGTCGGACGCAGAGGCCGCCCATCAATCCGATCCGCCCAGCGCCGCATCGCACCGACAATGTGCGTCAGGGTGTTGTTCAGCGAGCCCGGCCCGATGTCGAACCGCTCGTTGAACTGCACCTCGCTGAGCTCCTCGCAGAACGTCAACATCCGCTCGGTCGCCCAGCGGTTGTGCTCCAGCAGAATGTGCAGCGGGTCGGCCGAGAGGCCCTTCGCGTCCGTCGTCATCACGCTTTCCCTCCGCCGGCATGACCCGGTTCAGGTTCCACGGGTGCATCTCAGCGGCCTGCCATTCGGCTCACCAAAGCCAAACCGGCCGCGCCCCGAAGCGAGAACGATGATAGCCCCGCGACCGCGTGAATTTCGCGTGGCGATGCAAATGGAGTTTGGTACACTCCTTCTACGGAGAACCACATGTTCAAGTGCCCATTTTGCTCGCGTGAGGGTCCACCGATTGTTCAGAAACAGGTTTCTGGCGCGGGATGGGTCGTCTTCGTGTTGCTCTTGCTTTTCTGCCTACCGCTCTGCTGGCTCCCGTTTGTGGTCAGCGGATTGAAGGAGGAAAAGCGAAAGTGTGTCTCCTGCGGTTCATCACTCTCGTAATACTGCAGGTATGTTTCGCATGGCTTTAGCCCCCCATCACGCTTCACAGACAACACCGATCGGCTCGAGTTTCTTGCGTCGCGTCGTACTCGGGAGCGCCGCTGCAGCCACGCTTTGCCTCTGCAGTTGGCAAGCGGTCGCATCGATCTATCCGGACACCCTAGCCTCTCTGCTGCCTACCTGCCTATTCCGATCAGCCACTTCACTCCCGTGTCCATTCTGTGGCGGTAGCCGTGCTGCTCAATCAATCGTACTCGGTGACTTTCTTGCGTCGTTACGCTACAACCCTCTCTTCATCATGTTCGCCACGCTCACGATCGCAACAGCTTTCGCCGTTCTGTGGAAGTGCTTCACAACCGCTGATGTTCTTCTATCTCGTCGCTGGACCATCGTTTGGATCGTGACAATCACGGCGTCCTGGATAGCCAAGCTGTGCACACCCTCACAGTACTGGTGATCACTCCCGCGCTGAATAGACGTCGCGACAACAGAAACAGCCGCTCGCTTCATTTCGCTATCGGCTAAACTCTTCAGATCAACTCATCGTGAAGCATTTGAACTTGTTCAATCGCGCCTTGCGATGATCAGCACGATCAGTTCTCGGGCCAATCAGTTCGACCCAAACCCCCGCCGCACCCGCCTGAGCACCACCACAAAGACGCACCCCATCACCGCCCCCACCGCCACCGTGATCGTCAGCGCCACCGCGTCCGCGCCGATCACCTCCATCCACGATCGCTCGGGCATCCGCGGCGGCTTGGGCAGATCGTTCCAACCGCTCCAGAACAACTCACCCTGCACATCCGGATGCTCACCCGCGCCCAGCTTCTTCTCCATGAACTCCGCTCGCGCCATCGACCACGCCAACGCCAGCATTCGCGCGTTGCCGAAGTACTCCGCCAGCGTAGCGGCATGTCGTTCACCAACCCCCAGCAGCGATCCGGGATGAAGCCGCTTCGCGTGCTCGGTCAGCGTCGCGTCATACCGCACGTGCAGCGACCGCATCCCACCTTCGATCAGTTCCTTCCGCCGAAGAAACGCCAGTTCCGCCATCGACGCATCGCCGCGAGCCCGCAGCGCTTGCTCCAGTGCGTAATGAACATCCACACTCTCCCACGCATCGCCCAGCACGATCAGGCCAGACAACCCCTTCACCGCTTCATCGAGCTTCTTCGCTCTTGCCGAGTCGATGGTCCACTCTGGGTCCGACTCTGCCTGAACGTCCATGATCGACTCGTACTCAAAGGCCGCGCCCGACCGCGCCGTCATCAACCACTCCATCGCCGCGAGCTGCGTCCGCTCACGCCCGAAGTGCGCATCAGGGTTGATCGCGATCGCCGCCCTAATCTCATCCCGACCGGCCTTCAGATCCGCCAGTTCATCCGTCGTTGCGCCCTTCGCCCCTGCGCGAAGCCAGCGATGTGCCAGGAACGTGCCGAGGTTCGCGTGATAGCGATAGCGGTGCTCCTTCACCGCCGCAGATTCAGGCAACCCCTTCATCGCCTCAAGCTTGCGACGCATCCACTCCACCGCTTCGTCCGACCGCCCCAGCCGATCGCACACCACGCCCAGATCGTCGTAATGCTCCAGCACGCCCGGCTGCTGCGTCACCAGCGCCGCAACCCGCTCCAAACGCATCTGGTAGTACCGCGCCGGGAACCGCTCGATCCGCCCCGTCAGAATCTCAGCCAATCCCGGGAACGCCTTCGCCTCCATCCGCAGCGTGTCCGAATCCCACAGACACGCCCGCGCGGGCACAATCGGCACAACACACACCGCAGCGACGATGATCGCAAAGCTCACCAGCACGCCGAGCCATCGGGGTTGCGTCATTCACACCCTTCCTGAAATCGACACCAACTGTTCGCACGCTCGATCTGTCTTGTTTCAACGCGGCGATTCGCTCCCGCCCATCCCCTTCCCCGCATTGAACGCCGCCGACCCGCCGCGTGCGATCGTCAGCGCTTCCCAATCCACCCCCGCGCGCGAGGCGATCACCCGCGCCGTCTGCACGATCTGCCCACTGTGATACGCGCAGTGCGTCACCGACCTTTGCAGCGCCATCATCAACGAATGCGGCTCCTTGCGAATCATCACCACGCTTCCCAGATCATCATCCGTCCAGCCCTTCATCGACGCTTCAAGCACATCCCAACCGCCCCTCCACTCCGCCTCGATCTCCTCTCGCGAGGAGAAATCATCGACAAACTCGCGGTCGCGATCACGCCACGGCTTTTCACCATCGCTCGTCAGCGCGTCCGTCCACCGCGAACGCAGATTCCCGCCCACGTGCTTCATGATCACCGCCACCGAGTTCACCTGCGGGTCCAGCGCCACCCGCATCTGCTCATAGCTCAGCCGTCCCGCGGCCTTTTCCGCCAGCATCCGGTACCGTGCAAACTCCCCCTCAACCGCCGAGATGATCAGCCGTGAACTGCTCATGATCTTCAACCATACCCACGCCAGGCCACCGACCGCCCAGACGTACCAACACACGGTACCCATCCGAGAACATTCACGACACCAAATACCCCATCAAACATATGTACGAGTACTCTCGCGCTCGTGAAGCCCATCGACTTGACGTACTTCGTCGTTGCGTGATATGTTCCACGTATGAACATACACACCCGCCGCTCAGCCGTCTGCGCATACACGCTCGCCGCCTCGCTCATCTGCGCGTCGGACCTGCTCACCATCCCGGTGCAAAGCGCATCCGCCGCAATCTCGAATCTCCGCGACGACGCCGCCCTCAAGAAAGAAGTCGAACTCCTGCGTGAAGAGCTCCTCCGCCTCCGCGCCGAGAACGCCGAACTGAAAAAGAAACTCGCCGACGGCGCCACCAAGCCCGGCACCAAGCCCTCATCCGCGGCTCAAACCGCCGACACGCACAAGATCACCGTCGAAAGCGTCACCCCGCTCGACCGCTCAGAGCTCGAACGCTCCCACTCCGAATCGAAGGAGAGGTTGCAGCAGGCCAAACGTGCGTACGAGCAGTCCGAGCAAGAGCTCCAGGACGCGCGTGATGGCCGTGGCAAGTACCAGTACCCGCGCGCGACCAAGGCCACAATCGAAGAGCTCCGCGCCACCATGAACGAAAACAAAGAGAAGCACCGCGCCGCCGAACAGACCTTCCAGAAGTTCGACCGCGAACTCCGCGTCAACATCATGGTCATCACCGGCCGCCTCGACGACGGCCGCGAAATCGAGGTCACCTGCAAAGGTCCCTTCGCGTATCAGGCTCAACGCCTCGCCCTCAACTCCGCCATCCGCGTCCGCGGCCCCATCCTTAGCAGCAACGGCAAACGCCTCGAACTCGTCGCCGAGGACATCGACGTTGTCGAGCCCACCGATCAAGCCAAGCCCGAGAAGAAGTAAGTCCCCCACTCGCTGACCATTACCTCTTCGCTTCACTTCCTGTCATTTGACCCGCCCAGCCGTCGCCGCAATCTCTGCCGCCAACCCCTCCGCACCCACCGGCCAGGGCTTCAACGCCTCCAGCAACATCTCCGTCGCGCTCGCATACCGCCGACGCTTCTCGTCCGACCATCCCTGCATCCCCGAGATGTTGTCCAGCCGATCCGCAAGTTTGATCCACTTCGCACCATCGCTCATCGTCCGCGCGTGCTCGCGAAGCCGAGCCTGCTTCTGTTCCATCGTCGCCTCAGGCCCGAAATAGTTCGTCACCTCCGCCACCAGCCCCGCAACCTCGCCCCCAAACCCGCGCCCGATCTCCTCGATCAGCGCCCGGCTGCCCGCCTCATCCTCCGGACAATCCTCCGCCACATCGTGCAACCACGCCGCCGCGAGGATCTCGTGCTTCACCCCATGCCGCGCGAGCGTCGCAACCACGCGCTGCGGATGCGTCCAGTACGCCGAGCCATCCGACCGCGTATGCCCGCACCCATCATGCATCCGCACGGCCATCTCCCGCGCCCGCTCCACCATCGCCGCGCCTCCACGCTCGTCCATCGATCACACTCCCGGTCAACCCTCTGAATCCTCCCCATGCCATTTTCGAACGCGATGTCATCAATGCCATCCACGCTTGACACACACGCTTCAACAACCGTCGACGTGTTCACAGTACGAAATGCGCCCATTCAGCACAAACTCCGGAGTTGCGCTCAGACTTGAGCATCGACACCCGCGCGACATGACCCTTACACGGAGCAGCCTGTGGTTCCGCTGATGCTGTTTCCGGACTGAGATCGGGTTCAAGCCCTGATTTTGCCCCAAAATCAGCGATAAGGCCATTTTCCCACTATCCCACTTGAACAAAGTGGGCTTGTGGGCGATACTATGAAGTATGGCACGGACAAGTACCCTGACCAAAAACACCGACTCCAAGGGCCGAATCACACTCGGCGAGAGCTTTGCAAACCGCACAATGATTGTCGAGCGGCGCGGAGACCAGATCATTCTTCGACCGGCGCGAGTCATTCCAGAGTCGGAAAGTTGGCTCTACGAAAACAAAGAGGCACTGGCCTCGGTTCGTCGTGGGCTCGGTCAGGCTCAGTCTGGAAAGTTCGCCAAGAACTCCCCCGATCTCGATTCCGCTAAAGCACTCGCCGATCAGTTGCAGGATGACTGATGCCGTTCAAGCCCAAATGGACCGGCGAGGCCGACACCACGTTCCGTAGCCTTCAGGCCGCGGCTCTGGCATCATTTCAGAATCGCCAGAACAACAAAAAAACAAAGGCCGCCAAGAGCGAGGGGCTCTTCAAACAGGTTGAGAAATGCGTGCGTCTTCTGCTCGACAACCCGAAGCACCCAAGCCTCAAAACCCACGAGTTTGACTCGATCGATCACCCCTACGACCCGAAAGGGAAGGTGTTCGAGGCGTACATTCAGAATCGCACTCCCGGTGCCTATCGATTGTTCTGGTGCTACGGACCTGGCAAGGGCGAGATCACCATCATCGCGATAACTCCCCACCCGTAAACCCATATCTCGGCTTGACCGAACGACACCGCCTGAACACAGTACGGGCGTCGTGTCAACGGCGAGTTCGCACGACGAGAACGCTCCTCCGGCCCCGTGGCGAAACGGCAGACGCAGCGGACTTAAAATCCGCAGACCTTCACCGGTCGTGTGGGTTCAACTCCCACCGGGGCCACTTCAGTTCTGCCAATACCCGATTCCCGATTCCCGATTCCCGATTGCCGATTCCCCAGTGCCCAGTGCCAACTGCCTTCCCCCTCGCACACACCGAATTGTTCGGTCATTGTCAGGTCACACTTCCTCTCCCACCCCTCTTGGCCTCACCGCCCTTCGCGCCTATCGTTCCCCCCTTGTCCACGCCCAAGGCCACGCGCCGAGGGCCGACGGCAACCGGTGGTTGATCGATCGTTCACTCGGACGGGTTCGCCTTCGCAAACCCTCCCGTTCTTCTTGGAGATTCGCCGTGGTCCGTATCCGCATGAGCCGTTCCGGCCGTCCGCACCGCCCCTTCTACCGCATCAACGCGGTCGACTCGCGCGTCAAGCGTGACGGCAAGGTCATCGAGAACCTCGGGTGGTACAACCCCGTCGCCAACAAGGACGAGAAGAACCTCGAGATCAACGTCGACCGTGTGAAGTACTGGCTCAGCAAGGGTGCCCAGCCCTCCGAGACCGTCCGCGACTTCCTCGCCAAGCAGGAACTCGTCGACGTCGCCTCCTGGAAGGCCGACCGCCTCGAGCGCTCCGACGCCGTGAAGAAGGCCATCGCCAAGAAGGCCGCTGCGGCCGCCGCCGGCGAGAAGAAGGAAGAAGCCAAGGCCTAACCGCCTGGGGCCTCTGCCCCTCACGCCCGCCGCGAGCCCTCACCTCGCGACGACAACCAAACCAACGAAAAACGCCCGCCTGCCCTGCGAAGGGAACTCAGGCGGGCGGTTGTTTTTTCACCCCTCGCGTTACTTCTTCGGCACCGGGCGATAGGTCGCTTCCCAACCCGGAATCCCAATCTCCAATCGTCTGATCGACACAATCTCCAAGCTCTGCCACGTCGACGTCAAGAGGTCCGCCAACCTCGCGTTCTTCGCGTGCGGCGTGTCGTACGCCTCCGGATCCTTCTCAAACCACGTGTCTTCCTTCACCTGCGGCACCTGCTTTGCCATCGATGATCCCTCCAAACAAGAGTTTCCCGCACTCGTCCATCAACGATTGAACAGATCCGACCCTCGCTTCAACTCACCGCCAAGAGCTCCTGCCACCGAGCGCACCCGAAGAATCTGACTCCTCGTCGCCTGAAGCGAATCCTTCTGATCGCCCGAAGCCTTCCCATCTTTCACGAGCGTCGACAACAACGCCTCGCTCGATTCCAGCCGCGAGAGGTACTCAACCCACGCCCGATACTCACCCCCGCGCGTATCGATCGGGGTGTCCACAGGGACCTGCGCAATCACAGCGCCGCTGGCATTGATGTTCCAAATCACCACGGGGTAGGTCTTCGGCAGCACACTCCCCGCGATCGCGTTGATCTCGTCGCGTATCGCCTTGGCTTTCTGCCGATCCTTATCCGTCGCCGACGACGCGATCGCGTCGATCGCCCGGTACGTCCCGATGTCCCGCATCGAGATCGCCGCCAAATACGCCGGCAGCTCGCTCGCGCTGCTCGGCTGCACATTCCGCTCCAGCACCACATACGTTGGCATGGGCGGGCCGAGCCTTCCGCCCGGCAGGATCGCCATATCAAACCCCAGATACCCGATCACCACCGGCCTCGTGAACTTCTCGTCCATCGAAACCGTCCGCGCGCTCGCCGAAACAACCTTCAGCGTCGCCCCGGGCAGCGCCTCCCCCGCCTGATTCCGCGCCGCGTTCAACGCCGTGGTCATCGACGCCAAGCCTTTCCCATAGGCGTCCGCGGTCGCCGTGTTCGCCTCCGTCGTGTTTGCGACCTTCGCCGCCTGAAGCAGCGGGATCTCCACCGGCTTCGGGACACCCACCGACAGCCCGCCGCTCGACGCGCTCGCGTCGTTCAGCGTGACGTTCACGCTGCCAACCAGATACACCCGGCTCACCACCCGCACATAGTTGGTCTTCGCGTCGGTCGTTCCCGCCGTCTCCGGCGCGTACGCCGCCAGGAACGTCCTGTTGCTTTCCTTTTCCGCCCACCCCTGAACGTCCGCGAGCAGGTCCGTCATCGCGATGCCGTACGTCCGCGCGTCCTTCAACGTCACCGACCCGCTCGCCGCGTCCGAGTTAAGCAGCGACAGCCCCACGGGCACCCCCTGCACAGGCAACGCCGCCGCAAACCCCTGCCCCGAAGTCACCGAGAACGTGTACGCCGGGAACGCCGCCACCGGCGCTCGGTCGAAGCTCGACGCCTCACCGGGCGTCAGCCAGCTCCGCGGCATCACCGACCCGACCTCCTCCGGCTTGAAGAACGACCGGTCGTACGAACTGTCATACCGCGTCGGCGTCAGCCGGGCGATGTGGTTATCCAACGCCAAAAAACCCCGGCGCTTGTACGCATCGTGTTGGTTCTGCACCGTCTGCTGCACGAGAAACACGTCGCCAACCTGCAAATCCTCGGTCATCGGATACACCGGGATCACCTGGCTGGCACGGATCGTCAAGCACCAGTCTTTCGCGACCGCTTCCAACTCGCGTTCCTTGCTCGCGCAGCCCGACATCATCACCAACGCCGCGGCACTCAACGCCAAAACGCCCTGAGGAACCATGTCGTGCACTCCATTGCCCCGCGATCAAGCACCCGCCGACCGCCAAGCTCGCGCAGTCTAACACCCACACCCACGCACCCACGACCGTCAGACGCGCATTCCATCAATCACGACTTCCTACACAAACTCACACCCCGGCATCAACCTCAATTCGCAGCCTCAATCCATCTCTTTTTGTCCTCGCAATCTCCACCGACAAGGTTCCCCTGAAAGACAACAACACGATGTTGTGCAAAACATCACAAGACGCCCACCTCGTTGTTTTCACCCTTGCACTCAAAGCAGCCCGCCCACTCCCCGCCACCCCACCCCCCCAAC
>JACVCS010000115.1 GCA_016741915.1 Phycisphaerales bacterium | reverse complement strand
CTCCCCCCCCAGTACCCCCAGTCACCACGCCTCCCCCGATCCACCCACGCTCAGGTGCCGCGATGTGGATACCCGGTGCGTTCGTTCCGCCGAAACATCCACCAAGTACGCTCTCCGTTCGCACACACCACGGAGTCGCCCCCCATGGACGCGCTCAGCATGCTCGACCTGCTCATCGGCCTGGTAACGGTCTTCGCCGTCTTCAGCCTCGTCTGCACCGCCCTCGTCGAAGTCTTCGCCCAGTTCTTCCACTGGCGACAAAACCTGCTCCGCAAAACCATCGACACACTCCTCGGCCACAAGCCCCCGCCGATCCAAAACAAACTCTACGAACTCGATTCAATCAAAGCCCTCTCCCGCGGCTCATCAGGGCCCTCCTACATCGAGAAAACCACCTTTTCCAAAGCCATCGCCGACCTCGTCCTCGAACCGTCACCGCCAGATCCCACCACGACCTACCAAGAGCGCGCCGAAAAACTCGGCCCCGCCGGCAAACTCTTCGCCACCGAATACGCCCGCAACGGCAACAACCTCCCCGCCGCCCGCGCAGCCCTTGAGTCCTGGTACCAGCAAGCCATGGACCGCCTCACCGGCACCTACAAACGCAGGGTGATGTACGTCACAATCGGCATCGCGACCGTCCTGGTTTTCACAGCCAACGTCGACACCATCGCCATCACCCGCAGACTCTCTTCCTCCCCCGAAGCCCGCGCCCGACTCGTTGAACACGCACAGAAACTCGTCGCAGCCGCTCCCGCAACCACGCCCACTCCGCCACCAAAACCCGCCAACCCGCAACAACCCACCTCTCCCTCCACACAACCCACCACCACCACCGCTCAACCCACCACCCCACAGCCGACCAACGCCGAGCTTCAGCAACTCATCGACAACGCCAAAGACAACCTCTACGCCGTCGAAGGCATCGTCGGTTGGACCGACACCGAGTTCCAATCCACCATCAAAATCTGGTACTGGAAAATCCCCGGCTTCCTCATCAGCATCATCGCCCTCACCCTCGGCGGGCCCTTCTGGTTCGACATCCTCCAGAAACTCGTCAACATCCGCACCTCCCTCAAGCCCGCCGCCTCCTCCACCGCCACCAGCCCAACCGATACCCCGCCCACAACCGACGGCACAACCCCAAACTCTCCCGCCTCTCCCAACCCATCCGACCCATCCTCACCAAGCACCAACGCCTACACCCGCGGCCTTGTCGGCTTCGCCCCCCGCTCCACCCGCGAGAACACCGCCGCCGCCCGCTGGCTCGCCGAACTCGCAAACCTCACCTACGAACCCAGCGAAAGCGCCATCAAAAAACGCGCCGACGAACTCAACCTCACCGGTGAAGTCATCGACCTCGGCGCGCTTCGCGCCGTCATCTTCTCCGACTCCGATTGCGTCATCATCGCCTTCCGTGGCACAGATAACGCCTCAAACTGGATCGATACCAACGCCCAGTTCAAGCTCGCCGCACTCAAACTCCCCGCGGATACGCCGCCTTTCCCAGGCCGCGTTCACGCGGGCTTCAACGACGCCGCCAGCAAACTTTTCGCCGCACTCGCCCCCCACCTCACCCCGGAACAACTCAAAGGCCGGGCCGTCTGGCTCACCGGGCACAGCCTCGGCGGCGCACTGGCCGTCCTCTCCGCCGCCGCGATCACCCGCACACTCCCGCACGTCAACATCTACGGCATCTACACCTTCGGACAGCCCCGCGTCGGTGATGCCGACTTCTGCGCCGCCTACGACGCACTGCTGAAAGACCGCACCTTCCGCACCGTCAACAACCGCGACATGGTCCCCCGCGCCCCAACCCGCATCCAGCACTTCCGCGAGGTCGGCTCCGTCCGCTACTTCGACGCCCGCGGCCAACTCTTCCGCGATCCCGGCATGTGGTTCCAGATCCTCGACACCATCATCTTCGACAAACAGATCGCCATCAAGCAAGCCCAGGAACTCGCCGGCGACCACAGCATGAAGCGCTACGTCGAACTCTGGTCCTCCGCCGGTGCCTCCTCATAACTCCAAGCCCGGCACCTAAACTCCGCAATGCCGGAGACGCCCCTGACACACGAAAGCCCCGAGCTCATCGCCTTCCGCACCGGTAATACCCGCGGCTGGAACCTCCTCCCCGCCCCCGTCTCCCGCCCGTGGATCAACGAAACCATGGCCAACGCCGCCGGGCGATGCCTCCCACTGACCGTCGCCAACCAGGCCGGTTGGTGGATCACCTCGCCTCGAACCTTCATCGCTGTGTGGGACGGCGGCGCCCACCCCCGCAGCCTCAAGCTCCTCTTCGCCGACGATCACCCCGCCTCCACATCCTCCAAAGACGACCAGATCGCCTCGGTCTTCGGCGCCGGCATCGTCACCTTCATCATCCCCTGGCTCTTCCGAACCCCCAGCAACCTCCAACTCCTCGCCCGCGGCCCGACCAACCTCTGGAAAGACGGCGCCGCTCCCCTCGACGGCCTGATCGAAACCGACTGGTCACCCTACAGCTTCACCATGAACTGGCGCCTCACCCGCCCCGGCCTGCACGTCCGCTTCGAAGCCGGTGAACCCATCTGCCAGATCCTCCCCATCCGCATCGGCGACGCCGAATCCCTCCGCCCACGCTTCGCTCAACTCCGCGAAGAGCCCGGTCTCGAAAACGCCCACGCCCTCTGGCAAAGAAACCGCGCCGAGCAATACACCCAGACCGTTGCATCCGGCGAACAAGCCTTCCGCCTCGACTACACCAAAGGCCTCATGCCCGACGGCCAGCCCGCCCGCTGTCCCCACCACCACGCTCCCGCTTCGCCCCAAACTCCCCCAACCCACCGCACACGCCTCAACCTCCAACCCTTCAACGAAAACGCCGGCCACACACCCGACATCGGGCATGCACCGGCGTAATCACGCGATCACTCATCGCGCCTACTTCGGCTCACCTCAGAAGATGTACCGCCAGCCGATCCCGATCCCGAAGGTCTGCCGCGCGCGATGGTTCAGCCTCGTGTACACGGGGATCTGCCCCATGATCTCAAAGCCCCACCGCCGCCCCTCATACATCAGCCCGGGTGAAAACTTCAACTCGTGATCGCCGTTCGCTTCATACAGGTGGTTCAACTCCGCCGTCACGTACCAGGCAGACTTCGACTCGGGCGTGAAGGTGATCGGAAAGACCCGCAGCACATACGCCAGGTTCAGGTTCAGCGCATCGCTGTCGCCCTTGCCGCCGAAGTTGGGCGTCCCCGGGTCGCTGCCGGTGTTGAACGTGTAGTGCGCCTCGGCATTGAACCCGTGAATGTCGTGCACCTGCGTGTACACGATCCCCACGTGCGGGTCGGTCGAAAAACGACCCTCCGTCCGCAGCCGTGCGCCGCCCAACAGCGCGATCCGGATCGTGTCGATCCCGCCCGGATCGTTCTGATAGAACCGCCACTTGAGCGTCAGGTCCAGGTCATCAACGCCGACGCTGTCGTCGGTGTCTTGCCGATTCGCGTACTTCACGCTCGTGTACTCCACCGGCACATCGAGCGTCAGCGACAGATCCTTCACCAGCCCGTACTGCAGCGAGCTCTTGACCTCCAGCCGCTGCGCACGGTCCGTCCCTTCCGAAGGGCTCGACGAGTAACTGAACCAGTGGTACTGCTGCCGAAGGACATACACCCCGGGCGAGGGCATCGTCGCCGCAGCGGTGTACATCGCCTCTTGCGCTTTCACCTCGACGCCGCCGATCAATCCCGCGCCGAGCGCACCCGCGACGACCGCCGCCGCGCGCACCCCGCCGGGCTGCCGGTGATGCTGTGTTTCACTCTTCATAAACCACCTTCGTGTGTTGAATGTGCGTATTTGGATATCGCCGTCGGTCCGTGACCGAACTCGACTGCGACCGATTCTCTTCCGCGTGACCGATCACTGACCCGACTCGATCTTCACGAGCGTCAAACCCGCGTCGCTCACCGCCTTCGCGATCCGGTCAGGCGTCGGCCGCGGCTCTTTCTCAAACCGCACCGCCACCTTCCCGTTCGCCAGATCGACCCGCACGTCCTTCGCACCGTCGATCCGCTCCAACTGCAAATCCACATTCGTCACACACTGCGGACACCCCATCCCGTTGATCCACAGCACCACGTCCTTCGACGCCACGGGCGTGCTCCCCTTCGCCGACGCCAAGTCCGCCGCAGTCACCGTGTGCATCACCGCGTTCTCGTCCGGATTGCCCGCAACCGAACCACCACCACCCGAACCGCCCGCACGCGAGCCCGCGCACCCGCCCAACACCATCAACCCAACAACCGAAACCGCAACCGACGCCACAAAACCGCCACGCTTCACAGAGAAGTTCGTCTTCATTGTTCACTCACTTTGTTCAATCGTCGGCCGCGTACATCGCACGCCGACTTGCCTTGGTGTGTAAGAAAAAAACAACCCAACAAGCCCCCGCCCACTTCACCCACGTACCAACCGCCCAGCCCTAAGCACGCATCCGCGCATCAACCGCCCAGCGGTCAATCGCAGCCACGCCCGCGCCACGGTCGGCACGTTCACACACCTCGGCCTTCAAATCGTCCATTGGCACAGCTCACTGCGCCGCAATCCCCCACCGCCAGGCTCAACATCCCGCACCCGCCGCCACACCCGCCCCGCCTCAAGCCCAACCGCCCCCAACCCGCGCCCCGCCAAAACGAGCTTCACCGCCCCCGCATGCAAAGGCTCATCACCCCCCCCGCCCCGCACACGCCGGCCAACCGCCGTGAGCGTCCCAGTACGCGATACCAACGCCGCCGGCGTCACCTGCGCAGGCCGCTCACCCGACCGCGAAGGCATCGGCTGACACGGACACCCAGGCCCGCCAACAACCACCAACACCCCTCGCTCACCAACCCCGCCACGCTCCCCCGTCTCCTTCGTCTGCTCTTCCTTCTCACAACACCTGCACGCGCCCGCGTCACAATCGCACGGGCACGCCGCCTCCTCTACCGCGCACACGCCCGTCCCCACCGCACCAACCCCGCCCGCCCACGTCCCAACCCCACGCGACGGCACCAGCGACGCCGCCGTCACGAGCACCATCACCAACATGACCCACACTTGACGCATCCGCACTCCGCACCCACCCCACCTCTCCAAAGTGTACAGCCATCCAGCGCTCACGGTTCGATGAAAACACCCCTTTCCCCCTATCGACCATCATCCCTCGATCGTTTCCCCGTGCTCACCGAATCCCACCTCCCCCTCTTCTCCCGCCCCTCGTCCGAATAACCTCCACGACCGGCGTCACCCTTCCAAAGCCGCTTCCCACCAAGAAAACCATCATGGCCCACTGGCCCACCATCACCGTGCAGATGAAACGACCGGCCGCCCCCGCCCTCATCCGCGTCGCCACACCCGACGACGCCGAGCCCGTCCTGGAGTGTGGCCGCGAGGTCTTCGCCACCACCGACTTCACCCTCACCAAGTTCGACGAGTTCACCCTCACCCTCGACCAGGAGCGCGACTTCCTCCGCGCCATCCTCGATCACCCCAAAAAACTCTGCCTCATCGCCGAGGACCCCGCCCTCCGCTCCCCCACAGGCCAGCCCCTCATCACCGCCATGCTCATCCTCGCCGCCAAGCGCGACAACCGCCGAAAGCTCCGCCACAGCGTCGACCTGGGCATCAGCGTCCGCTCATCCCACCGCGCCCGCGGCCTCGGCCGCCTCATCCTCCACCACGCCATCACCTGGGCCCGCTCCATCCAAGATCTCCAACTCATCACCCTCGAGGTCTACGCCGACAACGTAAACGCCATCGCCCTCTACCAATCCCTCGGCTTCATCGAATCCGGCCGCCAACCCCACGGCCTCATCCACGACGACAACTCCACCCACGAACAAGTCGCCATGTGGCTCAGCCTCAAGTAACCGTCTCGACAACTCCAAACCCACGCAACAAAACCGCGACCCCGCCAGCGTCTCCGCCGCGGGGTCGCGTTGTTTTCTCTGCTTCTCAACCCAAACCCGAAACTCACTCCCCGCTGAGCAGATCACACAAGATCCGCACACCCCACCCCGTCGGGCCCTTCACAAACGGCCCGCTCTCACTCTCCGTCGCGTGCACACCCGCGATATCCAGGTGGCACCACGCCGTGCCTTCCTTCACAAAGTACGACAGGAACGCCGCACCCTGCCCCGCGTGCGCCTTGCGGTTCGGGTTTGAGTTCAAAATGTCCGCCACGGGCGACTTCATCATCTCCCGATATTCCTGATGCATGGGCAATCGCCACACCCGCTCCCCGCTCACCGTGCTGGCCTTCTCAACCTTCGCCCGCAGCGCATCGTCATCGCAGAACATCCCGCAATACGTCGAGCCCAACGCCGTCACCACCCCGCCCGTCAGCGTCGAAAGCTCCACGATGTACGCCGGATCATCCTTATCGCACGCGTAGCAGAACGCATCCGCCAGCACCAGCCGCCCCTCCGCGTCCGTGTTGGTGATCTCCACCGTCACGCCGTTGCGGTACGTGATGATGTCGTCGGGTCGATACGCCTCGTCGGAGATCGAGTTCTCCGCCGCGCACAAATACGCAACCACAGGCCTCGTCGGCTTGATCTCCGTCGCGATCGCCAGCATCGCCCCCAGCACCGCGCACCCGCCGTCCTTATCCCGCTTCATCCCCACCATCCCGTTGTTCACTTTGAGCGACAACCCGCCCGTGTCGTACGTCATCGTCTTGCCGATAAGCACCACCGGCTTCGTCTTGTTCTTCTTCAGCGTCTGCGGCGTATACGCCAACCGGATCATGCACGGCTTGTTCTCGCTCGCCTTCCCCACATTGATGTGCCCAACCAACTTCTCCTTCTCAAGCTGCTTCCCCTCGATCACCGTCAGCTCAAGCCCGCCCAGCTTCGCCACCTTCTTCGCCTGCTCCGCCATAAACGCCGGCGTCGCCACATTCGGCGGCGTCTCACTCAACGTCCGCGCCAAGTTCACCGCCTCCGCCAACTTCAACCCCAACACCATCCCCTTCTCCACCGTCTTGCGATCCGCCTTCACCTGAAGCGCCGCACGCTTCTTCTGCTCCGTCCCCTTCCCCTTGAACTGCTGGTTGTTCCACGACAGCAGCCCCAGCCCCTCACCGAAGCACCGCCCTGCGAGCCCCGCATCCAGCCCCGTCTCGCCGATCGCCGCACCGATGTGCACCGCCAGCGTCGTCTCCTTCGTCGCCGCCATGCGCCGCCCAACCGCCGCCGCCAGCGTGCGGAAGTCCCCCTCCTTCAGCTTCTCCTTCTTCCCCAAACCCGCGATGATGATCCGCGCGGGCAACCCATCGCCGCCACCAACCGGATACGCCTCCGCCATCTTCCCCGCCTCGCCCGAAGCCTCAGGCCGGCTGAGCGCCGCCTTCACCGCCTCGACAATCGCGCCGGGCGTCTTCTTGTCAAAGGCCTTGAGCACCGCCTCCGCCTCGCCGTCCTGAAACCGCGTCAACACCACCACCTGGGGACGATCAAACTCCGCGACGGCAACGCTCTCAAACATGCTCGTGTCCTTTGTATTTGCTGTGAAGTTCTTCGATCCGTGATCCAACGATCTCTCACCACCCCGCAAACTTTCCCCCTGCTCCACGCTCCGCGTGGAGCAACTCCGGGTACCGCCACGCTCCGCGTGGCGCTCTGCTCTTCCCCCCACTCCGCTTTTCACCCCAAACGTCCTCATCGTCGCGTGCTTCGAGTCCATTCCCCCCGCACTCCATGCTAGTCCAAACAAAACGCCCCCGCGCCCCCACCGCAG
>JACVCS010000114.1 GCA_016741915.1 Phycisphaerales bacterium | reverse complement strand
GCCCCCACCCATCCAACCTCTGCTTTACCCCTTACCCAAGTTCCAGCATCAACAACCCGGCGTTGCAGCATACCTCGGGCGGGCGGCGGTGCGAGGGGGAGCTGTGAATATTTCTCAGAAATCACTTGCGGTCCTCCGCGGAGGCGGTAATCTGTTTCTCAGAAACACATCCGCGGGCCGGATCCGCAGTTCAGCCCCGACGCGGTCGGGGCTTTCCAGCTTCAGGGACGCGTTGCGGGTGTGGTTCGTCACGGAGTTGTCATCATGTCGCGTTCAAGCTTGAACGGCCGTCGGATCTCAGTCTGTGTCGCCTCGCTGATGGGCCTGGCGGGGACAACGCTCGCGCAGGATGTTCGCCTGGTGAAGAACATCAACACCGTCACGAGCGCCACGCTGAGCGATTCGTCGCCCACGAACTTCGTCAGCTCGGGCGGCAAGACCTTCTTTATCGCGACAAACGAGAAGGGGACCGAACTGTGGGTCACCGACGGCACCGCCGCCGGGACGAGCCTGATCAAGGACATCAGCCCCGGCTCGGTCAACGGCGCCGCCGGTCCGCTGCAGGCCTGGAACAACGGCGTGCTCTTCGCGGGCACCGACGCTTCGGGGACCGAGCTGTGGTTCTCCGACGGCACGGCCGCGGGTACGCGCCTTGTCCGTGATATCACCGCGGGCAGCGCCTCCAGCAGCCCCAACACCTTCTGCAGCATGGGCACGTACGTGCTCTTCACCGCCAACAACGGCGCGACCAACGGCAATGAACTCTGGCGAACCGACGGCACCGAGGCCGGCACCGTCATGGTCAAGGACATCTTCCCCGGCGCCTCCGCTTCCTCACCCGGCAACACACGGCGCATCGGCAACACCGCGTACTTCAGCGCGCAGGGCTCGCTCGAATCCGGCGGCACGAACTTCGAGCTCTGGAAGACCGACGGCACCGAGGCCGGAACGGTTCTCGTGAAAGACATCCGTGTCGCCACCTCAGCGACCACCGGCTCTTCGACCCCCAGCGCATTCACCGAGTACAACGGCCTGGTCTACTTTGTCGCGAACGATGGGAGCACCACCGGACGCACAGGGGTTGAGCTGTACCGCACCGACGGCACAACCGCCGGAACGCAACGGGTTGTCGATCTGAACCCCGGCACGGGGAGCGGCCTGAACAGTGGACCGCTGGTTGTCCTCAACAACAAACTCTACTTCTTCGGCGCGCCGCCGAGCTCTGGCTTTGAACTCTGCTCGTACGACGACGTCAACGGCGTGCAGGTCGTCGCGGATATCAACCCCGGCCCGACACAGTCGAACCCGACCAACCTGACCGTGGTCGGGGATAAGCTGTACTACTCAACGTCGTTCATCCCGGCCGGGCGCACGCTCGTCGGCGCGTTCCTCGTTGTGTCTGACGGCACCACCGCCGGCACAACCATCCTCGATCCCGTCCCGGGCGGGGTGGAACGCATCACCGGCCCGCTGGTCGTGCATCAGGGCAAGGTCTATTTCAACGCCGACCGGGTCATCGACGGCAGCGGCACCGGTCCCGGCACGCTCTGGGTCAGCGATGGCACAACCGCCGGCACGCAGGAAGTCATCGACCTCATCCCGGACGCACGGGGCGGCGAGCCGCAGAGCCTCTTCAGCCTGGGTGATCAGCTCCTCTTCTCCGCCTACACGCCCAGCGTCGGTCGCGAGTTGTGGACAACGGACGGCACCGCGGCGGGCACCAGCCTTTTCAAGGACCTCAACGTCGGCGACTACACCGGCTCGGGCATTGCCTCGATGGGCGCTCTGAATGGCAAGCTCATCTTCTCCGCCAATGACGGCGTCAACGGCAAGGAGTTGTGGACTTCAGACGGCACCGAGGCCGGCACGACACTGCTCAGCGACATCGCCGCGGGCCCTGGCTCATCAGACCCCGCTGACCCCGCGACGACCTTTCCCGACGGTTTCGTGCCCTTCAACAACAAGCTCTACTTCAACGCCCTTCAGCAGAACGTCACCGGGATCGAACTCTGGTCTACCGACGGTACGACCGCCGGGACCACACTGCTGCGCGATATCAACACCGTCGACCAGACCGACTTCGCCCCCGAGCCCACCGGCATGACGGTGCTCAACGGCAAGCTCGTCTTCCGCGCTCGGCAGCCGTTCATTTCCACCGGCGGCGCGGGCGAGAACGGTTCGGAACTCTGGGAATCCGACGGCACCACCGCGGGTACGAACCTGCTCGTGGACATCCGCCCGGGTGGGACCGACAACCTCAGCTCCTCGTCAACGCCGCAGTTCATCACCTTCTTCGACCGCCCGGGGACCGATCCGGATTGGATCTTCTTCTCCGCAACCGGCTCGACGCTGAATCAGGGCAACGAGCTGTGGCGCTCCGACGGAACCGCCGCGGGCACGGTGCTTGTGAAGGACATCCGCACCGCCAGCCCGTTTAACTCGAACCCCAACAACCTTGCGGTCGTCGGCGGAAAGCTCTTCTTCGCCGCGTCGGACACGCTCGGCAACGAGCCGTACGTCTCCGACGGCACCAGCGCCGGCACGTTTGCGCTGGCGAACATCAACGCCAGCTCCGCCACCGCAAGCTCCGATCCCAGCACGCCCGTCGATCTCAACGGCATCGCGATCTTCAGCGCGTCGTCGGGCTCGTCAGGCTCGGGCACAGGTATCACGCAGCCCCTTGGACGCGAACTCTTCCGTTCCGACGGCACCGTTGCCGGCACGTCGCGCGTTCTTGATATCAACCCAGGCACCGCCAATGGCATCGCCGCCAACGCGCCGTTCGTGAAGCTCGGCGGGTTCCTCTACTTCCCGGCCAGCAGCGCCGCGTCGGGCACCGAACTCTGGCGAACCGACGGCACCGCCGCGGGCACGACGCTCTTTGCCGACCTCAACCCCGGCGCGGGCAGCAGCTCCCCCACCGCTCTGCGCGTCATCGACGGCTACCTCTACTTCGCCGCCAGCGACGGCACGGCCACCGGCGGCGTTGAGCCCTACCGCACCGACGGCACATCGGCGCCGGTCCGCCTTGCGGATATCAACCCCGAAGGTTCGTCGAACCCGTCGCTCTTTACGCCGGTCGGCAGCGACATTTATTTCACCGCCAGCGACGGGCCGAACGGTGCGGAGCTCTGGGTCATCAGCTTCAATACGCTGCAGCCCCGCGGCTGTAACCCCGCGGATATCGCCTGCGACGACGGCACGCCGCTCGCGCAGTCGCCCGGGTGCGCGAACAGCACCACCGGCCCGAACGAAGGCGATTACAACGCGTTCTTCGCCGCGGATGGCTTCTTCTTCCAGGCGGGTCAGGGTGCGGCCGCGATCGGCGGCACGTGCGACATCGCATGCGACGACGGCTCAGCCTTGAACGAAGTCCCCGGGTGCGTCAACAACGGCGTGAATGAAGGCGATTACAACTGCTTCTTCAACAGCCTCTTCCTGCCGTGCGTTTGATCGTTCAGATCGGGCGGCGCACGAGGATGTGTTGATCGGATCCGCAAGAGCCCACACTCAGCTCGAACGCCCATCTCGTTCGAAGCAACTCCCGCGCGAACGAGCCGGACCGATTGAGCAGAGAAACATCACACGCCGGCGTCGTGGGATGGTCTCACGCCGCCGGCGTTCTTGCTTGGGCTTCCCGGTCACAAGCCGTGCGATCGTTCGGCCCGCTCGTGTTCGTTTGGGTTGAGACGCTTCTTGCAGACTCGTTGCCCCGCGTGTAGATTCATACGCAATGAGCCAACCCACTTCAGATCAATCCGCCGAAGGCGCTCAACCCGGCCGGACGAAAGTCAAGCCGCCGGCGAGGACTCCCGCGATGGCGGCGGTTGTGCAGCGTCAAGTCCGCTCCATCAACCGCGACCTCACCCTTCAGGGCGCGGTCGCCATCGCGTGGGGGCTTCTCACGGGCTTTTCGATTTTCGTGATCACGTGGGCGTCGTGCTTCTTGCTGTATTCGCAGCTGCCGCTCGGGCCCACGACCATGGCCCTGATCATCACCGGTGTCTTTCTGTTGATCGCGACGATCTCCACCCTCCGCGGCATCGAGCCTGAAGCGCGAGCGTACAACGAGCAGGAACAAGTCCTCGGTCGTCGCCTGGGATATCTGGTGATGGGCAAACCGCTGAACATCCTCGGCGCATCGTCGGGCATCACGATGGTCATCATGCACTGCCCCAGCAGCCTGCTCAGCGGCTGGGCGTACCTTCGGCACCGCCTGCCCAGCGACGAAACAACCATCAACGCCGCCGCCGCGGTGCTTGTACGCGCGATGAACAACGCGACGATCGACGTCGGCGAAGTCAAGCCGGCAACCGCCGCGATCGTGCTGATCCGCACGGGGCTGGTGAAGACGAACATCAACGGCGAAACGATCGTGCTCGCCGCAACGATCAAGGCCCGCGAGGCCTTGAACACCGAGCCGAACTGATCAGCGCGGAGCCTGACCAGAGGCCGCCGATGCTGACGCCCCCGCGTTCGGATCCCACGTGCTCGCCACGTGCAGGTCCTTCAGCTGCTTCTCCGTCGCGCTGCTCGGGGCCTTGGTCATCAGGTCCGCGCCCACCTGCGTCTTCGGGAAGGCCATCACGTCGCGGATATTCTCCGTCCCGCACAGGTGCATGATCAGACGATCAAGCCCGAAGGCCACACCCGCGTGCGGCGGCGCGCCGTAGCTCAACGCCTCCAGCAAGAAGCTGAACTTCTCCTTCGCCTGCTCGGGGGTCAGGCCCAGCAGCGCGAAGACCTTCCCCTGCACCGCGGGGTCGTGGATGCGCACCGAGCCGCCGGCGATCTCGCTGCCGTTGAGCACGATGTCGTACCCGGCGCTGACGATCGACTCGATGGTGTCGTCGTCGTTCACGTCGGCGTTCACGAAGATGTCGCGCTGGTCGTCGCGTGGCGCGGTGAAGGGGTGGTGCATCGCCACCCACTTGCCCGTTTCCTTGTTCTTCTCGAACATCGGGAAGTCGATCACCCACAGGAAGTTCCACGGCCCACCCCCCCCTCCTTCCGCCCCATGCTTCGGCACCAGGCCCATATCCCGCGCAACCTGCTGACGCAGTTCGCCCGCGGCCTTCGTCGCCACCGCGTACGTGTCGGCCAGGAACAGCACCGTGTCGCCGATCTGCGCACCCGTGGCGGCCAAAAACTCCGCCTTCATCGGCTCGAGGAACTTCGCAATCCCCGTATCGAGCTTCGCGTTACCACCCCCCCCGTCCTCGCCCTTGATGACCTTCACCACCGCGCACCCGCCGGCGCCGAACTTCTTCACGAAGTCCGTGTAGCCGTCGGTGATCTTGCGCGTGAGCTTCTCCGCCCCGCCCGGCACGCGCAGGGCCTTGACCACGCCGCGCTTGCTGTTGAACCGCGGCCGATCCGCGCCCTTGCTCAGCGCATCCTTGAACACCTTGAAGTCCGTCTTGCCCGCGAACTCGCTGATGTCCTTGATGAACAGCTCGTAGCGCGTATCGGGCCGGTCGATGCCGTAGGTCTCCATCGCCTCGCGATAGCTCAGGCGCTGCAGCGGCGGCACGTCGTAGTTGAAGACCTGCTTCCACAGCCGGCGCACGAAGCCTTCCATCATCTGCATGACCTGCTCGCGGCGCACGAACGACATCTCCAGGTCGATCTGCGTGAACTCCGGCTGGCGGTCGGCGCGCGGGTCCTCGTCGCGGAAGCACCGGCAGATCTGCATATACCGGTCGCACCCGCTCATCATCAGAATCTGCTTGAACAACTGCGGGCTCTGCGGCAGCGCATAGAACGTCCCCGGCACGTTCCGGCACGGAACCAGGAACTCGCGCGCACCCTCCGGCGTGCTCTTGTAGAGGATCGGCGTCTCGACTTCCAAAAACCCGTTCTCGTCAAAGTACTGCCGCGTGACCTTGTAGACCTGGTGCCGCGTGGCGAGAATCTTCTGCATGCTCGGCCGGCGCAGGTCCAGATACCGGTGCGTCAGCCGCAGCTCCTCGTTGGGCAACGCCGCGTAGTCGTCGGGCACAAACGGCGGGTTCGCGGCCTTGTTGAAGACCTCCAGCGCCGTGACCACCAGCTCCACCTTGCCGGTGGGGAGCTTGGGGTTCTCACCGCCGATGCGCACGCGCACGGTCCCGGTGACGCCGACGCAGTCCTCGCTGCGGAGCTTGTCGGCGATGTCGAGAATGCTCTGCGCCGCCCCATCCTCTTTATCAAAGACCAACTGCGTGAGCCCGAAGCGGTCGCGCAGATCGATAAAAATGAGCCCGCCGTGGTCACGGTACGAGTTCACCCAGCCGTTGAGGCTGACGGTCTGACCAACATGGGAATCACGCAGTTCGCCGCAGGTATGGGTACGCAGAATCATGGGGCCAAGTCTAGGCGGAGGTCTGCGGGGGAGATTCAACGCAGAGATCGCGGAGGGCGCGGAGGAAGACAGAGAAGAGGGATCAGCACGAAGGCGCGAAGGCTCGAAGGAAACGCTGCACGCGCACACGGTTTGAAAGAAGAGACTTTGCCGAGATCGAGTATGCCCAGTTACAGATGCGGTGCTTTGTACTAAACTATGGGTATGGAAATCGCTGCATGGATCGGGATCGCGAGTGTTGTTGTGGCTATAGGATCAGCCCTATTTGCTTGGTTTCAAGCACAAGCGGCAAAGGAACAAGCGCAAGCGGCCAGGGTACAAGCTGACGCCGCTCGCTCGCAAGCGATATCAGCGGAGAAACAGGTTGAGCTGATGAAGCAACAGGTCGAAGTTGCGAATGATAGTAATCGCATTGCCAAAGAGATGATTGAAGAAGAGAAGGCAAATCGATCATTAAATATTGATATTGTTGCAGATGTCGAAGAAGGCCATCTTGGACCGTGGCTGATAGTCACGGTAAAAAACAACTCTCGGTTCCCAGTGCATATTCAACATGCTTATGCAGAGTTTGAAGATGGTTCGCGCGAAAATAATGTGTACTGGGATGGCCAGATTGATTTCATGAACAAAAACTCTCAGTATGTGCAGTTTCTGCCTGGTACTATGCCGAGTTTCTCAAGTTGCCGATTCCGATTTTTTCGATTTCACACAGTTAACTCGGGTAAGCTCCCTCCGGATTACTCGCATCCACGTTGGCGGAAACTAAAGAACTTGACAGTTGTTGTGTGTAATCAGACATTCATCGTCAATCAGGGTAGTTGGTTGGAACGGATCACAAAGTTCGAGAAACCCCACAACACTTGAGTGGTTGGGTGCTTTCCGATGAACACAAAGGGTGCTATTGAACCGCAGCTTGTCGAGGAAGTGTTGATCCTTCCCTCCACCGCCACCGTGCCACCGATCGTCCGCCGGACGATCGGTGTGTTTGGTTTCAATCAGGAGCACCGATCATGCCGAGCCATGATCGGTGGCACGGGTGGTTCAGTACACCGCGCAAGCTCTGGGCCATCGCACCCGTGCGATTGATGGTCGATCAACCACGCTTCAGTCACCGGCAACAGCTCGTGAAGATCGCGCAACAACGCTTGAGTATCGATCAACAGCCCTTCATCATCGCACAACAAGTCTTGAGGGTCGATCAACAACTCTTGAGGGTCGCGCAACAAGTCTTCAGCATCGCGCAATAAGTCTTGTGTGTTCGCCCGAATCAAGCCTGAACGGCTGATTTTACGACTTTGTGCGCTCTTTTCTCGGGCTTTCGCTGAAGTCACCCGTCCGGGCTGTCGAGACATGAACAGGCAATCGGGATTCGGCAATCGGCAATCGCAGCAGGCCAGAAGAAGACCCGTCCGCTTTCTGCCGTTGCCGATTCCCGATTCCCCATTGCCCGCAATCCACCCCCCACCC
>JACVCS010000113.1 GCA_016741915.1 Phycisphaerales bacterium | reverse complement strand
GGGAGGGGAAATGCGAAGACGGGCGAGCGGGGCGGGGTTTTCGTGGCTATCAATTGTTCTGAGGCGTTGCACCGCAGGCGGCCGAAGATCGGCCGGACCCTTTTCCCGCAGGAGTTTGACATGAAGACCGTTCAGCTCACCGTGACCCCCGTCCGCGCCCTGACCGCTTTGGCCGTCATCGCGTGTCTGGGTGCTTCGTTCATGGCATCACAGGCCGCGGCCCGTTCGGCGGCGAGCGCCGCGCTGCTCGCGCCCCCCGCGCCGGTGGTGGCGCTGGTGGACCTGCCGAAGGTCTTCGAGAAGCTCAACGAGCGTGATGCCCGCGAGAAGGAGCTGGTCGCCAGCGCCGAGAAGAAGCAGGCCGAGCTCACGCAGATGGGCAAGGAGATCGAGGACGAGTCGAAGAAGATCCAGGTGATGACGGACCCGGACGCGAAGCAGGCGGCGATCCTCAAGCTGCTGGAGAAGCAGGCCGTGGCGCAGAGCAAGAAGCAGGCGTACGAGGTCCTTCTTGACCAGCAGCGGGCCGAGGTCCTCAAGCGGATGTACAACAAGGTTGCCGACACGGCGAAGAAGATGGCCGAGGCGCAGGGGATCACCATCGTGATGGCCAACGACCAGTCGATCTCGATGGGCAACGGCGCGTCGACGGCGGAGGTCCGCCAGACGCTGGGGATGCGTCGCGTGCTGTGGGCGGCGAACAGCCACGACATCACCACCGAGATCATCACGCAGATGAACCTCGACTTCGCGGCCGGTCGCTGAGGCAATGCGGCGCGGCGGCGAAGCGGGGTTCGGCGGATCTGACGCGGGGAAAATCGTTCCCCGCGCGGGGCAAGGTCGATCGGCGGCAACGCGGCGGCGATCGTGCGCAGAGCATCCGCACGCCGCCGCGTGGTCGGTTCACGTGACCGCAACGCACCGTGCGACCACCGCAAAGCACCGCGCGGCCACCGCAACGCACCCATTCCCCCGCCTTCCTTCGCGTCTTCGCGCCTTCGTGCTTTTCCACTTCGCCACGCAGAAGAACCCGCCGAGCCCACCGTGCTGACCACCGGCCAGATCGCCAAGGACCTTTCCGCCACGCTGATCGGCAGCGCCGCCGTGACGATTGCGCGTCTGGACGCGCTCGACGCCGCCGACGGCGCGACGCTCTCGTTCATCCGTTCGGAGAAGTTCTTTTCCGCCTGGACAACCGGCCGGGCGGGCGCGGCGTTCATTCCCGGCAAGCTCGTCAAGGACGGTCGGCTCCCGGCGGAGCTTGCTTTCGACCAGACCACGCGGGCCCTCATCGTGGTACCGGAGCCCGACCTGGCGATGACGACCATCGCCGGCCTGATGAACCCCCCTCCCACCCCCCCCGCGCCCGGCGTGCACGCAACCGCGGTGATCCACCCCACGGCGAAGATCGACGCAACCGCCACCGTCGGCCCGTGCTGCACGGTGGGCGAAGGTTCCGTCGTGGGCGCGAACTCCGTGCTCATCGCGAATGTCAGCGTCGGCGCGAAGGTGAACATCGGGCGTTTATGCGTGCTGCACCCGCACGTGGCGATCTACGACCGCAGCGTCATCGGCGACGGCGTGACCCTGCACGCCAGCGTGACCATCGGCGCCGACGGCTTCGGCTACCGCCCGGGCGAGCGCGGCCTGGTCAAACTCCCGCACCACGGCAACGTCGTTCTGGGCGACAACGTGGAGATCGGCGCCAACTCCTGCATCGACCGGGCCCGCTTCGGTTCGACGGTCATCGGCGAGGGAACGAAGATCGACAACCTCGTGCAGATCGGCCACAACGGCCGCATCGGCAAGCACTGCGTCATCTGCGGGTGCACCGGCCTGGCGGGGAGCGTGACCGTCGGCGACGGCGTGCAGATCGGCGGCGGGGTGGGCATCGGCGACAACCTGACGATCGGGCGGGGCGCCAAAATCGCCGGCCGCGCGTCGGTGATGAACGACGTCGCCGAAGGGACAACGGTGGCGGGCTACCCGGCGATGCCGGGGAAGGATTATTTGAGAATCCTCGGGGCCATGAAGAAGGCGGCGGGGCTTTCGTAAAGCAGAGTCGCGAGTGCTGAGCGGGGCGGAACGAGTCGTGAGTGCGGGGGGGTGAGTGCTGAGCGGTGAGACCGCCCGGCGTCGCGGTACGAATTTGAGCTTTGAGCTGTGCGCTTTGAGTTTTCGCCCAACGCGGCCAGTGCTGAGCGATGAGTGCTGAGTGCTGAGCGGTGAGACCGCCCGGCGTCGCGGTGCTGATTTGAGCTTTGAGCTTTGCGCTTTGAGTTTTCACGCTTCAGCGTGACTCCACCCCACGGCAGCACCCCGCCGCCGTACGGCAAACCATCGCGGGACGCCTTCCGAAAGACGCTGCAGGCCGACAGAACTTCTCGGGACGCCTGACGCAAGGCATTGCCGGCCGAAAACGGAGCCCGAGACGCCTCACGGAAGGCATTGCAGGCCGGCAAAATCGTGCGTGAAGCCTCCCGAAGAGCGTTGCCGCAGGCCCGCGGAGCGCTGCCGAAGGCCGGAAGGGGGGTGAAGTGGGGTTGTGAGGTCCGGGCGGGGGTTTTATACGGACCAGCGGTGAGAAGAGGATCGCGGACCCATGCGTGAGCGGTCCGGATCGTGATCGTCATCCCTCCTTCACGTCAGCCCAGCGCAGCCCGTTGATTCTCCAAGTGGGGTGCTTCAGGCGAATTGGGTTGAGGGGTTTGGTGTCGGTCACGGCGTCTGCCAGCACGAGTTCTTCCAGTTGAGGCAAGCCGATCGGTGCTTCGGCGAGAAACTTGAAAAGCACACTCTTTGTGAAATGTGCCTGTATCCAAAGGTGCTTCAAATTCTGAAGTACTGTTGTTGGACCAATAAAAACCTCCAAATCTTCAAACATGAACTCGGTAACACATATGCTCAATGTAGTAAGTTGACGGAGCTTTGAACTTGCGCGACCAAGTGCCTTCACCCCGTCACCTCGAAGATCATTTCCACGAAGAGTAAGATAGGTTAAACTCTCGGCCATCTGGGGAATCTCTGCGACAATCTGTGCAATCATATCAGTACTTTCGGTACCCGACAATGACAGAGCATTTAATCTGGTCACGTCATGCGATGGAATCAAATAGTCGTCGAAAGCATGATGAGTGATCAGCGGAGAGAATACGTCGAGTTCCTTCAGTTGCTGAAGACGAGTAGGTCCGCTCAGTAGACTCTTCAGCCCACGATTAGTGAGTTCGGTACCAGCCAGAGTGAGTTCTTCCAAGCTACGAAGCTTGGAGTTCGGAGCGACCAGCATTCTCACCGCGCCATCATCAACGCCTGGACCTTCAAAGTGCGATGAACGCAAGGAGTCGAGCCCGCAGGACGCGTCGCTCAAAATGCCGATCGGGTTTACGATCTGTCGAGCCCCAATCAAGTTTAGGGATCGGAGACGCTTGAGCGGCGTATCTGATCTTGCAATCCATCGCAAACCATCATCGCTCACTTGGGTATGGCCAAGATCAAGATCGCGTAGAGAGTGAAGCCCATGTACCGGATCAGCGATCGGCGAGATACCTGCGTCAGTGATGCTTGTTGCGTAGAGATCAAGCTGAACAATGTCGTTACGCCCCTTAATCGCTTCGCAGCTTTCGATACGACTGTGGGCAGCAGACATCACTTGCCCTTCACTCTCGGTCAGCTGAAAGTTCCGCTTTTCGGCTTCGTCAAGCTCCGTTTGCGTACGTGCGAAAAGACGGACGACACCCGGAATACTCAGAGGATCCATACACCGGACAAGTTCTTCAAGCACTTCGGGTGCGGTGCAGTTGCGGTAACCCTCAAGCTTTGCCCGCGCATCGGTGCTGTTTATCAGGCGAAGAACTCGGGCGCTCAGAGCTTGCCCGAGTGGCGGCCATTGCGGGTTGTATCCCAGGTGTGGGATCACGCTCGCACCGACATCCGCCAATGCGGAGGCGACTTCCGCTGATGCGGGCGGAAAAAGTTTGGAGATGAGCTGGTCGATCGCTTGTTGAAGCTCGGTCGAGATGGTTGTTTGGCGAACCTGCCATGCCCTGATCGTGACTACGGCGCGGCGGTACGCCAGCACGCGTTGGGCGAGTTCGTTCTTATTCAACGGGGCTTTTCGGGGCTTTGAGAACGGTCCGTGCTCACATGAACGAATCTTGTGGAGGAGCTTTCCCAGCACCTCTTCAGTGAACTCCGTTTTCTCGTCATTCGCCGCAACCGCGAAGACCACCACGTTCGCTCCGGCCTCGTCGTCGGCGCATTCAACCAGCTTGGTACGCGCATCTTCGGCAAGGTAGCGCGTTGCAGCGAGGTACTCCTTGATGGTGTTGTGGATGAAGTCGATTCTCGTGGGCGAGGCTTCTCGGATGAGCCCGCACCGTTCGGTCAGTCCCTTCAGAACGTCCTCCGGATCCGCGTCCTCGAAGTTGCGGATGCTCTTGAGCTTCTCGGCGATCTTGTTGAGAACGCGCTGGCGGTCCATCGCTGAGGTCTGCTCGGTGATGAAGAAATGTGCGATGTGCGCCAGGATATTGCGACGGTGGTTGGGAGCGAGTTTGCCGTAGACATTGTCGAAACGGCTTGGTTTGAACCCGGGGGTTTGCTGTTCACGTTTGTAGATCAGCATCTCCGACAGTGCGCCGAGCAAATCGTTCAGATTGTCCGGTAAGGTGTTGCGTGTACGGTGCAGAGAACAAATCATCGCGCACATGAGCGGATTGACAGTCAGTCGGGCGATCGAGGGAGCGTTATCGAGTGCGTCTTTGAGCTTGCCGGGGAGTGTTTTCAAATCCCGATCGGGTCGCTTGAGATTCGCCAACTGCTCCGACACCGCGTCATGCCATCGGTCGATGAGTAGGTTTCGTTTCTCTTTGCTGAGTTCCTCCATCCATCCATCCAGAAATCGCTCCTGAATCAGCCAACTCGGTTCGGCCTCGGCCAACGGCCGCGAAGTCATGATAAAGTGCGCTTGCGGGTAGATCTTCATCAACATCCGCACCTGCTCGTGCAATGAAACCCGATCGCGAGGGGGCACTTCGTCGATTCCATCGAAAATCACCAGGCCGAGACCTTGGTCGAGAATGTCGTTGATCAACTCCTCATCAAGTATGCCCTCCACAGCGCAGCTCAGGGAACCCATTCGAGCCCGATCGGGGAGCTTTCCGTCTTCGCAGTCGCGTAGACGGATCAGAAACGGGACGAGCGAAGGGGTGTGGGACTCCTGCGGCGAACGTCCGTGGCCGGTTCGTTCAATCCCGAGCAGTCGCTGAACGAGTTCGCTCGGTGGATGTTTCCGCCCTGCCAACCGCGAAAGATCCCCTTCAATTGTTGACGCTTTCCCCGCGTCGTAAGCCGTATTCGGTGAAGGTGAGTCTTTGCTTTTCAACGTCGGATTCAAGAGCCGTTGGCACTCTTGTGCGCATCGGACTGTGACCGAACGCATGAGCGTGGTTTTCCCTGAGCCGGCTGTACCGCGAACAATCAACCTGAGCGGTTCGTACTGGTCTTGATCGCGTTCGTCCGTGTGCGAACCCGATGCTGTTCGTGGGAAATCCCGGGTGATGCGGATGTCGACCAAGCCCTTCCGCATGGAATACTGCTGAGCTTCGATCGGGGTGTGATCCACACCGAAGAGTTCGAGCGTCCCGTGATGCTCTTCAATAGCGTCAAGATACTTTCTGATGCTTTTGCGTTGTTTGTCCTGGGTCGTCTTGAGATAGTTGTTCAGATCAAGACGGCTCAAATCGACGGTCATGCGCCACAGCTCGCCCGTAACGCGAGCAGCATTGAAGAGTTCACGATCGCGCAAGACTGAATAGGCGGGGAGTTCTGCTGCGAGTGGCAAGAACCGTTCGATCATCACGTTGAGCGCTCGGTCGTAGAGCGCCTGTTCGCGGTGTCCGAAGGTGCCGGGGCTCGGCGTGTGCTTCTGCTTGATTTCGGTGATCACTTTGCTGTGATCCATGCCGCAGGAGACCACAAACTGCGGCGTCAGAGCGGGAACGACGCCGCGGATCAGTTCGTCCGCCACGCATTGGACGTTGGTTTGCTTCAGTTCGACGCCGTTCAGGCTGTTCAGTACGTCCGTCGAGGCCTGCGACGCCAGCCGTTCAACGGCTTCCGCTTTCTGTTTGGCTTCCTGTTTGCTCAAGCCGTGCTTCACCAGCTCGGTGGTCAGATCGACACCGGCGTTTGCGACAAGTTCGTGAGCGACGCTTGACAAGATCAACCGCGAGCCCAGTTGGACGCCCGCGAGCGTGAGGATGGAAGAAACGCTCATGTCATCTCCCGCGAAAAAGGCACGATGATTGGCCGAGATCTCGTGCTTGTACGAGGCACGCTGCACTTTTCGCAGTGTATCAGAACGGTGAACAGGAACAACCCTGAGCGCGGAATAAACCCACCCCACGCGTAGGGGTCTTGATGAAATCACCTTCAACATGAACTCATCATCACCGAAGATGAGTTCTGTCCCGCTCGCGGCATTGGGCCGTTCGTGGGGCAGGGTTGCTTGCGTGCGCGGGTTTTCGGCGTGCGTGGGCTTTGCGGGTTTTTTCCCGGAGGTGCTTTAGACATGGGGACCAATCTTCCTCGCAAGCAGGGTGAACTGATTCAGTGGGCGGAAGCGCACGGGGCTTTATGGGCCGTGGCACCGACGACGGTGGGCCTGACCGCCGCCTTGACAACCGAGTATCAGGCCGCCGTCAGCGCCGCCAAGGCCGCGGTCCTCACGGCCGAGAAGGCCCGGCTGGCGAGCAAAAACGCCACGCAGAACCTGGACGATCAGCTCTCGTCCTTGCGTGATCTCTCCGGAGCTCTGATCGAGGTGATCAAGGCCTTCGCCCGTTCCACCTGCGGCGAAGGGGTCTTTGCCCTCGCCGGTATCTCGCCGCCGGCACCCCCGGGCACCGTGGGCACGCCCGCGCAGCCGACGAATCTGAAGGTGTCGCTCAACCCAACCGGCAGTCTGACCGTCACGTGGAAGGCCACGCAGCCCGCCGGGGCCTCCAACACCGTCTACATGATCAAGCGCAAGCTGCCGGGTCAGAGCGTCTACACGCTCGTCGACACCGTCGGCGGCAAGCGGTTCACCGACAACACGCTGCCCATCGGCGTCGACGGGGTGAGCTACATCGTCCAGAGCAAACGCGGCGAGGAACGCAGCCCCGACAGCGAGGCCGTCAGCGTCACCTTCGGCAGCGTCGCGGGCGGGCCGGGGGGCTTCGGCCAACCGGGGACCGCGATCGTGGCGACCATCGGCGGAAGCGCTGAGAACGCCGGCGAGGACCGCGCGGCGGCGTGAGAACGCGGCACGGCCGCGGAAAAACTCGAAGCGCGAAGCTGAAAACTCAAAGCTCAAAGCTCAGAACTCAAAACAAACAAGCGCGGCCGCCCGGTGAAAACCGGCGGCCGCTTTGCCTTTCCGCTCAGCACTCAGCACTTACGACTCAGCACTCGCCCCGACCCGCTCAGCACTCGCCCCGACCCGCTCAGCACTGCCCCCGCCCCCCTCAGCACTCGGCACTCGCGACTCGCGACTGCCTCAATACCGCGGTACCGAAGGATCGACGTCCATCGACCAGAGGTCGATCCCTCCCGCCATGGAGCGGACGTTTGTGTACCCGTGGGCGCGGAGCGTGGCCGTGACGCGCAGCGAGCGCACGCCGTGGTGGCATTGGACGATGACGGGGCGCGTGCGGTTGTCCGTGAGTTCGTCGAGTTCGTCCAGGCGGGCTTCGATCTGCGCCATGGGGATGTGCACCGCGCCGGCGATGCGGTTGAACGCGAACTCCTCGTCGCGGCGGCAATCCAGCAGCACGGGGCGCGTGGGCTCGGGCTGCTGAAGAAGCGTGCGGGCGTCGCGCGGCGTGATCTCCCAGTCGGGCTTGAGTGCATAGCCCACGGGG
>JACVCS010000112.1 GCA_016741915.1 Phycisphaerales bacterium | reverse complement strand
GTGGGGAAGGTGGAGGGCAGGGCCCCGGTGGCGAGTGCCCAGGCGGGGGTGCCCGCACAGGCGGCGATATCGGAGACGGAGCGGGCAATGGCCTTGCGGGCGATGAGTTCGAGGGGCGTTTCGCTGGTGAAATGGCGGGATTCGATGAGCTGATCGACGGTGATGAGGAGGTTGGCGGCGGGGATGTTCGGGGAAGCCCGGAGGGCGGCGCAGTCGTCGCCCGGGCCCACGACGCAGAAGGGCCCGAAGTCACGGGCCTTCGCGGCGATGTGGGCGTGGAGTTGCGACTCGCTGGGCATGGTGGGGGATGGTATGAAATGTGGTGAAGGTGGGACGTGCCGGATGATTTTGTGCGTGGGAGGTGACGGGCGGCGGGCGACTACGCATCTGGGGAGTGGGGTGTGAAACTGGTTGTGGGCGGGTCCGAAGAAGGGTGGGATGAGGGCGGGGGGGTTGGGTTGGTTTGGGCGATCGTGGGTTGGAGGTCGGGCAAGCAGATGTGAAGCGTGAATGACGAAAGGGGAGCGGGGTATCCGTGCGCGCACTTTTTCGATGGGGCAGAGACATGAAGACTGAGCCGAAACACACCACGACGAGCACCGACGTGACCGCGACGCGGGCGATGCCCGGGGGCTGGGCGGCGGGGTTGGTCGAGCGGGCGCGCGCTGCGGCGTGCTTGGTCAGGCGGAAGGCCGGCGCGGTGAGTGAGGGGCGGTGGAACACGCTGATCATCGCGGCGTTTCTGCTTGTGGTGGGGTCGATGGTTTGCTCGAAGGTGATCGAGGATGATGCGGAGGCGAGCACGAAGTTGCAGCCGCTGGCGGGATCGGTGAAGACGAAGTGGCGCGGGGGGATGCGGGCGGTGCAGACGGACGATGTGGTTGAGATTGAGGTTGTGGATTCGGCGTCGCCCGAGTGGAACGGGGGGAGCCTGCGTTCGATGGAGGGGTGGGTGGTGGACGAAGAGGGGTGTGGGGCGCGTGGTTTGGGCGGTACTCGGCAGATGCAGGCGATGTGAGCGGGCGGTTGGGGTGAAGTTCAGTGAAAACGGTGCGAACCCGGCGGCTGCGTCTGGGGTATGCTGGTGATCCCGTGCGGCGGAGGGCGTGGGCCTTTCGGCGTGACGGGGACCAACGGGCCGGGATGAGCCGGCTTTGCTGAACCGGGGTTGCCGCCGCGCATGCACCTTTCGCTGAGATGGAAGTTGATTCTGATGATCTGCCTGCCGCTGGTGGCGGTGTCGGCGGGATTGCTGGCGTGGGACTATGCGCGGCAGCGTGATCAGGCGGTTCTGGTGATGACCGACCTGGTGGCGGACCGTGCGCGGCAGAGCGCCGACCAGATCGACGCGCGACTTTCGGGGGTGGTGCAGCTTGCGGACAGCACGGCGGCGAACTTTGGATTAAGGCTGGCGCAGGAGCCCACGGCCCGGCTGCAGATTCCCAGCGCCTTCAGGCTGAATCCGTTGATCTCGTTTTATGCGATCGTGGTGACGCCGGCGGATCCGAGGGCGCCGGCGGTGGGGGCGGCGGTGAAGCGGACGGCGCAGGGGCCGCGGACGGTCGCGCTCAGCGAGATCCGCACGGCGCTTGAGCCTGAACTGAATAAGGCGTGGCCCACGGAGGGATCGGCGAAGGCGATGTGGATCGGGCCTTTGCGGTCGGCGGCGCTGGGGAGCGGGACGCAGTACATCTATGTTGTGCCGATGAGTGTCAGCGAGGGTGAGCGGGTGCGCGGGGTGGTGGCGGTTGCGGTACGAGCGGAGGACATCCAGGGCCTGCTGAGCGGGGGTGTGAGGCCTAGTCGTGCGAATGCCGCGGCGCGAGAGCGGGCGGCGGCGGAGTGGTCGCTTTCGTCGCCGTTCGGGCCTGACGGGTTTGTCGTGCTGGATACGCAGATGCAGGTGGTGAGCCATCCGGAGGAGCAGTTTGTCGGGACGAATCTGCTGCAAGAAGCGGGGCGGATGCCGGGGGGTGAGAAGGTTGTCGAGGCGCTTCGGCGGTGCTTGAACAGTGCGCCGGGGGCGGTGGATGTGCCGGGGCTTTCGGATGTGTTGCCGGTCTTGACGAAGGACCGGGCGCACTGGCTGGCGCACGCGCCGATCGCGGGGACGGGTTGGACGTTCATTACGGCGATCCCGCAATCGGCGGTCTTGGACCCGATCGTGTCGGAGGTTCGGCATCGGGCGGCGATGATGCTCAGCGGGATCTTGCTGATGGCGGCGGCGGTGGCGGTGTTCTCGCTGCGGATCAGCCGACCGATCGAGAAGTTGGCGCGGGCGGTTGATCGTGTGTCGCGGGGGGATCTGCGCTCGAAGGTGGAGGACATCCGCGGCGGGGACGAGATCGCGCGGCTCGGGCACGGGTTCAACGAGATGGTGGAGACGCTGGACCACCAGATCCGGGCGCTGGCGAAGGAGACCACGGCGCGTGAGAGCATCGAGAGCGAGCTGCGGATTGCGCGGAAGATCCAGACGGATCTATTGCCGACGACGTTCCCGCCTTTCCCGGATCGGCGTGAGTTCGATCTGCACGCGGTGAATGTCGCGGCGCAGCGGGTGGCGGGGGACTTCTTTGATTTCTTCTTTGTGGGCGAGGAGTTGGTGCTGGTGATCGCGGATGTCTCGGGCAAGGGCGTGCCGGCGGCGCTGCTGATGGCGGTGACGCGGACGGTGGTGCGGAACTTTGCGAGCATCGGGCTGAGCCCGCGGGAGATTGTTCTGCGGGTGAACGAGATTCTGCTTGCGGACTCGGCCGACAACATGTTCGTGACGATGGTGCTGGCGAAGTACAACCCGCGGACGGGGAAGCTGGTGTACGTCAACGCGGGGCACCCGCACCCGCTGGTGATCACGGATGGGCAGGGCGGATTGAAGGTTGCGGAGTTGCAGCCGCCGGATGCGCCGTTGCTGGGGGCGCTGGGCGAGCGTGAGATGGGGCTGGTTGGTCAGAGCGAGATTGCGCTCCAGCCCGGTCAGACGCTGCTGCTGTATACCGACGGGGTGACGGAGGCGCGGGTGCCGCACGGCGAGCTGTTCGGGGATGCGCGTCTGCGTAACGGTATCGTGAAGGTCGGCGTGGGCGATGCGCGTTCGCTGTGCACGGGGATCGTGTCGATGGTCGATGAGTATCAGGGCTCGCTGCCGGCGGATGACATCACGGTGCTGGCGATCAGGCGGTGTCAGTGAGCGGGGTTTGGCGCGTTTGGGCGTGGGCGGCGGTGCTGGTCAATGATCAACCGGGTACGGAACCGATGCGGGCGAAAGTTGAGCAGTCACCATGATCTCAGGCATGTCGACGACGGTGCAGCTTGGTCTGTCGGCGGGGGCGAAGGGTGTTCTGGGCGCGGCGAGCGCCCGGGCGGGTGAAAGTGTCGGCGGTGCGAAGGGCGAACAATCGAGCATGGAAGCCATCTCCGTCTTCGACATCTTCAAGATCGGCGTGGGGCCCAGTTCGTCGCACACGATGGGGCCCTGGCGCGCGGCGCAGCGGTTTGTGGAGTATCTGCGGCAGGCGGGTGTGCTGGAAATGGCCGTGCGGGTGCGGAGTGAGCTGTTCGGCTCGCTGGCGAAGACCGGGCAGGGGCACGGGACGGATCTTGCGGTGATCCTCGGGCTTGCGGGTGAGGACCCGGTGACGTGCAAGGTCGAAGGGCTGCACGATCGCGTGCAGGAGATCATCGACGCGGGGAGCATCGCCCTCGGCGGCACGCACCGCGCGGAGTTCGATCGCGACGCGGATCTGGTCTTTCACTTTGATAAAGCGCTTCCGTTTCACGCCAACGCGGTGACGTTTACGGCGTTGCTCAGCGACGGGCGCAGCATGGCGCAGACGTACTACAGCGTCGGCGGCGGGTTCGTGGTGCAGGAAGGCGAAACGCCCGCGGGGGCCCGCGCGGTGAAGCTGCCCTATCAGACCGAGCGCGGCGAAGACATCACCCGGCACTGCAAGAACGCCGGGCTGACGATCCCGCAGATGATGCTGCACAACGAGCGTGCTTGGCGCAGCGACGAGCAGATCCGCACGCAGGCGCTGCTGATCTGGGAGACGATGGTGCGGTGCATCCACCGCGGCTGCCACGTCGGCGGCGTGCTGCCCGGCGGGCTTGACGTCTCTCGGCGGGCAAAGGGGATTCACGATCGGTTGCTGGGTGTCGAGAACCCGACGAGCTTCGGCGGTACAGCGGAGCCCAGTGAAACGCAGTTGCTCGCGTGGGCGAGCGCGGTGCGTGCATCCGCGGCGGATTTCTCGCGCACGCTGCGCTGGGTCAGCACGTTCGCACTCGCGGTGAACGAGGAGAACGCGGCGTTCGGGCGCGTCGTCACCGCGCCGACGAACGGGGCGGCGGGGGTCATCCCCGCGGTGATGATGTACGCGTGGTGCTTCCTTCGACTCGACGATTACCGCGGCGTGCTGGAGTGTCCGACGCCCAGGCAGAGCGCGATCGTGGATTTCATGCTCGTCGCGGGTGAGGTCGGCTCGCTGTTTAAGAAGGGTGCGACGATCAGCGCCGCGATGGGCGGGTGTCAGGCGGAGATCGGCGTGAGCAGCGCGATGGCCGCGGCGGGGTTGACGCAGATTCTGGGCGGTTCGACGGCGCAGGTGTTGATGGCGGCGGAGATCGCGATGGAGCACCACTTGGGGATGACGTGCGATCCGATCGCGGGGCTGGTGCAGGTGCCGTGCATTGAGCGGAACACGATGGGGGCGATGAAGGCGATCACGGCGGCGAACATCGCGCTGGACTCGGACCCGAGCAAGGCGCGGGTGAGTTTGGACGGGGTGATCCGCACGATGTGGGCGACGGCGCTGGACATGCAGACGAAGTACAAAGAGACGGCCGAGGGCGGGCTTGCGGTGAACGTGTCGGTGGGGATCATCGAGTGTTGAGTCGCGAAGGTGCGGACTGGCCGCGGTTCTGCTGCGCGATCGTGCGCGGGGCGGACGGGCGGTATCTGCTGGAGCAAAGGCCCGCGCAGAGCCAGCGGGCGGCGGGGCTGATGACCTGCTTCGGAGGCACGCGTGAGGAGGGTGAGGAGCCGACGGCGTGCCTGAGGCGCGAGCTGCGCGAAGAACTGGGGCTGAGTGAAGAGGTTGTTGAGATGCTGGGCTTTCAGCGTGCGGTGACACTGCACAGGCGCGGCGAGCTGGTGGCGTGGTTTTACTCGGCGAGTGTCGCGCTGCCGAGCGAGGTGCGGCTGGTCACCGAGCCGGGGCATGAGGCGGTGTGGCTGAGCGAGGAGCAGGTGCGTGCGGAACAGCGGCTGTCGAGCTGGCACCGTGCGGCGCTCTCGGCGTATTTCATGGGCGAGGCGGAGGCGCGGTTGGAGTGAGAGCGATCGCGGCGGTGTCGGGGCGTTTGGGGCGGACTGTGCCGCATTCGGGGCAGGGTGCGTCGGCGGCGAGGCCCGCGAGGTTGTAGTTGCAGTTGCGGCAGTGGCCTGGGGGAATCAAGAAGCGTCTTCGCAGTGCCATAAAGAGATTCATAAGGCACAGACGCAGAATGATGTAGGCCGCGATCGTATAGACGAACGAGTTGAGCCAGAAGCCGGGCCAGACGGGCTTCAGCGCGATGAACGTCGCGGATGTATCCAGGTACTCGCGCAGTGATGGCGGAATGGCGAGGCCGTTGGTCACGTTGGATCGAACCGGTTCTGCTGTGGTTGAGTCGGATTCGAGCCGAAGCGTGCCCATGTAACCGATGACGGAGCGGCAGGGCCAGCCTGTGGAAACGACGACTGGCATGAACGAGTTCAGGGTCGTGATGCTGACGGGCAGCGATTGCGCTTCGCCGATGGCGGTGCGATGGTCGAAGGCGTTGAAGACTTCACGAGCGACTACCGCGGGTGCGATATCGTGGAGCTTTGGAACCTTGGTTCGTAGCTCCGTCGCGTCGTAGAGACTGAGTTGGGCGGCAGTGACGATGACGGTATGGTCTTCTACTGTGGTGATGTGCCCGTAACCCTCGTTCCAGCCGAAGCGTGCGTCGCCTGGAAACGAGAAGTAGACAGGCTGCGAAGTTCTGTTCGCTTGCTTGGTCGCGCGGATCTGCATGTACGAACTGACGGCGTAGTTGATGAGCACGCCGGTGAACAGCCAGAGCACCGTGCTGAGTGTCGCACGTATCCAGCGAGAACGGCGTTTGATGGGCGGAGATCTCATGATTGATTGATGGTGAACCGACGAGTTGCAGGCGTACTCAGCGGGCGCTGCTCGATGTGCCGCATTCGGGGCAGGGTGCGTCGATGGCGAGGCCCGCGAGGTTGTAGTTGCAGTTGCGGCAGTGGTTCTTCTTCAGTCTTCGGCGGCGGATGAGCACGAAAGGCCCGACAGCCAGCACGTTGTAGATCGATGCGAAGAAGAGTGTGTTGACGAAAAAGCCCGGCCAGACGGGTGCGATTGCCAACGCTTCGCTTTGTGAGCGGAGGAAGGACTGCACGTTGGGGGAGAGGTACACGCAGTTGGAAAGAACGACGGGCCGCGGTGTTTGACCCACATATGCGGGGAAAAACATGTATCCGCTGGTGGCGACCATCGGCCAGCCGAAGCCCTCGATGTACGCGATGGAGTAGTCGTCATCCATTTTGTCCGTGCTTGCGCCTGAAGGATCTGCGGGCTTTCCGTCGGCCTCACGTTGTCTCGCTTCGTGCATCCGTCGTTCATGCTCCACCAGCGCGGCGGCTGCTTCACGGAAGATCCACGCCGGCGTGTAGTCGCGCGGATGCGGACCAACGGTCGCCATGCTCTTGATCTGTCCGGCACTCAGTTTGGCTTCGTACGACCGACCCCATTCACGCGTGCGCGGCGAGTAATCCTTTGATCTGAAGCAGATCGTTTGGTCACGGGCTGCAAGTTGGGAGAGATTCTGTCCCAGTTTCGCTTCCTCTTCGGCGATGAATCGATCGAGGCTGTACCTGTCGGCCCACGGCGGAGACCAGAGTTGAATCGCAAGACTGACGCCGAAGCTCGTCAGCGCGCCGAGAGCAAACAGAAGCATCGCGAGCAGCAAGACACCGATCCTCCACCGTCGGCCATGATGAGTGGGTTGGATGGCGTTCATGGCGTCTGTGCTTTCACTCTTGAGGGAGCGGACGAGGCACCACATTCCGGACATGCCGCACCTGAGGCAAGCCCCGCGAGGTTGTAGTTGCACTTCTCACAATGCCCCGCCCGGCGGCGATTTCGGCGTGTGTGCCAGTGCAGCAGCGGGGCCGGGGTTGCGAAGAGGGTTGCGTAGAAGAGCGTGTTGAGTGCGAAGCCGGGCCAGACGGGGGAGATGGCGAGCGTGTCTTCCTGTGTTCGAAGTCGATCGGCGATGGACTTTGGGAGCGAGAGGCCGTTGGTCCTGATCGTGAACAACTGCCCCGAAGGCTGCGGCGTCGTGTCGATCGCGTGGTACACGCTGGTGGCGATGAAGGGCCAGCCGAAGCCGTTGATCGAGCATGACGGCGGGGTCGACACCATCATGCTGTTTCGCAGATTGTCGCGATTGGAGGGCATCGGTCCATCCGACTTCGGCGGCGTTTCGAGCGTGCGAAACGCGCGTCGGAACTCGTGCTCGGCCCACGCGGGGATCACGCTTTCGCTCTCCTCGTCCGCATTCAGGAGTGTGGGCTTGTCACGGAACGAGCATGAGATTACGACCGCTTGGCCGAGCCGCCGATCCCGCTCCTGCAGTTCGTAGAGAACGATGAGCCCGGCGGGTTCGCCCTGGGTCTCATCGCTCAAACGCCATGCCGAACGCGCCGGGTGAGGAAAGTTGGGGGGCGGTGCCCACAACTGAATCGCACAGCTCACCAGCAGCGTCGTGACCGCACCCACGCAGACGCACATCAACGCGAAGGCGATCCACCGCGCACGCACGCGGCGGCGGAACTGGGCGGCCCGGGACATCGACGAAACCGCAGCGGCACCAGCCAAAGGTGTGCGCTCGGTCTGCTCGGCCGTCTCGCGCGTGCGCGGTCCATCGCCGCTCATGGCGCGCACCGGATGGATGTGCAGTTCTCAGCTTGTCGAGTGATCACGCCGCCCATCATGGAAGGCAGTGTAACTTCACCGCCGTCGGCGTGAGCAGAAATACCCCGCGATGGCGAGCATGCCCGCGGCACCGGGTGTCGGGATCGGCGGCGTGCCACCGCCACCACCACCGCCCCCGCCTCCGCCACCACCACCCCCGCCACCACCGGGAATACCGCCGACAACGGGTGGGTTGCGGCCCGTGCCGTTTGTTGAGCCGGG
>JACVCS010000111.1 GCA_016741915.1 Phycisphaerales bacterium | reverse complement strand
CCCCCCCATTCACCCCCGCCGCAATAGACCGACGCACCCGTCACCGGGGCGTGTCGAGCGAATCGGCCTGTCCCTTGAACTTCCCGCAGTTTTCTCCTCACTGCGCAAAGGCTGCGCTCACAACTTGCCGGTTGATCTTTCAGAAGACCGGCCAACGCCGACCTCGGACTGTGAAGCTCTCGCAAACCCTGCTCACCCACCCGTCCGAAACCCCTCTTCACGGGGTTTCACCCATTCAGCCGGTCTACCCTCTCGATTCAGCGTCGATGATTCAGGACTCTCACCCGAGATAGAACCGAACCGCGCAGAATCGACCGACGCCAGCGAGGCCCGCCATGCCCCAGGATGAGATCCCCAACCCCGAGCCCGATTCCCCCCAGGCCCCGCTCCTTTCCACGCGCCACAACAACCCGGCGCTGCAGCGCGAGATGGAACTCCTCCGTCAGCGCCTGGTGCAGGAAGCCTCCACCGCCATCGGCATGCTCGAGACGGCCGTCGAAGCACTCTTCACCCTCGACGAATCCCTCGCCCGCTCGGTCGTTCGGCGTGACGACGACGTCGACGCTGAAGAAGTCGCCATCGAAGAATCCTGCTACCGCGTGCTGGCGCTCTTCTCACCCGTCGCGCGCGACTTCCGCACCGTGGCGATGTTCCTGAAGGTCAACGCCGACCTCGAACGCATCGCCGACCACGCCACCAGCATCGCCAAGCAGTCGATCAAGCTCAAGGGCTTGCAGGCGGGCAAGCTGCCCACCGCGCTGACCGAAATGGCCCAGCGTGTGCCGATCATCTGCCAGACGCTCTTGCAAGCCCTGCTGAATACGAACACCGACGCCGCCCGCAACGTGGTGATGCGCGACACCGACATCGACCGCCTCGACAAGCAGCTCTTCGTCGAGTGCGTGGACATGATGGGCTCCGACCGCGAAAGCAAAGCCATCGGCATCATCTGCTACCGCTGCGGCCGCGAGCTTGAACGCATCGGCGACCTGATGGTCAACATCGCCGAAGACGTGATCTACCTCGCCGGCGGGCAGATCGTCCGCCACGAAATCAAGCGCCAACTCAAGGCCCAGGGCAAGATGTGAACAAGTCCGGTCGTGAAGAAAAGACACTTCACAAAGAGGCCGCAGAGGACGCAGAGAAAGACAGGATCATCAACGAAGTGATGGAAGGAATGGAAGAGAGGCGTGAAGCGCTTCTTCCCTTTCTTCCCTCCCTTCGTTGATCCGTTGGTTCTTTGCTTTGAAGAGAAAGACATTTCACAAAGAGGCCGCAGAGGACGCAGAGAAAACCGATTTGTCAACGAAGTGATGGAAGAGATAGAAGAAAGGCACGCAGGGCTTCTTCCCTTCCTTCCCTCCCTTCGTTGATCAATCCCATGTCTTCAACTCCGCGCTCTCCGCGAACTCCGCGTTGAATCCCCGCTCAGACTCTGCGTCCTCTGCGATCTCTTTGTGAGTGATTCTGTCTGATTTCCCCGAGGCCTCGAACCTCACACCACCACATCCAGCCCAACATCGATCCACGTCGCGCCGTGCGTCAGTGAGCCCGTGCTCACCCGCTCCACGCCCGTGGCTGCGATCTCAGCGACCGTCTGCAGGTTGATCCCGCCCGAGGCCTCCAACTGCATCCCGCCCGGCAGCAACTCATCGCGCAGCTTCACCGCCTCGCGCAACTGCCCCGCGCTCATGTTGTCCAGCAGCACGATGTCCACGCCGCATCCACCCGCCTTCAGCACCCAGCGCAACTGCTCCAGCCGATCGACCTCCAACTCCACAAACCGCAGCCCCGCCCGCGGCGCTTCCATCCGCGCCTTGCGTGCCGTGGCTTTCACTTCCATCACGAACGCCTCTTCACCGCCGCCTTCGCTTCCGCCGCGAAGCCCGGGCAAGCTCCGCACCGACTCGAGGTGATTGTCCTTGATCATCACCGCGTCGTACAGACCCAGCCTGTGCAGCTTCCCCCCTCCACATCGCACCGCGTACTTCTCCAGCACCCTCATCCCCGGCGTGGTCTTCCGCGTATCAAAGACCCCCGCCTTGCCGCCGCCACTTGCCGCCGCGGAAACAAACTCACGCGTCCGCGTTGCGATCCCGCTCAGCCGCGAAACGAGATTCAGCAGCGTGCGCTCCACACGCAGAATCGCCCGCATATCCCCCTCAAGCGTCGCGACGCTCTGACCGGCTTTCGCCGCGCCGCCATCTTTCACGCGCACCGTCAGATCCACATCCGCCTTGAACAGCAGCAGCAGTTCGTCCGCCGCCGCCAGCCCGCTGACGATCCCGTCCTTACGAAAGACCACCTCCGCCCGCCCGCGCAGATACCCCGGCACAAACGCCCGGCTCGTCAGATCGCCCAACTCCCAGTCCGCGTCCTGCGACCCCGCAAGGTCCTCATCCCGCGCCAGCTCCAGCAGCCTTCCGACCATCCCCCCCGCCGCAAGCTCTCGATACAACTCGTCCAACTCAAGCGTGTTCAGATCCGTCATGCCGCGAGCATACCCACGCCGATCGCCCCGGATCACCGACTCATCACCACCCCAACCAGCACCCTGCCAAGCACCCCGCCCAAAGCACAACACACTTCCTATCCTGACACTCGACCCCGTTCCGACCCCTCAGAAAAACAAGGAGTCTTTCCATGTCTTCCCCCCAGCTCCTCACCGGCAAAACCGCCCTCGTCGTCGGCATCGCCAACGAACGCTCCTACGCCTGGTTCATCGCCCAAGCCCTCAAGGCCCACGGCTGCACCCTCGCCTTCACCCACCTCCCCGGCGACAAAAACGAACACCGCACCCGCCGCTCCCTCGCCGCCCTCGGCATCGACAACCCCTGGCTCGTCCCCCTCGACGCCTCCAAGGACGACGACATCACCGCCGCCTTCGCCAAGTACAGCGAGAAGTTCGACCGCCTCGACATCCTCGTGCACTCCATCGCCTTCGCCGACCGCGAATGGCTCGCCCCCGGCAAGTTCACTGACACGCCCCGCGCCGCCTTCACCCAGGCCCTCGACATCTCCGCGTACACCCTCATCGCCCTCGCCAAGGCCGCCCGCCCGATCATGGCCCGCTCCGGCGGCGGCTCGATCATGTGCATGTCCTACTACGGCGGCGACAAAGTCGTCCCCGGCTACAACGTCATGGGCGTCGCCAAGGCCGCCCTCGAATCCTCCACACGCTACCTCGCCTGGGAGCTCGGCCCCGAAAAGATCCGCGTCAACGCCATCTCAGGAGGCTACCTCCGCACCCTCGCGTCCTCAGCCGTGGGCGGCGCCGACAAAATCACCGACCACGTCGCCGCCAACGCGCCCCTCCGCCGAAACGTCGAAGGCGACGACGTCGGCAAAACCGCCGTCTACCTCGCCAGCGACCTCTCCAGCGGCGTGACCGGCGAAACCATCTTCGTCGACTGCGGCATCAACACTCTGGGCCTCTAACCCGCCCAAGTCCCCGCAAATCCCAAAGCCCACGTTTCTGAGCCCACTTGTCACAGCCCGCTTCTCAGAGCCGGTTGCTTCAGCAACCGGTTCTTTGTTCTTTGGAAATGCAAGCCCATTCGATTGCTCGCCGGAGTCCGGAGTAACATCGCTCATGGGATCGCGAGGTCGGATCATCCGATGTCTTTGGTTGATCTCGTGCGTGATTGCAGGGTTGCTGATCTCGTGCCTTACCGCGGTCATTCCGCAGTTCTTCAGACCAGCCACCGCAGTGACGCCGATTGACCGCACAAGAGTGTGGCAACACAACGAGACCGAGATCGGAGTCCTCCGCAATCACGACGTTCCATGGTGGTTCGCGACAAGTATTGAGTATGCCGAGCATTCTGAAGGCAAGATCGTGCCGATCTCTACAACGGACACGCTCAGCACTATGGGTGAAAAGAGTCTCGCTGTACAGTTTTCGTTTTGGCGAGTAGAACCCCTCCTCATCACGCCTCAAGACGTTATGCCGAGCGCGCCAAACTGGTACAAGCGATCGCTTAAACTTCTTCCAAACTACCCGATGTTCATTCACGGATCGCATCGTTTCTCGAGTGGATGGCCCGCTCGATGTCTCGAAGGAATATCTGTATCGGGACTCTGTTCGAACTGTCCCGGCGATGGCAGTTTCAACGTCAGCAAAGGCTTCTTCTCAATTGCGCTTGACAACTCCTCTCAAATGCTGATCCCCTACCTCCCCATCCCCCACGCCCTCCTCATCAACACCCTCTTCTGGGGCACACTCTTCGCCGGCTTCATCTGGCTCTGTCGCCGGATCATCCGCCGCCTTCTCAACGTCCTCCGTCCAAGCTCGACCTTCTGTCACCGCTGCCGCTACCCACGCACCGGCCTTCGCCCGAACGACCCATGCCCAGAATGCGGCCAGGCCCCGACACCCCTCGCCCCCTCAATTTCCGCCTGATTCTCGCCTTTCAAGCCACAGATTCAGCCTGTCGGCTATCCTTCACTCCCGCCGAATGCCCGCCCTCTCTCAAGCGTGCATCTCGGCCAAATGAGGAAGGAGTGATCTCATGCGTTCAAGCGTTCTGCTCACCGTCTGCGCCAGCTTTGCTCTGGCCACCACCACCACCCTCGCCCAGAACTCCACCTACCTCGCCATCGGCGACTCCGTGGGCTTCGGCATCACCACCACCGCCTCCTACACCCAAACCTCCAACGGCGACCGCGGCTACGTCTCCCTCTACGCCGATTACCTCGCCACCCAGAACTCCGGCATCCGCCCCGCCGTCGTCAACGCCTCCATCTACGGCGACTCCACCTCCTCCTACTTCGATACCTCCAACACCGCCCGCGCCCTGAACACGAACTACACCTCCACCATCAGCCAGAACACCTTCGTGATGAACGCCATCACGCAGGCCGCCGCCGCCTCACGCCCCGTCACCACCGTGACCGTCTCCCTCGGCGCCAACGACCTGCTCTCCATCATCCAGCAGCCCGGCTTCGCCGGGCTCCCCGCCCCGACGCAGTTCGCGCTCCTTCAGGGCGCCTTCGGCGGCATCGTCACCAACCTCACCGCCTTCTACACAGGCCTGCGCACCGCCCTTCCCACCGCGAACATCATCGCCGTGGGTTACTACGACCCCTTCGCGATCCTCCCGGGCAACCCCAACCCCGCGCTGACCGCGGGCGTGATCCAGCAGCTCAACGAAACCATCCGCAACATCAGCCAAGCGGTGGGCGCCCGCTTCGTCGACACCTACACGCCGTTCTTGGGCAACGAGGCGACGCTGACAAACATGCTGCTCGATCCCTCGATCGTGCCGAACGTCCACCCCACCGGCGCGGGCTATTCGGTGATCGCCAACCAGATCATCCCCGCCCCGGGCGCGGGCGCGTTGGTGCTGCTGAGCACGCTGGCCATCACCCGCCGCCGCCGCGTGGCCTGAGGCCGAGCATCTCAACGGCCTCACCGTTCTTCAAACGAACCAAAGCAAAAACCCCGACGCGAAAGCGCCGGGGTTTTCATTTTCAAACCAAATCTCAACCACCAAACGCCACCCCGCCCCACTCACCAACCATCACTCACCAAAACAAGCACACCAAAGCTCTCAGTCCCCTCTCCGTGCCTCCGTGACTCCGTGGTGAACGCCTTTCTGCTTTGAGCTTTGAGCTTTGAGCTTTGAGCTTTGAACTTTGAACTTTGAACTTTGAACTTTGAGCTTTGAGCTTTGCCGCGCTCACTTCCCCTCACGCCGATACACCGTCGTGAAGCCCTTCTCTTTCGACTTCGCCGGGTCAAAGACCAGTTCCTGCGAAAGTTCGTTGCCGTCTTCACTCAGCGTATAGATCACCGCGTTGATCCCCTCCGCCTTGCCCGTCCCCGTGAACTCCGCACGGTTCTTCCCCGCCGACTTCAGTTTGAAGATCGACAGTTCCTTCCGCTCCTCCGGCACCTCAAGCTTGCTGTGCAGATGCCGCAGCCGCAGAACGATCCCGTCCTTCTCCGCCTCGATCTGCGACACCTCCACGAACGCCGTCTTCCCGTCGCGACGCACCTGACGGAACGTCCCCACCATCGCGTTCCCCCGCGGCGTCATCCAATGCTCCTCATTCACCAAACTCGCCCGCGGCGCCACGCCCACCCACCGACCCGCCATGAACGCCAGATCCTTCAGCTCAGCCAACGGCTCCGCACTCGCCGGCAGCTTCAACGCCTCACGCGCCGGCTGCGACGCATCCGCCTTCACCGACGTTTCGCCGCCAGAAGCCTTCGCCGCGCCGCCGTCGCTCTTCGCGCACGCCCCGAGCATCACCACCGCACCCAACGCTCCCGCCGACAGCATCATCTTGACAGCGTTCATCCCATTCACCTTCACGCTCGCGTTCGTCCGGCTCATGATTACCTTTCGCTTTGGTTTTTGCTCTGCTCACGCACAATCCCCTCCGCCCGGGTGATCCTACGCCCAACTCGCGCCCATCACGCGCCCAACAGGCGCCCAACAGGCGTTTGAAGCCCTCTCCGAACTCACCCAACCCTGACGCGGTTGCCCAATCCCCTTCCCCGCCCGGGTTCAACGCCCGAAAACCGCCGCACCGCCCCTTCATGTGAAGCCCAACGCCTTAACCCGTCGATACTCCCAACAATGTCAACCTTCGGCGTGCCCATCACGCAGTCGGTCGCGGGCCTCTCCGAGGCCGAACGCCTCGCCGCACGCGAACAAGCGAAAAAGCGTCGCGACAACGTCAAATCCGAGGTCAAGCACGCCGAGGTCGTCGACACCGTCGAAACCTCCGACGGCGTCACCGCGGCCCGAAACCTCGCCTCCACCACCGAGGAAGACGCCCGCCAGGACCACAAGCGCCAGCCCCCGCCTCAGTTACCGAAACCCAAGCCCGATCAGCCTTCGCTCGACCTGAACGCCTGAAACACCGCAAAAAGCAACCAGCCCCCACCGATCGGCAGGGGCTGGAAGAAATCGCGTGTTTCAACCGATCGAGTAATCGAGCGTGCGTGAGCGCCGCTCAGCACACGACCGATCGGCTTACTTCTTGCTCGGCGCGTTCGAGGACTTCAGCCAGAACGGGCGGGGGGTCTTGGGGTCCAGCGGGTCGATGTGGACCGTCGAACCCATGAAGACGACCTTGCCGTGGCCCAGCGAGTACAGGGTGTCGTCCTTGCCACGCTTGATCAGGAAGCCGGGCTTGATGGGCGTACCGACCTGACGGATCACGATTGACCCGGGCTGCGCCACCTCACCGGCGTACAACTTCACCCCGCGGTACTGCGGGTTGCTGTCGCGGCCGTTCTTCGTTGAACCCTGACCCTTTTTATGTGCCATGGCAAAGCCCTTCGATCTGCAAACAAACCAGTCTTGCCCGCTTAACCTCGCCGCATGCCCTCCCACAGAGGGCCGCCGGGCTGAGCCGGGCCTCAATCCTAGACCGTCGAAATCGAAAAATCGACCGACAGCCGCCCCTTCCCCGCACCCCACCCCATCACCACCCCCCACCCGCCCACCAATCATAAACCAAACTTACCGCATGACCCACCCGGTCTCAACCGGATTCATGGGCGTGTCCTTGATCTGCGAAATCTCACCCGGGGTCTTGTACGTCAGACTCTTCGTCTTCCGCAGCACGACCCCCTCCGCCGCCGCTTTGCCGTCGGCCGTCTTGGGCGGCGTCACCGTCGTGCTCTCACCCGAGAAGCCCGCGGCATAGACCGTCAGTTCGCCCGGACGGAGCTGCTCGCCCGACCAGATCACAATCCCCACCCGTGCGTTCTCTTCGCCCTGAAGCAGCGTCCCGATCACCGCGATCTGGTCCTTGACCTCGGGGTCATTCACGTACGCGATGACCTTCTTGGTCGCCTCGGCGCTCACGCCCTTGCCCGAACGCTCCACGGTCCCGTCGGCCGTCACCAGGTCGAAGGTCGGGGCGAAAAAGACGTCCTGACCCGCGGTATTTGTCACTTCGTAGGTCATGTACACAAACGCCCGCGGCCCCTCGGGCGTATCCACCGTCAGCACCCGCAAGGGGCTGAACTTGGTCTTCAGTTCCCAGCGTGTGGGCACCACCTCGGGCTCCGGCGCCGCAAGCACCGGCAGGCTCATCGCCCCCCCGGCAACCACGGCCAAGCCCAACGCCAGCGTCCCGACCCGAAATCCCGAAACGATCGACGAAAAACCCATAGCGGTCCTTTCCACTGAGCCGACCAGTGTACACACTTCTCTGTCCGTCTGCCGATCAACATGCACCGGGTATTCCGGTCTTCCAACGCCCCCTACCCCCAACCC
>JACVCS010000030.1 GCA_016741915.1 Phycisphaerales bacterium | reverse complement strand
GGGGGATGGGGCGGTGTTCAGGCGGGGGCGGGGGGTGTGGGGGGGGGGGGTTCGGGGGAGGGGGGGGGCGGGAAACCGGGACGGGGGGGGGGGGGGGTGTTGACTGGGGCCGTGGCGCGGTTACGGTTGGGGCGCTTGGGATCCGCATCGGGGCTGGAGAAAGGCCGAGGGCGGACCGAAGCAAGGGCCCAGGTGTGAAGGGGCTTCGGGAAGACGAGCAGGAATCAACGATCAACTCAACACAGAGAACAGCCATGCCGACCGCGATGCTGACGCCGGGGAAGACGAGTGGGACGATTGTGGGGACGGACACCGAAGAGGTGTTGACGGGGATGCCGTGGGCCCTTGGGGCGACGGGGGTCTCGCTTGTTGAGATCGAAATGGGGAAGAAGAGCGATGACGGGGGCGATTTCGGCGATGACTTCGAGGACGAGGACGAGTTTGACGACGATGACGAGTTTGAGGATGAGGACGAGGATGAGGAGTTTGAGGACGAGGAGGACCTTGAGGAAGGTGAAGAAGAACTTCCCGAGGGCGAGGACGATGAAGAGGACTTCGACGACGACTTCGACGATGAAGACGATGAGGATCTTTGATCCGCGTCGTTGAAGGCCGGGCCGATGGGCCCGGGGCGGGCGGGCGGGGCTCCTCGGTTTGGTAAGCGAGGAGCGGCGCGTCATGTCGAATCAGGATTTCACCTCAAAGTCAGGCAAGAAGAACGAGCCTTCTTTCACCGGCATGCCGGCGGAAGAAGGCTCGGTTGTTGATCGGCGCACGGGGGTTGATCGGCGTGATTACCCGGGGCGGAGCGTCGGCGAGAGTGCCCACATGGGGTTCGATCGGCGCCGGGGGGCCGGGCGGCGCCTCAGCGACTTCACACGCTGCGCCGAGGAAGGTGACCTGAACAAAGAGCAGTTCCTCTTTGTCATGGCGATCGAGGCGTTCAAGCGCGAGAACAACAAGACCTTCCCGCAGTGGACCGACGTGCTGGAGGTGATCCGCCTGCTGGGCTATCGCAAGACGTGCGCCAGCGAGCTGAACGTGCGTTCGGCGGAGGACTGGACCGAGAAGCCCGACGCGCCAGCGAACGTGCGGCCCAAGAACTGGGACAGCCGGGCGGCGTGAGATTTCTCAACGATTGCGGATCAGCGTGGTGAGGCGTCTTCGCGCCAGCGCTGGGCGATGGGCATGCGCCGGCCGGAGCCGAAGGCCACCGAGGTGACCTTCAGGCCTGTGGCGGCCTGCTTGCGTTTGAACTCGCTGAGGTCGATCATTCGGACGACCTTGCGGATCGTCGCTTCGTCGGTGCTCGCGCGCATGGCGGCGATGATGACGCTGGGGGCCTGACGCTTCTCCACGTAGCGCTCGATGATTTCGTCGAGGATTTCGTAGGGCGGGAGCGTGTCTTGGTCCTTCTGGTCCGGGCGCAGCTCGGCGCTGGGGGGCTTGGTGATGCTGGCGAGAGGGATCGGGCCTGTGCGCATCGCGGCGGGGGAGAGGGCAGGGATGTTCAGGCGTGCGGGGTTGGCGTTGATCCAGCGGGAGAGGCGGTAGACCCACTGCTTGGTGACGTCGCTGAGCACCGCGAGCCCGCCGTTCATATCGCCGTAGAGCGTGGCGTAGCCGACGGCCATCTCGCTCTTGTTCCCGGTGGTGAGGACGAGCGCGCCGAGCTTGTTGCTGACGGCCATGAGGAGCGTGCCGCGGATTCGGGACTGGAGATTTTCTTCGGTGACGTCCTGCGGCATGTTCGCGAAGATGGGCGCGAGGACGCGGTTCATTTCGATAAAGGCGGGTTCGATGGTCGCGGTATGCATAACCATCGAAAGGTTGGCGGCGAGTTCGGCGGCGTCGGTCTTTGAGCCGTCGGAGCTGTATCGCGAGGGCATGGAGAGGCCGACGACGTTGGAACTGCCCATGGCGGCGGCGGCGATTACGGCGGTGAGTGCGGAGTCGATGCCGCCGCTGAGCCCGATGGCGACGCGCTTGAAGCCGGTTTTGGCGCAGTAGTCGCGGACGCCGAGGGTCAGAGCGCGGAAAAGTTGTTCTTCGGGCGTGGTTTGCACGAGCGGGTCGGGGACTTCGATTGGTTCACGGGTTGCAGCGGCGGCATCGGCGGCGAAGAAGACATCGGAGACGACGAGGGCTTCGTCGAAGAGCGGGCCGGTGGCGGTGAGGATCGCGTCGTGGGCGGCGAGGGGGGTTGAGGTCGTGGGGTTGGTTGGGTGATAGACGCAGGCGCCGCCGTCGAAGATCAGTTCGTCGTTGGCGCCGACCTGGTTCACTGCGGCGACAGGCACGGCGTGGGTCCGGCAGACGCGGCTGAGCAGCGCACGCTGGCGAGCGCCCATCCCCAGGCGGTAGGGGCTTGCGGAGGGGTTGACGATGATTTGTGCGCCGGGCGTTTTGTCGGGCGGGTTGAGCAGTTCGAGCAGCGGATCGGGACAACTGAGGTATCGGGCGGCAAACCCGGCGTCCTCGCCTCGCCAGAGGTCTTCGCAGATCGAGAGGCCCACGCGGGCGACGGCGGGGCCGCCGCGGATGGGCACGGGGATGACGCGTGCGCGCGAGCCGGGCTCGAAGTAGCGGTCCTCGTCGAAGACGTCGTACGTCGGCAGCAGGCGCTTGTGATAGACGCCGGAAGAGGCGGGGGTTGGCCCGGCGTAGAGCAGGCTGTTGTGCAGGCGGGCGGGGTCGAAGGTGAGGCTCGTCAGATCGACCGCGGGGTTGAGCGCGGCGTGCGCGTCAAGCCCCACAGGCCAGGGCGTGCCCAGAACGAGCGTGATGTTCAGCTCGCGTGCACGCTGCGCCAGTGCGCGGGCCTCGCGCAAGACGGCGTGGATGAAGCCACCTTGCAACAAAAGGTCCTTGGGCGGATAGCCCGTGAGTGCAAGCTCGGGGAAGACGACGAGGTCGCACTGCGCGTCGCGGGCCTTGCGGGCGAAGTCGAGAATTCGACGCGCGTTGGAGGCGATCTCGCCCACCACGGGGTTGAACTGCACCAGCGAGAGACGAAGCGTGGGTTGGGCGGTGGTCATGCGCGCTCCTGATTCGTTTCGTTCGCGGCAGAATCGTCGTCGGCCTTGCGCTCGCCCGCCAGGAGGCGGTCTACGCGGAGCAGGGCGGCCGAGAGAGCGCCCATGAGCAGATTCGCAACGGCCTCCGCGGCGGAAACAGCGAGCACCACCGCGGCGGCGTCTTGACCGAGAATCGCGATCAGCCCGCCCTCACGCGGACCCGCAACGCCCGCAGGACTGGCGGCTTGGATGAAGAAGTACACCGCCCCGGCAAGCACGCACTGCTCGGCGCTCAGCGGCGCACCGACCATCCGCGAGACAAGATAAAACCGTGCGGCCTGAGCCGCGACATCCGTACACCGCAGCGTCAAACCCAGCCAGACAGCTCGCTTGCTGCTGAGCGGGATGAGCCCGGCGTGGAGCTTGCCAAACCACGCGGCCCGGAGGGTGCGGGCGATGAAACCGACGCGCCCGATGATGAGGGTGCGCAGAAGGGACTCGATGCGGTTCAGGCCCGGGGTGCCGCTGAAGAAACTCGCGACAATCGGCACGGCCAAGCCCGCGAAGAGAATCCCGCCCAGCGCAATAGACCACCAGCGCACATCGAGCTCTTTGACCAGCCAGGTGGCAAGGAACGGCGGCGTAAGGCTGATGAGAATGATGGCGGCGACGGAGGCCATCCACGCGGCGATGGTGAGCCAATCCATGCCGTCCATTCGACGGTGGAAGAAGAGCCTGAAGATGAGGCTGATCTTCATGGGGAGGTAACTCAGCAGGCTGCAAACACTGTTGACGCCAACGCACCGCAGCGCGCCGGGGCGGTGTTTGGCGTCGATGCCCAGACTCATGGCGGAAAAGACCAGGCCGCTGAGGGCGACAGTGAGGCCCGAGAGACCCAGGGCGAGTGCGTACTGCCAGAGCGGGGCGTCGGCGAGGCGTTTGATCTCTTGCAAACGGTTCTGATCGCGCGTGACGGACCAGATGACCCAGCCCAGGATGCACAGGCCCAGAACGAAGCCCAGCAGTTGAACGACACCCCGCCGACCGGCGGGGGGTGCGGGTGAGGCCGAGAGGTTTGAGCGTTCGTCGGTGGGCATGAGCACGAGCGTACGCGTGGGGTGGGTGATTCGGGCGTGCTTGGTTGACTGCGTGCAACGGGGATGTGTCTGCCACGGGCGCACGGCTCTGAAGAGCCATGCCACCAGAAAGGGCCTCACCGCGCGGGTCGGAGCTTCAGCAGCACCATGCCCAGCTCGCGATATTCACGCACCGGGGTGGTCTGTTCGTTCATCCAGCGCTGGAGTTTTTCGTCGGTGACGCGCGGGTCGTACCAGCCGCTGGCGCGGAGGCGGTTGAGTTCGAGGAAATCGACGATGACGTAGACGATCTGCTTGTTGATCTGGCGCTGCCCCTCGTCGCGGATGGCCTTTGACCACGCCTCGGGGCTGTCGGGGAACTTCTCCATCGCGTCGCCCAGCGCGCGGGCGTCCCACGTGGTGTGATAGGCGACGGGCTCGTCGAAGTAGAGGGTGGTGGCTTTGCCGATGAGGTAGACGCCGTCGGTCGCGGGGCCTTTGGGCTTCTGGATGTTCACCAGCGCTTCCATGTTCACGTTGCGCATGATCGCCCGACCTTCTTCGCTGGAGGCACCGACCTCACTGAGCCGCTCTTTCACCAGCTCGCCCGTGATCGCGGCCTGACCCATGATCAGAAGCTGGTTCGGCTCTTGCACCGCTCCGAAGATCGCGATGCAACGAGCACTCGAGAACGCCACCACGCCCAGACCCAACGCACCGGCGAGCACGCCCGTCCACAATCCCAAGCGCGCCATCGACAAAACGCCCAGCCCCATCAGGATCGCCAGCACCGGCGCCAGCGGCAGCAAAAACCGCGACTGCGCATGCGAGAAACCAGCCCACCAGATCAACGCACCGACAACCCCAACCACAGCAACCGCAAGGATCGCGAGCTGGAGCGACGAGCGGCGTGCGTCGTGCTTGCGGGTGAAGATCGCGTGGACGGCCGAGAGGACCAACGCGAAAAAAGCCGCCGGAAAGAGCAAAGCCCATTGCACATGAAAAATCCCGCGGGGCTGACCCAACCCCTCGGCCGCGGGCGTCGCTGAGAACAAGAGCTTCACACCCTCAACAAACCCCACCGACAGATGCCCCGAGATGAACCGGGCGGCTTGTTCGCTCGACCAGTGAGCCGTGCCCAGAAGACCCGTCGCCGCGGGAAAGACCGGATTGCCCGAGGTGGCAATCGCATTCCGGATCATCGGTGGAGCGAAGAAGATGATCCCCCCCAGCGCTCCGGCGAAGCATGTGATAACGACCGATCGAGCCCGCGCGCCCGTGCCCGCGGTGCGCTCGATTCTGAACCACGACCAGAAAACCAGCGCGGCGGCGGCGGTGGGGACGCACAAAAACATGGCCGTGGGCTTGAAGCCGCAGGCGGCGCCCATGAGCCCACCGACCACAAACCCCCGCGCGATCGGCTGAACCTTGCCCGCGCCCGCGGCGACGGCGCGAGTCTGCGCATCGACCAGCACAAGCAGCGCACCAGCAAAGACGGCGCAGACCGCCATCTCGTTGTACATCATCGAGCCGCACACGACGCTCCACGGCAACGCGACAACCGCCGCGGCTGCGACGCCCGAAGCCAATCGGCCGAAGGTCTGCTTCACCGCAGAGTCGGGCAACAGCGCCAGCGCAAGGCGCTGAACGAGCCGCAGCACCAGCAGCGCCGTAAAGACGCTGCAACCGGCGTGCACAAACTGGCTGGCGCTCAGTCCCACGCCGTCCCAACCTTTCAGACCTGAAGTTGAGCCGTCGCCACCGCCGAGGGCGGCGTGGATGTGCAGGAAGATGGCTTCGACGTACGAGGGCAGAAACGAGTAAACGTTGTGATCGACGGGCCAGAGGCGTGCGCCGGGGCGGGCCCATTCCAGCACGAGCGGCGCGTGGTAGCTGGTGACGTCGTAGCCGCCGACCTCCGAGGGCCACAGCCGCCCCGGGACGGAAAGACACGCCAGCAGCATCACCCCCAGCGCCGGGGCGGCCAGCAGGATCGACCAAGGCGTAGACGACGAAGCCGCAAAGTGACCCGAGGCACGCTCCCGGCTGATCTGCAGCACCTCGCGCACCGCAAAGCCCACGCCGACGCACGCAAGCGCCGCGGCGATGATCTGCGAACCGGAGCCGAAGCCCACACCACTGAAGAGCCCCAGCACCCCCAAGTTGTGACAGAGCCACGCGAAGAGCCCCAGGCCCACGGGCATGGCGAGGAACCGCCGATCACGCCAGGTTCGCACCGCGGGAAGCAGCATGACCATGCAGCCGAAGCCCCAGATGCACAGCAGCTCGACCGTGCCGACGAGCGCCACGCGGATCATCCGCTCGGCCGCCACGAGCATGGGCGCCAAAGGCGAAGGCGCATCCTCGAACCCGATTCGTGAACACAGCAGCGCCACGACCACCGAAGCGACAACGGTGAGCAGATACCACGAACCGAGCTTGCGGAAGGTTGACATCGGCGCGGTCGGATCTCGAAGCTCGGCGTCGGTGGTGGTGGGCTGGTCGGGGCTCATGGCGACTCCGCTCGGCTGGTGCAAACGCGGGGCTGATCCGGCGCTCAAGGGCCCTTCAGCGACCGCGCCGGGGTTTCGCGTAGCATACGGCATGGCCCCCGCGACGCCCCACACCAGCCCGGTCGGCTCGGGTGGATCGACCATCCCGACGATCATCGAGCCACTGTGCGCGACGTTCCGGCGCGCGCTGAAGAAGCAGGGGCTGAAGTACACCCCCGAGCGGGCGCGGATCCTTGAAGCGGTGACGAGCTTCAACGCGCCGTTCCAGGCCGAGCAACTCATCGCGGTCTTGAAGAAACTCGCGGCGAACCCCGGGCCCGGGCAACCGCCCTTCCGCGTATCGAAGGCGACGGTCTACCGCACGATCAAACTGCTGCAAGAGGCGGGCGTGCTGCAGCAGGTGCTCTTTCATGCCGAGCACGCGCACTACCAACTCGCCTACGGCTCGTCTTCGACAGGGATCATCGTGCGGACAGATTCCGCGGAGATCATCCCCTTCGACGCGCCGGAACTCACGGCGCTCGCGCGGCGCTTGTGCGCCGAGCGCGGGCTGAATCATCAGGGCCAGCGATTTGTGGTCTACGCGGTCGACGGCGGCAGTATCAGCGTCAAGGCGGGCACGCCGCCCATCAAGCAACGCGGGAGCGAGTGAACAGGTATGGCGATCCATCGTCGAACGTTGCCGGGGGGTATGCCCCTGCTGATCGAGCCAAACGCCTCGGCGAAGTCCGCTTCGCTGCTGTGGCTGATCCCCGTCGGCGCCGCGCACGACCCGCGCGGGCGCGAGGGTCTTTCGACCGTCCTGTGCGAGATGCTGCTGCGCGGCGCGGGCGAGCGTGATTCGCGCCAGCACGCCGACGCTCTCGACGCGCTGGGCGTGCTCCGCTCGTGCTCCGCGGGGTTGACATACGTCCGCCTGTCGGCCACGGCCCTTGGGACAAACCTGCTCAACGCGCTGCCCCTGCTGGTGGACATCGTGCGCAGGCCCAGGCTCGAAGCGCAGGCCTTCGAGCCCGCACGTGAACTGGCGCTCCAGACGGTGGCCGCTTTACGCGACGACCCCGCGGGGTACGCCTCGCTCCTGCTCAGCGAACGCCACGTCGAACAGCCCTTCAACCGTCGCGTCGTGGGGACCGAAGAAGGACTTTCAGCCCTGACCGACAGCGATGTCCGCTCGGCGTGGTTCACCAAGGCCACGCCCGCGTCGAGCATCCTCGCGATTGCGGGTGATTGCGATCCCGACGCGATCGAGCGGGCCTTGGTGCCCTTGCTGAAGGGCTGGGAGGGATCGACCCCGGAGCCGCGGATCGAGGCGAATCCGGAGCGCGGAAGCTACCACCACGAGGCCGACGAATCGAACCAGGTGCACATCCTCACCGCCGCCGACGCACCGAAAGAGGCGGACGCGGAATCGAACCTCCACAGGCTCGCCGCCAGCGTGCTCTCCGCGGGCTCCGCATCGCGGCTGTTCTCCGAAGTGCGCGAGAAACGCGGCTTGTGCTACTCGGTCTCCGCCTCGTACGCGGGCGACAAGCACTCCGGACGCCTGACCTCGTACGTCGGCACCACGCCCCAGCGTGCGCAGCAGTCGCTCGATGTCCTGCTCAGCGAACTGGAACGGATCTTCTCACCCGCCGGGCTGGTCACGCGCGAGGAGTTCGACCGCGCGGTGGTTGGGATGAAGTCGGCCCTCATCTTCTCCGGCGAATCGACCTCCGCCCGTGCGGGCGCGCTCGCCACCGATCAGCACAGACTCGGGAAACCCCGCACCCTGGACGAGTTTGCGCGCGCAATCGATGCCATCACGCTCGATGATCTCAACGCGTACCTGGCTCGGGTCCACGCGAAGGGGAAGCAGCCGCGGACGATCGTGACGCTCGGGCCCTCACCGCTGGCGGTGATGGCCTAGGGGATGAGCAGGTGGTGCCCGGTTGACCCAGCTTGCCTGTTTCAACACCCCCCCACACCCGCGATTTTGCGCGGTTTTTTCGTCATGGAGCTTTTCTGTCGGTGAGGCAAGGTACACTGCATGTCCCACCTTTTCGTGCGGTGAGAACGGCCGCACCTTGACGGGGTTGATCCATGCAGTCTTCGCCTCCCGCCTCATCCCGTCGTCCGGCCTGCCGCGGATCGGAGTCGACCTCCAACGGCTTCCGCATCGCGGTCTTCCCGACGTACCTGCCCGACCACTCGGACCCCGAGGCCCGGCAGTTCATCTTCGGGTACCGCATCCGCATCGCCAACGAGTCGCAGATCACCGCGCAGCTCCTGCTGCGCCACTGGACGATTGTCGACGCCCACGGGCGCGGCAACGAAGTGCAGGGCGAGGGCGTCGTCGGTCAGCAGCCCATCCTGCGCCCGGGTCAGTCGTTCGAGTATTCGTCGTTCTGCCCGCTGCCCACCGCGTGGGGGACGATGGAAGGCCACTACGTCTTCCAGCGTGAGGGCGACGAATCGATCTTCGAGGTGCCCATTGCGCGGTTCTACCTGGTCGCACCGACGGAAACAAACTGAGCGGGCACGCTGAGCTTTGCGGGTGCTGACTCCATCTCACTTCGGCAGCGCCAGCCAGGCGCTGGTGTCCAGGGGCAATCGCCCGGGTTGGATCTGCCATGGGAGCATCGGGCGGGGGAACGTGGAACGCACGCCGCGGGGGTCGGTGCGGGTGATGGCGATGCGCATGAGCCCCGAACTCTCCACCGCGCCGCTGGGCAAGGGAATCCACGCGGTCCACTGCGCGGGCGATTGACGGGCTTGGTCGGCGGGGGTCAGCACGGTGTTGAGCGTCATGGGCGGACTTCCTCGGCCTTGAGCGGAAAGGTCGGTGAGGATGCCGCGGGGCGTGAGTGTCAGCGTGGCGAGGTCGGCAAAGGCCGGGCCCAGGTGGATCGTCACGCGATCGTCGGTGTTCAGTTCCCCCGCGCCCTGGCGGCACTGGATAAAGAGCGTCCACTTCCCCTTGCTCTGCGTCGGGTCAAGGTTGACCGCGGAGTCGTCAAAGAACAGGCGGGCGGTGGTGGTGTAGGTCGTGCCGACCGGGAAACTCGGGTCGTCGTCGGGCTGCGGCAGATCAGGCGACCCACGGCTCAAAGAGGCGAGGGACCAGTCGGCGGCGAGCTGCGGAATATCAAACCCCGGCGGGCGAACGGGCAGGGCACGCTTGATGGTCGTGAGCGTCGTCGAGGTCGAACCCAGGCGGGCGGCGACCTGCGCGGCGGTTGCGCCTTTGAGCGCGTCGTTGATCGGCGCGTCGGCGGGGTTCAGTTCCACCGCGGGGAGGGTGGTCAGTTCGAGCGCGGAGAAGCCTTGGAGCTCCTGCGGCGGGGTTGATGCGCCCCAGGGCATGACCAGCGAGGCCAGCCCGGGGGTTGCAGAGAGATTCACCGCCCAGACGCGGGCCTTGAAGTGCATGTCAGCGGGCGAAGTCGCGGCGACGGCTTTGTCGTCGATCGCGGATGGATCCGCGGTGATTAAGGCCGCGTCGTCATCGACCCAGGCGAGTGCGTTGGTGCGCGAGGCGATGAACTCACGAGCGACGCGGATGAGGCCCTCCCGGCTGCGGTCGGGCTGAAGCAACTGGGCGCACAGTTGCAGTTCCTGCGGATCGGTGGGAATGAAGAAGGGCAGCACGTGCTGCTCGCTGACGACGATGGTGCAGAGGCGCGAGGCAAGCTCGCGGGCGAGGGCTTCGTCCGCGAGGGAGAGGCGACCGATCGCGGCGAACCAGCGGGCCTCGAGCTGGTCGGCGAGTTCGACCAACGAGGAGTCGATCGGGCCCGGCGACATCGACCCGACGATGGGCGGAACAGGCTCGCGGCAGGCTTCGAGGATCAGCCGGGCACGCCAACGCTCCGAAGGGATCGAGGCGAGCGGCAACGCAAGGTTGATCAACGGCACAAGCGCCTGAGGCGAACGGGCGGCGAGCACGCGCTGTTCCACGGCCGAGCGAAGAACCGCCCGCCCTGAATCGATGAGGGGTTGTTCCAAACGACGCAGCAGGACTGAACTCGTACCCACACTCAGACGCGACAGACCCAGCCGGGTGGGGTCGGCCTTCAGGGCGGAAACATCCAGCCGAATGAACCACGAGGACTGGGGCGACGGCGCGGCGGGGTCCAAACTCGGTGGCGGCGGGGTGGCCGAGGCGACCCAACGCTGCTGGGCGGCGCTCCCCCACCAGTGCGACCACCGCGATCGGGGTGAAGCCGGGGCCTTGGGCGGCTGGGGGATGATGCTCAGACAAACCAGTGAGGCGGGGGCGGGTTGATCATCGAGTCGGATCGTCACCGAACCAGGGAAAACCCCCCCTCCTCCACCACCCACCCCACCTTCGACGGCAATGGGGATAAGCAGGACTGAAGCACCCGGGAAGAGATCGATCTGCTCGACGAGGGGTCGAACAGTGCCCACCGAGGCGGGATCAACCGGGAAAAGTGGGCGATCAAGCGGGGAACCGTTGGTTGGGGTTGAGGGTTGTGCGGGAAAGGTCGGCTCGGTCGGATCGGGCGGGGTGATCGGCTCGGGGTCGTCGGGAGGTTGTGCCAGGGTGAGGGTGGGGAGGGCGAGGGTGAGGCTCAGCGCGATCAAGCGTGGCCGAAGGGCGAGGTGGTGGCGGTGGAGAACCGGTGGATGACGTGGTGAAGAGTGCATGGTGGAGGGCCCGGAGCGGAAATCGGAGGTGGTGAGGAAAGTCAGGGAGCGTGCGTGCCGATGGATGGTGGACGCGGGGCGTGAAGGCCTTTGCGAGGAGCGACGCGATGATCTGCACAACGACGGACGGACGGGTTCAGTTTAAGGCGTTCCTTCCTCATGCCTCGGGGGTGGAGTTGCTGGGGGACTTTACGGACTGGCGGTCGTCGCCGGTGGTGATGCGGCGGGAGGGTGCGGGGTGGTGGGTTGCGGAGGTGGAGGTCCCCGCGGGGGAGCATCACTTCTGCTATTTGGTGGACGGGTCGATCTGGCTGGCGGATTATGCCGCCCACGGGGTGAAGCTCAACGGGTATGGCGGGTGGGTTTCTCGTCTGAGCGTGGATTCGTCGTCGGGCGTGATGACGCGCGGGATGGCGATGCGGAAGCCTCAGCAGGTCGCGGCGTGAGCCGAGCTGCGGCGGGTCGTTGAAGACATCTGAATACAGTTGTGCATGAGCACGATCGACGGGCATGGCCGGGCGATTGCGGAGCGGTTTGCGCGGATTCCTGAGGATCTGGGCGGCGCGGTGGTGCTGCTTTCGGGTGGGCTGGATAGCGCGACGGTTCTGGCGATGGCGTGCGCCGCGGTGAGGCCCGAGCGGGTTGTGGGGTTGAGTATTGATTACGGGCAGAGGCATCGCTTCGAGCTTGCGTGCGCGGAGCGGTTGTGTTCGGCCATGAGGATCGCGGACCATCGGTGCGTGAAGATCGATCTGCGGGCGATCGGGGGCAGTGCACTGACGGATGATGGGATTGCGGTGCCGCGGGGGGATGCGGGTGGCGGCGGCGGAGGGAGTGGGATTCCGGTGACGTATGTGCCGGCGCGGAACATGATTTTCATGTCGGTGGCGGTGGCGCTGGCGGAGGCGAGCGCGGCGCGGATGGTGGGTGCGGGCGGGGGGGGTGGCGGGGCGTGGAGTGTGTGGGTGGGTGTGAACGCGGTGGACTATTCGGGGTATCCGGATTGTCGGCCGGCGTTTCTGGAGAGCTTTCAGCGCACGGCGGCGCTGGGGACGAAAGTTGGTGTGGAGGGACAGTCGGCGGCGATCAGGGTGGTTTCGCCGCTGATTGCGATGAGCAAGGCGGAGATCATCCGCACGGGCGCGAGGTTGGGCGTGGACTATGGGCTGACGAGCTCGTGCTATGACCCGAAGGTGGTGGTGGAGCGTGACGGGACGAGCGTGACGCGGGCGTGCGGGGTGTGCGATTCGTGCGTGATCCGCCGACGCGGGTTTGTGGAGGCGGGGGTTGTGGATCCCACGGCGTATGTGGGGGGGGGGGCCAAATAGCAAATAGCAAATTGGCAAATAGCAAATAAGACGTAGTCGAGCGCGTGGGGGCGTTTTTCAGTCCGCTTCGACTTCGGCCCAGGAGGTTGAGGTCTCGGTGACGCGGACGCGTTCGAGGCGGACGGTTGCGGGGAAGCGGTAGGGATCGCCTCGGTCGTCGTGGTAGGTCTTGTTCTGGGCGATCTCGGAGCGGAGGAACTCGAAAATGCTTTTGGCGAAGACCTCGGTGGTCGGATCGGCCTCGAAGAGGACGAGGCGGTCGCGCATGGGTTCGAGGGCCTTGACCATGGGGTCGGCCTTGTTCATGGCCATGGAATGATCGAGGCGGGCGAGGTGGTCGCGGAGGGCCAGGCGGAGGACCTTGAAGTCGCAGACCATGTCGCGCTCGTCGAGCTGCGTGGCGGCGAGGATGACGTCGATCCGGCGGGTGTGCCCGTGCGGATAGCGGCACAGCCCCGGGTGCTTGGAGAGCATGTGCCCGGACTCGACTTCGAAGGATTTGCAGACGCGGTAGATCATGGTGCTCGGTCAATGATTGACCGGGCGGGTGGGGCTGTCCATGAAAAGAGGCCCGTTCTGTGGGCTTTTCAGCGGGTTGGGACGGGGGTTTGCTGCACGGCGAGGGGGATGGACAGCCGGGGGGAGAGGTTCGACTCCGGCGCGGTCCACCACAGGATGCTCTGGGCGTCGAGGGTCGCCTTGGGCGTGGGGAGGCGGGCGACGTGCGGGGCGTTCTCCGACGTTGCCGCGGGGAGCATGTCGATCTGCACGGTGACGCCGCCCTCGGCGAGCTGGTGCGTCAGACGGCGGAGGGCGTCGAGGGAATCGGGGATGGAAACCGACAGGACGCTGTGCAGTTGCAAAGGTTGGGCGGCGGTGGGCGCGGGGGCGATCGGGTCGGCGTTGATCGGCGCGGGGAGATTCAATGGCGGCTGCGAAGGTGAAGCGTGCGGATCGCCCGAGGCGAAGGGTCGATCGGCATCCGGACGCGGCGGGGTGTTGGTCGGAAGCTCCGGGAGGCTGGGCGACTTGGGCGCGGGGGTGTAGAAGGCGACGATGGCGCCCTGAAGGGCCGAGGCGTCGGCGGGGGTGAGGCGTGCGAAGCGCGGGGACAGAACGCCCACGGGTGTGCGCGAGGCGAGGAGATCAAGCCGACGGGTCAGGTCGTCCTGCGCACCGGGGCGGAGCGAGGGCGTCAGGCGGATGATCAGGCGGCCTTCGCGGGCGGCTTCGAGGGCCTGGGCCAAACGCTGCTCACGCTGGGCACGCTGGATCGATGAGGCGTCGGCGAGCGCGGGGGTGTTCCCAGCGCCGGTGGGATTCAGCAGCGGATCGTCGGTGATCGGCGGCGTGGTGAGCGCGTCGATGGCGAGAGCGCTGGAAGGGCCCATCAGCGGGAACATCGCGTCGAGTTGATCTTGCGTGAGCGACGCGGTGGTGGCGGTCGTTGTGGTCGTCGTGCCCGTGGCGATGGTGGCGTTTGTGGTGCTGGTATTCGGCGTGGGCGCGTTGAGGTCGTTGCGGGCGAGGGTTGGGTCGGTTGTGCGTGGGGCGGCGGGTTTGGTGAGTGCGGAGCGGAGGGCGAAGACGCCGGTGATGGCGAGGGCGAGAGCGGCGGCGAGTGCCGCGGGACGCGTCCAGGGTGAGCGGGTGATGATCTGCCAGGGCGAGGCCTTGACGGGCTGAACCGCGGAGATCGGCAGGGTGTCGGGTGTGAGCGCGAGCGCGGGCTCGGCGATGCCCAGCAGGGCTTCGCGCTCCTGACGGGTTTCGAGGCTGGTGAGCAGGTCGCTGGGCGCGCGGGCGGCGGGGTCGTCGGCGAGTTCGCAAAGGGCGAGTTGATCTTGACGGAGGCTGCGGATGAGGCGGACGAGGTCGGGGTCGCGCTCGAGGATGGCGCGGATGGCGTCTTTGCGGGGCTGCCCGCCGGGGATTGGACGTTGCTCGACGAGGGCGAGCAGTTCGTCGTCCGAGATGAGCGGGTGGAAGGGGGTCATGAAGCGGGGGTCGGGGGTGTTGAGGCGGAGGGTTCGAGGACGGCACGGAGGGCGAGGCGTGCGCGGAAGAGGCGGGACTTGACGGTGCCCAGCGGAATGTCGAGCGCGGCGGCGATGTGTTCGTAGTCGAGGCCTTGAACGTCGCGGAGGATGAGCAAAGCGCGGTGGTGCGGGTCGATCTTGGTCAGCGCGTCGGCGACGGTGCCGGCACGTTCGGAATGTTCGACGCGTGAGGCGGCGGAAAGTTCCGTCTGATCGTCGAGAGCACGAACATTGTGCGAACGATCGGCGTTTTCAGGGCGTGAGGCGGGTTTTGGGGGGTTGGCGGGGTGGTCGTTCAGGGAGGCGTGGGCGCGGAGTTTGGCGGAGCGGAGGTGGGAGAGGACCACGTTCATCGTGATGCGGATGGCCCAGGTGGAGAAAAGGCTTTGGTGGTCGAAGTTGGGGAGGCCTGCGAGGAGTTTGAGCAGGGCGTCCTGGGTGAGGTCGGAGGCGGTTTGATGGGCCCGGCGGTCGGTGCCGAGCATTCGGAGGCAGACGGCGAAGAGGCGGTGCTGGTAGGAATCGAGGAGCGAGGCGAGGGCGCGGGCGTCGCCTGATTGGGCGGCGCGGACCAGTGGCTGGTCGGGATCGGGCTGCGGCGGTGATGGATTGGGATTGCTCAGCGGCACCGGCGAGAGTCTACGGCATGATGAGGCGAAGTGTTGCGTTGCGCGATTGATAGACTGCGCGCGTGAATGACGCGGCGAAGACGATCATGTTCTTTGTGCAGCCGGGGAATGTCTCGCGCGAGGTGCTGCTGGCGATCAAGCGTGGGTTTGAGGAACTTGGGCACAGGTGCCTGACGGTTGAGCTGGCGCAGATCTGGAAGGCGATGGAGGACAACCCGCAGCAGACGGCGCGGGTGCTGACGATGGCGGCGGACCAGATCGCGCGGCTGTTTCAGCAGCACCGTGTGGAACTGTCGGTTGGGATGTGGTCCAACGCGGTGCAGTCGCTGGCGCACGGTTCGCGTGATGGGAAGATGGTTTCGTGCTTTGAGCTGATGAAGCCGCGGTGTCCGCACGTGATGTACTGGCTGGATGCGCCGCACTGGAGCAATAGTGGGGCGATACGGGGGATTACGCCGACGGGGATTTTTTCGTGCCCGGCGCTGCTGAGCTTTGTGAACAACGAGGGAATCGCGGAGGAGATGAGGCGGGTCTTGGGCTTTCGGCACGCGTGCGCGCTCGATTATGGCGTGGACGTCAAGCAACTTGCGGGGGATGGGCGAGCGGAGGCGATGGAGAAGCGCGAGTTTGATCTGGTCTTTGCGCTGGGGCCGGGCGATCCGCATCCCACCGCGGCGGTGATCGAGGAACTTTCGCGTGATGAGCCGGACGTGATGCGCGTGCGGACGGAGCAGGCGGGGCTGGTGCGTGGTGAGGTGCTGGGTGTTGCGGAGCGATTGAACGGCGCGGTGCGCGATGCGGCGCGGGCGCTCTTGGATCGGCTGCTGATCTCACAGGTGATCGATCGGGCTACGCCCATGCTTCGACGTATGGAGGGGATCGTGCTTGAGGCGCCTGAGCTGCGAACCGCGGCTGAGGCGCTGGTGCATGAGCCTTGGGCGTGGGTGGATGCGGGGGCGCTGATCCGTCAGACGGAGCGGATGGAGCGGGCGATGACCGTGGCGTATTTCGCGAGGCGGTTCAAAACGCTGGTCTATGGCACGAATGATCTGGACGCGTGGCGGACGGGCGCGACGCGGGTGGAGTATGCGCCGGAGCAGGGTGTGCAGATTCGGCGCGGGCGTGTGGGGCTTTCGGTGATGCGCTGGCAGGATGATGTGGGCGTGCACATCAAGCCGCTGGAGATTGCGGCGGCGGGGAGTGTCGCGCTCGTCGCACGGCGGGTGGGGATCGAGCGATTGCTTGAGGATGGGTCGGAGTGTGTGGTCTTTGATTCGTTGGCGGGCGGGGCGCGGGTGCTGCGGGGGTTGCTTGACGAGCCGGGGCGGCTGGCGGCGATGGCGGCGGCGGGGCGAGCGCGTGTCGAGCGCGAGCACACGTGGAAGCATCGGGCGGCGGCGATGCTCGCGGAGGTTTCGCGGGATCAGCGGGGGTGTTGACTCTCGCGGCGGTGGTGTGTTGTGAAGGGGAATGCCGAGCAGAGAGGCGATATCGCGGTAGGATGAGGGCGACGACATCGGCGGTTTGTATGCATCTGGAGGCGTGTGTGCGCTCGCCCACGCGGAGCGTGGGGGTACCCGGTGTGGGCGTTCTACACTGGCGATATGGCCGACAACTCTGCGTATGACACGTACACCTCGCCTCTTGCGTCGCGGAACGCCAGCAAAGAGATGCTGCGGCTGTGGTCGGCGCGGCACAAGTTCAACACGTGGCGGCGGATCTGGCTGGCGGTTGCGGAAGCGCAGCACGAGATGGGCCTGCCGGTGAGCAAGGAGCAGGTGGAGGAGCTGCGCGCGGTGGTGCAGAGGCCCGGGGGGATTACGGACGAGGAGATGAAGGCCGCGGAGAAGTATGAGCGTGAGCTGCGGCACGACGTGATGGCGCACGTGCACGCGCTGGGGGATTCATGCCCCAAGGCGAAGGGGATTATTCATCTGGGGATGACGAGTCAGGATGTGGTGTGCAATGCGGATTTGCTGACGCTGCACGAGGCCATGTTCTTGATTCGAGTGAAGCTTGCGCGGGCAAGTGTGGCGATCGGAGAAGCGGCGGCAAAGACTGCACGAACTCCAACTCTCGGTTTCACCCATTACCAACCTGCGCAACCTGTGACAGTTGGTCGTCGGCTTGTGCAATGGGCTTCAGAGTTGGTCACGGTTCATGTGCGAATCGCCACTGACAGAATCTATATGGAGTTCCGTGGTATTCGAGGCGCGACGGGTACACAGGCTTCCTTTTTGAAACTGGCCGATGGCAATACTGAAGTTGTCGATAACGTGGAAAGCCGTGTGATCGGAGATCTGAACGATCTGTTAAGCCGGATGCCAAACGAGTTTGAGGACGTGGACACGTTGAATCTTTCCACGCAAACCTATCCCCGTGTCATCGACACCTTCATCCTCGCCGACCTCGCTTCGTGCGCGAGCGTCCTGCACAAAATCGCCACCGACATTCGTCTGCTCTGCAACCGCAAGGAGATTGATGAGCCGTTCGAGGAGAAGCAGATCGGGTCATCGGCGATGCCGTATAAGCGGAATCCGATGCGGTGCGAGCGGATTTGCGGGCTGACGCGGTTTGTGATGAATCTTGTGGGCAACGCGTACGACACGGCCGCCACGCAGTGGTTGGAGCGGACGCTGGACGACTCATCAAACCGGCGGCTGAGTTTGCCCGAGGCGTTCTTGGCGCTCGACGGCGCGCTGGACCTCATGCACAATGTGGCGAGCGGGCTGATCGTGCACGAGGCGACGGTGAAGAAGAACCTGATGGCCGAACTGCCGTTCATGGCGACGGAGAACATTTTGATGGCGTGCGTGAAGCTCGGCGCGGATCGGCAGGAGTATCACGAGCGCATCCGCGTGCACGCGCAGGCGGCGGGGCTTCGCGTCAAGCAGGAAGGGCTCGAGAACGATCTGCTGGAGCGGCTGAGGAACGACCCGGCGTTCAAGTCGAAAGCGCAGGGCGGGATGCTCAGCGGCGAGTTGGACTGGGCGGGGGTGATGGACCCGATGAAGTACGTGGGGCGGAGTGTGGAGCAGACGGAGCGGTTTATCGAGCTGGTGGTCAAGCCGCTGCGTGAGCAGTATGGCGAGGCGATTGCGAAGCTGGGTGGGGATGGGCCGCGGGTGTAGGAATAGGCATTGGGCACTGGGCATCAGGCACTTGGCACTGGTCAGTGCGTGGGAGGACGAATGAGCGAAACGTGCGTGTATGCGGGGTCGTTTGATCCGCCGACGAACGGGCACGCGTGGATGATCGCGCAGGGTGCGGCGCTGTTTCCGCGGCTGATTGTCGCGGTGGGGGTGAATCCGGATAAGAAGCCGGCGTACGCGCTCGAGCTGCGGTTGAAGTGGCTGCGTGAGATGACGAAGGGGCTGGGGAATGTTGAGGTTGCGCACTTCGGCAAGCTGTACCTGGTGGACTATGCGTCGCAGATCGGGGCGAGGTTCATTCTGCGGGGGATACGCAACGAGGGGGACTTTGCATACGAGCAGACAATGCGGCATGTGAACGAGGATCTTCGGCCGGGCGTGACGACGGTGTTCTTGATGCCGCCGAGGGAGCATGGCGAGGTGAGTTCGAGCCTGGTGCGGGGCCTGATCGGCGTTGAGGGCTGGCGCGACGTGGTGAGCAGGTATGTACCCGCGTGCGTTCTGGCGGATCTGGTGGTGACGCATGGGAAGGCTTGAAGAGCGCTGGATTGCGTTGTGCGGGCGAGTTGGCCGGGGCGTGGATGCTGCATCGCGTTCGCCGGCTTTGTTCGCGGAGTTGGACGTGCTGTATCGCACGCCGACGGCGCGGGCGTATCACGGTTTGCATCATGTTCAGGCGTGTCTTGATGAACTGGACCGCGTACGCGATGAGTTCGCGTCACGTGTAGATGTGGACGCGGCGGAATGGGCGCTGTGGCTCCACGACTGCGTGTACATCGCGGGGGCGAAGGACAATGAAGAACGCAGCGCCGATGTCAGCACGCGGATGCTCCGACAGATCGGCGCGTCCGACGACGTTATCGCTCGCACGCTCTCCATGATCATGGCGACCAAGCACACGGGTGAACCTCTCGACGACGCCTCGGCGTTGGTGGCGGACGTGGATATGTCCATCTTGGGCGCTCTGCCCGAGATGTACAGGGCGTATGCCGCTGCGATCCGCGAAGAGTTCTCGTTCGTTGATGACGAGCGGTACCGCGCGGGGCGCGGAGCGTTTCTCCGCGGCTTGCTCGCTCGTCAGCGAATCTATCACACCGATGTGTTCGTTCGTCGATTCGAGTCGAAGGCGCGTGCGAACCTGACGGCTGAGATCGCCCGGCTTGGGTGAGTTGACAAGCACGCTCAGCGATCCAGCGCCAGCTCCGACCTCAGCCACTTTTCAAACTGCTCCGCCTCGGCCTTCGTGTGGATGTCCACCAGCGGCAGCGTCTTTGCTCGGTCTTCGATGACGAGGTGGACGCGGTGGTGCGGGACTTTGTTGGTGGCGTTTTCGCTGTCTTGTTTGATGAGGGTGTCGATGGCCGCGGGCATGGGGATGGTGCGCGGGGGTTTGCCGCGGCTGCTGGGGAGGGTGATGGTGAGCGTGGCGAGGTCGAGGATCGTGTCGCGGCGGCCTGATCGCAGGTACATCCAGCGCGATAAGCCCGCGAGGGCGGCGATGAGCGCGGTGCACGACCAGACTTGCAGCAACAACTTGAGGGTGAGCGTTGGAGCGAGCACGTTGAGGCCGATCACGCTGACGGCGAGCAGGCCTGTGAGGACCAAGGCCGCGGCGAGGATGGGATCGACGGTGTAGTTGCGTATGCGGACGGGCGGGCCCTTCAGCACGCGGACGGAGGCGACGTAGCCCGAACCTTTGCGCACGATGGCGGCGAGGACGAAGGCCCACGCGAGGAGCGGGGCGGCGACGAAGACGATCATGAACGAGGCGTTGGCGAGGTCGTTCTGCACCAAGCCGCGGACGAGGACGCTCTGCGACGGGTCGGCGGGGTTGAAGTAGACGTCGACGGTCCGCCCTGTGGCGTAACCCGTGGCGACGGCGGGGGCGAGCAGCGAGATCGCCGAGTGCGAGAACGCGACGCGGTCGCTCGTGAAGTTGGTGCCCGCAACGGTGTAGCGGTAGGAGATGATGGGGACGAACTTGGATCGGCCGCGGTATCGCGTGTTGGTGCTGACTTGGCTGGAGAGTATGTTGCCGCGGGTCGGGGTCCAGGATTCGGTGGCGGCTTGCTGGATGAAAGAGGGCAGGAAGAGACCGGCGAGGCCCCAGAAGAGGGCCGAGAGGAGGAGGACGAAGATCGACATTCTCAGCGGATTGCCGGACATGGTGTGGATGAACGAGATGCGCCGGCGGGGCGAAGTTGGCGGTTGACCAGCGAGCGGTGATCAGCGGGCTTGCGGCGGTGCGGCACGATCGTGCTGATCGGTGGTGATGAGGCGTGCGCCGCGCGAGAAGAAGACGTACGACCAGACCCAGTCGAACATGACCAGCAGGCGGTTGCGGAAGCCGATGAGGTACGTCACGTGCACCAGGGCCCAGAAGAGCCAGGCGAAGAACCCCGCGAAGGGGAAGTTGAGCCCGAAGCCCAGCACGCCCACGGCCTTGTTCCGCCCGATGGTCGCCAGTTCGCCCTTGTTCGTATAGACGAACGGCGGACGGGGCGGTGGGGACTGGCCTTGGGAGAGTGCAACGAGTTCGGCGCGGATCACGCGGGCGACGTGCCGACCCATCTGCATCGCGGCGGGGGCAACGCCCGGGACGGGCTTGCTTGGTGCGCTGTGCTGCATGACGCTGGCGAGATCGCCCGCGACGAAGATCTCCGGATGGTTGGGGATCGAGAGATCGGCGTTCACCAGCACGCGCCCGGCTTTATCGAGCGGCACGCCCAGAGACGCGGCGAGCGGCGAGGCCTTCACGCCCGCGGCCCAGACGACCGTCGCGGCATCGACGCGCAGCGGCTCGGGGTCGGGTGCGTTCGCGGGAAGGTCCGGTGCGCGGGCGATGCGGATCTCGACACCTCGCGGGTCGATGTGCGTGACGCGTGATGAGGTGAGGACCTGCACGCCGAGGGATTCCAGATCGCGCTTGGCGCGGTCGGAAAGGTCGGCGGGGTAGGTGGAGAGGACGCGTTCGTTGGCTTCGACGAGGATCACCCGCGCGGTCTCGGTTTTGATCGAACGGAACTCGCTGGTGAGGATCGAGCGGGCGATCTCGGCCATCGCGCCGGCGAGTTCGACCCCCGTGGGCCCGCCGCCGACGACGATGAAGGTCAGGTGGTAGCGGCGCTCGTACGGATCGGTAGCGCGCTCGGCGGCTTCGAAGGCGATCAGGAACTTGGCGCGGATGGCGGTGGCGTCTTCGACGGACTTCAGCCCCGGCGCGAGATCGGCCCAGTCGTCGCGCCCGAAGTACGAGTGTGTCACGCCCGCGGCCAGCACGAGGTGGTCGTAGGGCAGGCTCTGTTCATCGGCGGCCGCATCGCCCGGCGCAGGCTTGATCTTCACCACGCGGGTCTGCGGATCGATCGAGGAAACGTCCGCGAGCAGGACGGTGGCGTTGCGCTGTGAGCGGAGGATTCGGCGGATGGGTGCGGCGATTTGGGCCGGCGAGAGGGCGGCGGTGGCAACCTGATAGAGCAGGGGTTGGAAGAGGTGGTGGTTGCGACGGTCGAGGAGGGTGATGTCGCACGGGGTGGAGGCGAGCCCTCGGGCGGCGGAGAGACCCGCGAAGCCGCCGCCGATGATGATGACACGCGGGCGATGCTGCGGAGTGGACATAACGCGGGATGATAGAGCGTTGATCTGGCGGTTCGATCCTGAGGGGGTGTTCGGGGCGGTGGGTGAAGACGCGGGTGGATCAGGCCTGATAACCTCGCGTGCCGGGGGCTGAAGGGCGGTCCGGCGCGGTCGTACCGATTCAGGGGTTGTGTGTTGATGCGGGCTCTGCGGTCGATCTGGTGAGGGCCCTGTTCGCGGTGCGATAGAGACTGGGCACGCGCATCTCGCGCGGGCGAGGCAGAGAACGATTGAACCGTCGCGGCCCGACGCGGCGTGATTGGAGCAGGCGATGACGACTTCGAACGATGCAGCACAGAACACCGCGGCCATGCCCCCCACGGGCGAGCAGGTCACGAGCATCCCCAGGAAGTGGATGGTTCTGCAGACGGTGTACATGGTCGTACTGCTGGCGTATGCGATCTGGTGTGTGTATGACGGGGCGGTGCTGTTGCCCAATCGCGGCAAGGCCGACGCGGAGTACAAGGAGCGGCAGTACCTTGAAGCCGCCAAGACCGCGTCGAGCCTGAGCGAAGCGAGCGTCAAGACCCCGGTGGAGGAGTTTGAACAGCTCGGCGAGCAGGTCGCGGAGATCCGCGGGCTGGCGAACAGCACAACCGCGGCGGGGAAGATCAACGCCCTGCGCGTAGCGCGGTACGAGTGGTTGCGTGCGCTGCATCTGGTGGGCCAGCTTTCGCCCGAGAAGACGACGATCGCCGACCCGGAGCGGCGGCTGAATGAGCTCGACGAGAAGTGGAAGAGCCTTGTGCCGCCGAAGCCGCTGGCCGGGGCCGATATCCCGCTGCAGTGGTGGCAGTTGCCCGTGGTGCTGGGTGTCTTCTTGGCGGTGTTGGTTGTGACGGTGCGGACGAAGCTAACGGTCTATCGCTATGACCCCGCGAGCAAGACGCTCACGCTGCCGGGCGGGCAGAAGGTCGCGTACACGGACCTGAAGGAGATCGACAAGCGACAGTGGCACAAGGTGCGCTGCACGCTGGTGCTCAACGACGGGCGGCAGTTGCCCATGGACCTGCTGCGGTATGTGCCGCTGGAGGAATGGATCCTGGAGATGGAGAAGGCCCGGTTCCCGGAGTCTGTCGCGAGCGAAGTCAACACGACGAAGACGGACGAATGATCGCCTGATGCCCGTCGATTGGCGATTCACGCACGCTTCGGAACTGAAGCGAGCGGGGCGTTGGCATCGGCGTTGGCCGAGCTAGACGAGCCGGACGGGGTCGCCGGGCCTTTGCCGTTCGCCGACGGAGGGTTGAGTTCATCCGCGAGCGTGCGTGAGCCCAGCGCCTTGAGCATCTGGGCACGAAGGCGAAGTGTGACGGCCTGTTCGCTCGACCCGCCGCCGGTGCTTGAGAGTTCGTACCCGAGCGAGAGCACCTGGGCGATTGTGACCGAACCGGGGGAGCGGGCAAGGGCGTAGCCGCCGCCCTCGGCGCGGAGCACCAGGCCCAGCGTCGCGGCGCGTTCGAGCAATCGCCGGGTGAAGACCGGGTCAAGCGAAAGTGTCGAAGCGACGATTTCCGCGTCGGCCGGGGGCTTGGCGGATTCGAATCGCCGAGCGAGCAGCGAAAGAACCGCCACCGCGGCGAGCGGATCAACGCACACGCCCTGCGCACCGGGCGAGCGCGAGGCGGGCCTGTGCGTCAGCAGCAGGAAGTCGGTTGAGTAGTGCTGGCTGATGAAACTGATGCGCAGCCCCAGCAGCACGATGAACCACGTGGTGTACAGCCAGAGCATGAAGAGCGGCACAAGGGCGAGGGCGCCGTAGAGCGACTGCACCCCGCCGCCGGCGACGTAGAGACGGAAGCCGTACTTCGCGCCTTCGAGCGCGAACGCCGCCACCAGCGAGCCGAGGATCGCCGACCGCACGCGGACCTTCGTGTTCGTCACGGTGAGATACAGCACGCAGAGCAGGAACGCGCTGAGCACCACCGACAGCAGGAAGCCCAGCGCCTGCACCGCGTGAGCGCTGAAGTTCGAACCCACCGCGTCCTTGGCGATCTCTGCCGCGATCGCGGCGGCCTGCTCGCTGACGGTGAAGCTGCCGTAGACAATCAACGGGCCGATGGAGACGGTCAGCCAGTACCGCGTGATGCGCTCGGGCCACGAGCGCCCGCGCTGCACGGCGAAGACGGTGTTGAAGGCCTTCTCAAGCTCGACCAGCAGACCAATAGCGGCGTAGATGAGCAGCGCGGCGCTGACAAGCCCGATGCCCGCGAAGGAGATCGACGAGAACTTGCTGACGATGGTGTCGAGCCACTGCTGGATCGGCGCGGCCCCCGCGCCATCCGAAGCAGCCGAACCGGGCGGAGGTGAAGAGACAATCGCCGAGAGCCCCGCCTGATCGAGCAGCTTGTTCAGCAGCGCCCGGACCTTCGCGTCGTCGTTGTTCACGAGGCGGAGAATCACCAGACCGATGGCAAGCAGGGGCACGAGGCTGAAGATCGTGCGGTACGCGAGCGCCGCCGCCATAACCGGGATCGTGTCGCTGGCGAAGGTCAGTTGCAGCTTCTCAAGCGCGTTCAGCGCCCGCTTGAACAGCCCGGGACGTGGCGACTGATCCGCACGGTCGGTCTGTTCTCGCTGCCCATCAGCGGAGTCTCCGGCCTGCGTATCGCCGGCGCTCCTCACCGCTCGCGACGGCGCGTCGAGCTCGTACGACGACGCGGATGAAGATGGCGTTGACGGCGGCGGCGATGTCGAAGATTCGCCCGAATCTGTCTTGCCGGCCGGGTTGGCGCTCGGTTGCTCGCTCACGCGCTCGACTCCTCATCGTCGGCGTTCGTGTTGTTCGCCTCCGCCGGCGGCGTGGTGGCGGGCTTGCGCGCAGCGCCGAAACGCTTGATCAACGGCGTCTCAGGAATCGCCGGCAATCGCTCAACCGACGGCGCAGGGCCCGCAATCACACGCGGCTTCTTGGGCGCAACCGGCTGCACGTTCGCATCAGCACTCGCTTCAGCACCCGCAACGCCGCTCTCAGCAGCAGCAGCGACGTTCTTCCGCGGCGCGGGCTGAGCCGCTCGACCGGCGCTCGCGGCCTCGATCGCCTCGCGCTCGATCTCGTCGTACCGTGCCGCGGAAGCGGTTGAACGTGACGCAACGGCGCGATCACGATTCGACGTTGGGGCGGTCTCGCTCGTCTCGTGGTCATCTCGCGAGCGATCACCCCGTGCCGCGGCCTTCAGCGCCCGGATCTCCTGCGGAAACAGCGGCCGCCATTGACCCGCCGCCAGGTGATTCAGCTCCAGCGGGCCGATGGCCACCTGCATGATGCGCGCAACCTTGAAGCCCAGGTACGTCAGCATCGCGGGGAGCTTCAGCGCCTTACCACCGGTGAGGGTGATATCGACGACGGTCTTGTCCCCGCCCTGGCGCTGACCGGTGCGTTGATCGACCTCACCCACTTCGCCCGCGGTACGCCTCGCGGCGAGTTTGACCTGCGCGATGACGGTGCTGGGGCTGATGTTGATCCCCGCGGTGCGTGTGAGCCGCACGCAGAGCTTGTTCAGGTGCGTGTCGAGCTTGGTGATGGCCTGCTCGTCGATCGTGCCGCGGAGCCAGACGCGGTAGGTCTTGCCCACGCCGAAGCGCGGGTGCGTCAGGCGGTTGGCGAGCTCGCCGTCGTTGGTCATCAGCACGATGCCCGAGGCGTGAAACTCCAGCCGTCCGACGGGATAGACGCGGTGCTCGGTGGGGAGCTTCACCAGATCGGCCACGGTGGTGCGTTCGCTGCCGACGAGTTCGCCCTCTTTGTCGGCGGTGCTGGTCAGCGTGCGCTCGGGCTTGTAGACCATGATGTACTTCTTGCGCAGCGCATCGGGCGTGGGCAAACGCTTGCCCTTCTCGTCGCGCGGGGCATTCTGCGGATCCCGGCGTGTCAGCAGCGAGAGTTGCACGTGCCGCCCTTCGACCACCACGCGGTCGGTTGCGGGGTCGACAAACGCTGGCAGACGGTCGATCACCTCGCCGTTGACCGTCACGCGCCCTTGCAGGATCAACTGCTCCGCACCCCGGCGGCTGGCAACGCCCAGCTCCGCAAGCGCGTGGTGCAGACGCACCTTCGACGCGTCGTCCTTGCCCTTGCCACTCGGCGCGGCAAGGCCCGCACCCTGCGCACGGCGCTGAGCGCGGAGGAACGCCTTTCGGGCGGGACGGTTTGGCGATGGCTTTCGGCCGCGGCGTGGCATGTGAACAGGATATGACCGTCGGAGGGGGTTTCAGAACGCGAACATGAACGTGAACGCGAAAAAAGCCCTCCACCTGAAAATCCAACGCGGACGCACCTCCGCACAAACCTCACCAAACCATCGTCGATCAACGACTCCGCTTCTGTTTCACGTTCACGTTTGTGTTCCCATTCACACGCCAACCGCCTCCGCGTCGCGATCGCTGAGCAGCGCGCCGCCCGCGCCCGCGCGGGGCTTGACCGTGCCGTCACGCTTCCACGAGCGCTCACACCGCGGCTCGCTGCGCAGGTCCGTCACCGTCGGCTCGCCCGCGCCGGGCTTGATCGCCACCCGGCTCACGCCCAATAGGTCCGCAAGGTCGGTGTTGTCGATCCGCGACAGCTCGCCCGATTCGTCCGGGATCGTCAGGGCCATGTCCAGCGGGTTCTCAACGCCCAGCGTCTTCTTCGCCGCCTCGACCGCGCCCATCGCACGCTCGCGCGCCGCCATCACCTTCGACCACGCGCCGTCGGCCTTCACGCCAAAGGGTTTCGCGAAACCCGTCAGGTGCACGCACGCGTCGCTGGCTTCAGCGCCCGAAGCACCGCCCTGCAGCAGCGCCCGGTACGCCTCGTCCGCCGTGTGCGGCATGATCGGCGACAGCAGCTTGCACAGCGCGTCGGTGATGTCCCACAGCACCGTCTGCGTACGCCGACGCCGGGGCGAATCGGGCTTGTCGCAGTACAACCGGTCCTTCACGGCCGCGAGGTACTTGCTGCTCAGCGTGTCGTTGCAGAAGTCGTACACCAAGGCATGGATGCGCTTGAACTCGTACTGCTCGTACGCGCGCGTGACCTGCTCACTGAGCGTGTCGAGCTCTTGCAGAACCCACGCGTCGAGCGTCCCCGGCGCGATGGCGCTCATCGGCACGCAGTGCCCGGCCTTGCCGTCGCAACTCGCGGTGAAGTCGTAGAGGTTGCTGAGCATGAACCGCAGCGTGTTGCGCACCTTGCGGTAGCTCTCGCCCGCGACGTCGAGGTAGCTCTTGTCGACCTTCACGTCGTTCTCGAAGGCCAGCGAGCTGACCCACCAGCGGGCCACATCGGCGCCGTAGTCCTTCATCAGGTCGTCGACTTCGAGGGTGTTGCCGAGCGATTTGGACATCTTCTTGCCGTCCTTGTCGACCATGAACCCGTGCGTGAGCAGGGTCTTAAACGGCGGCTTGCCCATCATGCCCAAGGCCGGGAGCAGCGAAAGCTGGAACCACCCGCGGTGCTGGTCGGAGCCTTCGAGGTACAGATCGATCGGGAAGTCCTTGCCCCCCGAGCGCTCGCGCATCACGGCGTTCCACGACGAGCCGGACTCAAACCACACATCGAGGATGTCGTAGGTCTTCTGCAGAGTCGCGAGCGATGAGCCGCCAGTGGCGAGTTGAGAACGCAGAGCCGCGGGCGCGTCGGCGTCGCTGCTGAGGTCGTAGCCCTTCAGCAAGACTTCCGCCGACTGCGTGAACCACGCGTCCGAGCCCATCTCGCGGAAACACTTCGCAACCGCCCGCACGCTCGCGGCGGTCATCAGCACGTGCTCCTGCCCGCTGGCGTCCACGAACTTGAACGCCGGGATCGGCAAACCCCACGCGCGCTGACGGCTGATGCACCAGTCCGGACGCGATTCGAGCATGCCACGCATGCGGTTTCGGCCCCAATCAGGGACGAACTTCACATTCTGCAGGTTGCTCTCGCTGGTGGAGTCCATCGCCGCGGCGCGGATCGTCTGCGCCCCGGTGGTGATCGCCTTCTTCGCGCCGACATCCACTCCCACAAACCACTGGTACGTACCGCGGAAGATCACCGGCGTCTTGCTCCGCCAGTCGTGCGGGTACGAGTGCGTGAAGGTGTGCTGATAGAACAGATGCCCCGAGTTGTTCAGGTGATCGGTGACAAGCTGGTTGGCCTTCCACACATCAACGCCCGGCACACGCAGCCACGCGGGGGCAGACTCGTCGTACGTGCCGTCGTTTTTCACGGGGCAGTAGATCGGCAGACCCACCTTCAGCCCGGTCTGATAGTCCTCCACGCCGTGCCCCGGCGCGGTGTGCACAAGCCCCGTGCCGTCTTCGAGCGTGACATAGTCCGCCGGCAGGATCGAGAAAACCGGCGTGTTGTCCGTCGACTTCTTCGGCGTGATCCCCGCGGCTTTCACCGCCTCCGACGCAACACCTTCGCCACGCTCAAGACTCACAAACGGGTGGCGGTACTTCAACCCCACGAGCTTGTCGCCCGTGGTGCGAGCAAGGATCACGACCTCTTCCGCGCGGGCCGTCTGCATGACCTTTTCAAGCAGCGCCGTCGCGAGCACGGTGATGTTGCCATCAACCCACACCAGCGCGTACTCGAACTTCGGGTTCACCGCGATGGCGAGGTTCGCCGGCAGCGTCCAGGGCGTCGTCGTCCAGATCATGAAGCACGGGCGCTGATCGGGCATCACGCCCGGCATTGGGGCCTTGCTCTTGCTGCCGCCTTCGCCTTCGCTCGAATCCGTCTCGTCTTCCTCTTCCACCTCCGGCGCGGGCTTCAACCCGAACGCGGCATAGACCGCCTCGGCGTCCGCCGCCTCGAAGTCGACGTACACGCTCAGGTCCTGCCGGTCTTCGTATTCAAGCTCCGCTTCTGCCAGGGCCGTCTGATTCGCGATCGACCAGTGCACGGGCTTCAGCGCGCGATAGACCAGTCCCTGCTCAAGCAGCCCCGCCAGCACCTCGAGCGTCGCCCCTTCGTACGCGGGCTTCATCGTCAGGTACGGGTCGGCATAGTCCGCCAGCGTCAGCAGCCGCTGCATCTGCCCGCCCTGCAGCTTCACGAACTTCTCGGCGTACGTCTGGCATTCCCGCCGAACGATCATTCGGCGTTGATCCTCGCCCAGCGTTGAGAGCTTTTCGAGCTTGCCCTTCTGCTGCATCTCCTGCATGACCTTGTGCTCGATGGGCAGGCCGTGACAGTCCCAACCGGGGACGTAGGGGCAGTCCTGCCCCATCATGGTGCGCGAGCGGACGACGATGTCCTTGAGCACCTTGTTCATCAGGTGCCCCATGTGGATCGAGCCGTTGGCGTACGGCGGGCCGTCATGGAAAACAAACCGAGGCGCCCCGGCCCTCGCCTTGCGCGTCAGCGCGTAGAGCCCCGCGGCGCCGTCACGCTGCATCGACTCCCAGCGCTTCATGCTCGCCGGCTCGTTCTGAACCAGGTTGGCCTTCATCGCGAAGGCGGTCTTGGGGAGGTTGAGCGACTTCTTCAGGTCGATGCCGCCGCCGCTTGGGGATTGCTGCGCGGGCGAGGCACCGGAGGATGAGGAGGCGGAGGGCTGCGAAGGGGCGTTCATGGGAAAACTCGATAAAAACGGACGATCACTCGGTTCAATGGACAGAGACGAAACCGGGCCGGGAACCCCAGCCGGGAATCGGGCCATGATGGTACGGGCCCCACCCCCCCACCGACGGCCTGAGTCGGGCTTCGGCCCCATCCCGCGCCCAACCCCAAACCCACGCCCAGCCAGACGCCGAGCCCAACACCAAGTTCACCCGCTTCCAACGAGTCGAGCGACAAAGCCGGTCGAACGCACCGCCCGCCGCTACCATCACGGGCGTTGACGGCGCGGGGCCCCATAGCTCAGCGGTTAGAGCAGGCGACTCATAATCGCTTGGTCCTCGGTTCGAGTCCGAGTGGGGCCATTTCTTGATTCCTCGCTTCCTTGCAAGGTTTCTGTACGGTCAAAAACCCTGTCGGCTCTTCGAGTTCGTTGTTGAGTAAACGATTGGTTCATTCTCGGCTTGCGAAATAAACGATTTATCGATATCATTTACTTTAAAGCTCGGATACCCAAAGCGCGTTTACTCAGCGAATCGATGAATCAAGCGTCATTTCAACCCGGATTTCCCGGAACCCTGGTCAAAACCACGGGATATCAGCTCGAGATTCGGAGCGGGCTCCAGGAGCGGGTCCCGGTCGAGGGGATCGCCTTTGTGCCGCACGAACTTCCCCCGAGTTTTTTTCGGGAAAGTCCGAGAACCGGTCTTGAGGGTGACGACGCTGTGAGGTTCATGGGAGAGTTGTTTGAGCCGATCAGCACCGCGAGCGAAACGCTGGTGCGGCTGGAAGGGGTTGTCGGGGTTCTGCCCAATCCGAGCGTTCTGCTGCGTTCCTTGCGTCGCCGCGAGGTTCAACGGTCGTCGACGATCGAGAACACGATCGCGTCGATCGAGGATCTCGCCCTGACCGAAGTTGATCGGAGGCGGACTCACTCCGAGGCGCTGGAGGTTTACAACAACCTCCGCGCCGTCGAGACCGCGCTGGAGTCTCCTTTGCCCCTATGCGTGCGTTTGCTGTGCGACGCGCACCGAGAACTCATGGATGGCGTACGAGGTGAAGACAAGAGACCCGGAGAGTTCCGCAGAACTCAAGTCCATATCGCTGGCTCCAGCGACCGCTTCGCCGATGCTCGGTTCGTACCCCCACCGCCCGGTGAGCATCTGACCCGGTGCGTGGCGTCGCTCGAGCTGTTCATCAATCGGGGCGCGAGCAGACCAACCGGTTTGCACTGGCTTGTCGAACTGGCGATGCTGCATTACCAGTTCGAGACGATCCACCCCTTTTCGGATGGCAACGGCCGCCTTGGACGGATGCTCGTCAACGTCGCGCCGGTGAAGCTTGGGCATTTGAAGTTCCCCATCGCGAACATCAGCGAGTACTTCGCGGATCATCGCGAGGCGTACTACGAAGGCCTGCTTCGTGTCAGCACGCACAACGCCTGGGGAAACTGGGTGCGGCTGTTCTGCACCGCGGTTGCGCGACAAGCCGCCAGCGACCTCGCCCGCGCTCGACACCTGCTCAAACTCCGGGATTCGTACTTCGCACGTTTCAGCGACGCGCGGAGCAGCGTGCTGAGCCACGAACTTGTCGACATGATCTTTGAGGAGCTGATCGTGGACGCCGCCCGCGTGGCGAAGCGGCTCAAGGTCACTGCGCCGACGGCACAGAAGCACATCAAACTCATGGTTCAGGCCGGGATCGTTCGCGAGATCACCGGATTGAAATCTGATCGCCTGTACGCGGGAAGCGAGATCATCCGGGTACTGGATGCACATCCGGACACACTCAGTCCGCTTTCGACTCCATGATCGAACCGGCTCGCGAGCACACACCGACCCCGCATCAACTCAAATCCCCATCGCCTTCGCCATCGCCTTGCCCATATCCGCGGGGCTGAGCGCCACTTCGACGCCCGCCTCTTGCAGGGCCTTGATCTTCGCGTCGGCGGTGTCGTCGGCGCCGCCGATGATCGCGCCGGCGTGGCCCATTCTGCGCCCGGGGGGCGCGGTCCGCCCGGCGATGAACGCCGCGACGGGCTTGGTGAGTTTGCCGCTCCTGCGCTGCTCGGCGATGAACTTCGCCGCCTCGATCTCGTCGGTCCCGCCGATCTCACCGATCATCAGGATGCCGTGGGTGTTCGGGTCGGCCGCGAAGAGTCGGATGCAGTCGATGTGGTTCACGCCGCGGACGGGGTCGCCGCCGATACCCACACAGGTCGACTGCGCCAGGCCCAGCGCGCTGGTCTGCCAGACCGCCTCGTACGTCAGCGTCCCGGATCGGCTGACGATGCCCACGGCCTTGCCGCGCTTCGCCTCGCTGATGTGCGTGTGGATATACCCCGGCATGATCCCGATCTTGCACCCGTTGTTCGTATAGGTGCTCTTGGCTGAATCGCCCGCGCCGGTCTTCGGCCCGGGGGTGATCACGCCCGGGCAGTTCGGGCCCACGAGCGTCACGACGTCATCAAGTCGCCCGGCCGCAAGAGCCGCGGCGTTGCGCTCATCGATCATCGCGCGGACCTTGATCATGTCCTGCACCGGCACGCCCTCGGTGATGCAGCAGATCAGTTTGATCCCCGCCTCCATCGCCTCCAGCACCGCGTCGCCCGCACCAACCGGCGGCACGAAGATCATCGTCGCCGTCGCACTCGTGGCCTTGACGGCTTGTGCAACCGTGTCCCAGATGGGCAGGTCGTTGGCGTCCTTGGTCCCGCCCTTGCCGGGGGTCACGCCGCCGACGAGTTTGGTGCCATAGTGCAGACAGCCCTTGGTGTGCTGCGCGCCATAAGCGCCGGTGATGCCCTGACAGATGACCTTGGTATTCGCGTCGACGAGGATGGCCATAGGGCAGGAGGATAGCGGGGCGGAGTCGGTCGAGCACGGTGAGAAAAACACGCCTTTCGACCGGCCTCGCGCGCACTTTGTGTGTTAGTCTGGTTCGTCAAGTTTCCGCTTCACGACCCCGTGATCTCGGGGCGGGTTGGGGCGTATTTCCTTCGGAGTTGACCATGAAACCGATGCGTTCGCGTGCGTTTGTCCAGACCGTGACCTTTCTGTCCCTCGCATTGACGGCGGGTGTGCTGAGCGACCGCGCCGCCGCGGGTCCGCTTTCGCCACCTTCGGGCGCGGTCGCCTCGACAGGCAAGACGCTGACGGAGGTTTCACCTGAAACGGCGATCAATCCGCCGAACAGCCCGACCGCAGTCGGCGCGATGGTCCGCATCTCGGCACCCGGCGCGTACTACCTGACGGGGAATCTCCTGATCACCGCCTCGGGCATCGCGGGGATCGAAATCGCCGCTCCCGACGTGACCCTCGACCTGCGCGGGTTCCGCATCATCGGCAGCCCGACCAGCGGCCCGGGCATCTCCAGCATCGCGTCCATCACTGGTGTGAAGATCCTCAACGGAACGGTCACCGGGACCAACGGCGCGGGCATCAGCATGCCCTCCAGCAGCGACGCGGTGGTTGAGAACGTTCGCGTGCAATCCTCCGGGAACTGGGGCATGCTGCTGGGTCAGGGGGCTCGCGTGACGGGGTGTCAGGCCATCGCGTGCACCGCCGGCGGGATCAGCGTCGGCACCAGTTCCATCATCAAAGACAGCATCGCGCGGGGGAATACCTCCGGCATCGGCTTCTCCAGCTCCTCGGCGGGCGTGATCACCGATTGCGTGAGCACGGGGAACAACATCGGTTATCAGCTCGGGGTCGGCGCGGCGGCCGACGGCTGTGTCGCCTCGGGCAACGCGTCTCACGGTTTCTCCTCCAACACCATCAGCACGGTGACGCGGTGCGTCTCTCGCAGCAACGCCGGGCACGGGTTCTTCATGGGCGAGGGCACACGCGTGATCTCGTGCCAGGCCAACGCGAACGCCCTCGACGGGTTCCGTATCGATCGGGCCTCGCGCATCGTCGACTGCCTCTCCTTCTCCAACGCCGGCGCGGGTATCCGGGTCATCCGCACCGGCAACACCATCGAGGGGAACACGGTCAACGACAACAACGTCGGCATCAAGATCGACTCTTCACCAAACTACTACGCGCGGAATATCGTCGTCGGCAGTATCACCGCGAACTTCGACGTCGTCGCTGGCAACCGCGGCAATGTCGTCATCGGCGCAAGCTCCCCGGCCTTCACCGGCACCATCGGCGGAGCACAGGTCAGCACCGATCCGAACGCGAATATCACGTACTGATACGCCGACGCGATCTCGAACTCACCGACCCCGCTCTCGCTCACTCCACCTCGCGCCAGTTCTCCGCCGGCGGCTTCTTTTCCATCCACGCCTTGGCATCGACACCCCGGTATCCGAACTGCTCGTACAGGCCGTGGGCGTCGCGCGTTGCCAGGCACCAGCGCCGCAGGGTCTTCAGCCGCTCGTCGCGCTCGAGCGTCGTGAGGATTCGCTTGGAGAGCCCCTTGCCGCGATGCTCCGGCATCACAAACACGTCGCACAGCCACGCGAAAGTCGCATAGTCGGTCACCAGGCGCGCAACCGCGACGGTCTTGCCCGTGGCATTCTCGATCGCCACCACCACAAGGCTGTTCTTCAGCGCACGTTCAACAACGTCGAACCGGACGCGCTCTGACCAATAGGCCGTGCGGAGCATCGCGTGGATCTGCACCGCGTCGACGCGCGCCGGGTCGGTGGTGACCGTGTACCCGCCAACGTTCTCTTCCGCTGCGTGCATGTGCCGCCTCCTTCGCGGTTATCGTTGCCGATCAACCACCCCGAACGATAAAACCCCGCGCCGGCGGATCAACCGTGGCGCGGGGCTTGGTTTCTTCTGCCGATCGTTCGGCGATGCCCAGATCACTTCGCCCGGTCGTACCGCACCTGCATCACCATGAACGGCTCGCCGTACTGCACTTCCCACGCCTCGAAGAAGAACGTGTCCTTGTCCTGCTCGCGCGTGACCCACTTGACGATCTTGCCGATCTCCTTCGTCGACGGTTCGTCCATCTGCCCGAACATCGTGATGCTCTTGCCGTCCTTGCTCAAGCCACCGGCCATGGTGTACATCGTCGTCGCGAACGTGTCGCACCACACGCCCATGAACTGCTTGCGGTGATTGTCGTACCCCAGCAAGCCCAACCCCATCTGGGGCATGCCCATCATCTGCCCCTCAAAGTCCTGCTGCAGGAACCGCCCGCCCAGGATCATCTTAAAGGTTGCTTTCCCCTGCGATTCCATGGGCTGCCCGCCGGGCTGCATCCACACGCGCGTGGTGGTCTTGTACGAACCCTCCATCGCCTTGAGCTTCTCGTGCGCCTTGCCCGGGCTGCTCAGGGTCATCCACTCCTGCATCGCCTTCGCCGGATCAACTTCGTTCAGCGCCGGGTTCACCTGACCCGCTGCGCCCGTATCGGGCTTGGGATTCGCACCGACCGCTCCGTGAGCGCCGGGCTCGCCGTGCGCGCCGGCACCCACGCCTGCACCCGCACCGGGCATCGCCGGCATGCTCGGCATCGCCGGCGGCGTCGGGGGGTTCGGCATCGCGGGCTTGTCATGAGCGGGCTGCGCCGAGGCGAGCACCACCGCCGAGACCACCGCCGCCCCGATCGTCGCGTGAATCACCGCACTGAGAGGAATCTTCATCGTCGTGCCTTTCTGAAAAGTGGTTCCGTTGCCCTGTTCAAAGATGACCTGATGGATCACGGACCTTCAGCCGACATCGGCATGCACGCCCGTGCGTCATTGCTTCTTGCGCCGCTCCACTTACTTGACCAGATCCGCCGGGACCGTCTTCGCCTTGTAGTACCGCTTGTTCAGGGGCACCGCGCCGGGCGTGAACGCGCCGCGTTGCACGTTGCGCAGCACCTTGGACAGCAGGTTCTTCATCATCATGCCCCAGCCCATGCTGACCATGAGCCGCGTGAAGAACGAGAGGTTCTGCACGTTCTCGTGCCGAAGGGTCAGCCGGGTCCCCTCGGGGGTGCTCTGGAGTTCCCAGATCACGCGCGTCTCGGTCACTTTGCCCTTGGGGTCAAAGTCGCGCCAGACCCAGACCATCCGCGCGGGCCTGCTCAGCTCGACGACCTCGCCCTCGGTCCGCGTGCTGTTGCACATCGGGTTCGGGTCGACCATCATGCGGAACTTCGACCCCAGCACGGGCTGAAAGTCGTTGGGCATCAGCCACTCCGCCAGCGCTCTCGCGTCGGTAATGGCTGTCCACACGTCCTCGATGCTGTGCGGGTACACGCGGGATTTCGTCACGACTTTCATTTGAAGTAACCCTCCGGCACGGTCTTCACGCCGTGATGCCCGCGGTTCGGGGCTTTGCTCAGTCTTCGGTAGATATACCCACCGTCGCCGCCCCGCTCGAAAGCGCCCATGACCGTCGGCAGCCACCGCTTCATCATCGTTCCCCAGCCCATCGACATCATCAGACGGTACAGCCACGGCATCGCCGCCGCTCCGCGCTGCGTGAAAATCAGCCGAGTCCCGCCGCCTTCGTGAGGCTTGAGCACCCATTCGATCTCCTGCTCGGGCAGGCTCTTGCCGGGCTTTGTGGAGACCATCCGCCAGCTCCACACCATCCGCTCCGTCGGCTCAAACACCAGCACTTTGCACCGCACCACGTTCCCAGGCAGCATCGGCATCGGGTCCACGTGAAAACAGAACTCACACCCAAGCTCGGGCTTGAAGTCGTTGGGCATCAGCCACTGCGCCAGCGCCTCCCCATTGGTCAACGCCGCCCAAACCAGTTCGCGTGCGTGCGGATAGACCCGCTCCTTGCGCAGCACGCCGCGTTCGTCTGTGCTCATGGCCGGGGCTCCTTGTGCCGAGACTCCTGGTGCCGAGACTCTTTGTGCTGAGTATGCGAACGCTCGCGCCCGAGCGTCCGATCCCCCTCGGCGTGATCACCCCGCGCCTCTTCACCACCCGCGCTCGCGTGCTGCGCATCCAGGTACGTCCCCAGCGCGTCGAGCTTCTCATCCCAGAACTTGCTGTACGTCGCCACCCAGTCGTTGACGTCTTTCAAGGGCTTCGCCCGCAGCGTGTACACCCGGTGCCGCCCGCGCGGCTCCGCTTCGACCAGCCTTGCACTTCGCAAGACCGCCAGGTGCTGACTGAACGCCGGCTGCGAGATCCGCGAAGCCAGCTTGCCCAGCGCCTTGCGCAGGTCGTTGACCGTCTGCTCCCCGCCACGTGCGAGCGCATCGAGAATCGCCCGACGGGTCGGGTCCGCAACAGCGGCAAAGGCGGACGAGTCTGCGGCGAGACGAGCCATGACCCAATCATATCACCATTCGCTTATATGTCAAGTCTTCATGGTGAAGTTCGTGCACTGCGGACTTCCAGCCGAGGCTTGGCGATCGCCCGGGCTTCGGTTTCACGCTGCCGCTCTTCGTCGATCGCTGTTGGTCAGACTCAGCCGCCCACCCCGACGATTCGGGGTTTTTCGCGTTGCTTGAGCCTGAAACCCGGGCTTCAATAGCCTCTATGCGAGCCATCGTCACCGGGCAGATCGGGCTGGATAAGAAGCAGTACCTGACCAATACCGCCGCCTTCGCGGGGCAGCAGGGCGAGAAGATCGACCTGTACAACGTCGGGGACCTGATGTACCAGGAAGCCCGCGACATCCGCCCCGGGAAGATCCTCGACCTGCCGCTGAGCCGCCTGAACTCGCTGCGCCGGGCGGCGTTCAAGGACGTCATCGCCGACGCCAAGGACAAGAAGAACATTCTGGTCAACACCCACGCCACCTTCCGCTGGCGTCACGGGCTTTTCGCCGCCTTCGATTTCGACCAGATCCGCATGCTCCAGCCCGACCTGCTGGTCTGCCTCGTGGACAACATCGAGGTGGTCCACAACCGCCTGCACCGCGACCACGTCATCGACGCGACGCTCAAGGACTGCATGGTCTGGCGCGAGGAAGAGATCCTCGCCACCGAACTGCTCGCTCAGGCCATCCCCAACAGCAAGTTCTACATCCTCTCGCGCGGGCGTCACATCGACACCACGCAGACGCTCTTCCGCCTCGTCTGCCGCCCCGGCATGCGCACCGTCTACCCCAGCTTCCCCATGAGCCACGTGGTGGACATGCCCGACGTGCTGGCGGAGATCGACCACTTCCGCGCCGAGCTGGCGAAGAACTTCGTCTGCTTTGATCCGGGCGATGTTGACGAGAAGCTCCTGCTCGAACGCGGCATCGCCGCCGCCCGCGACGGCAAGGAGTTCATCGAGGTCGCCCCGCACAGCTTCGGCGGCTCCAAGGCCGCCGCGGCCGAACCGATCAAGGTCAAGGTCCGCGAGATCCTCGATATCGCCGGGGACATCGACGGGCAGATCTACATGCGCGACTTCAAGCTCATCGACCAGAGCGACATGATCGTCAGCCTCGTCCCCGAACTCCCAGGCGGCGTCCCGGGCCTCTCCAGCGGCGTGGAACGCGAACTCCAACACGCCTGGGAACACACCAAAGAGGTCTACGTCGTCTGGAAGCCCAAGAAGCACCCCAGCCCCTTCATCACCGAAACCGCCACCAAGGTCTTCAAGAGCGTCGACGAAGCCCTGAAGTACTTCGAGAGCAAGGGCATGTTCGCGCCGAAGAACCTCTTCGGGCACTGATCTTTTCTTCGCTCCGCCGCAACGGTCTGACGCAAACATCAAGATTGGCCTGAACTCCCCGCACACGCTCGGGCGTAGTTGCTCTCCATGCTCAACCGCGAACCGCCCGCGCCCTCTCCTCAACCATCCTCCCGCACACATCCCACCCTCCGCGCCCGCCTGACAACCCTCGCCCGCACATCGCTCTGGGCCTGCTGGCTCGCGTCACTTGCTGCCTACGTCTTCGCGTACGCGATGCCCACCGATCTTCTCGCCTCGGGCTCAACGCACCTGACCTTCGCTTTCGTCGCGTTCATGCTCCGCACGTTCATCCTGCACGCGGGGATCGCGATGACGGTCCTCGCGGTGCTCGCGCTGATCTTCCGAGCGCGCCGACTCTTCGTCCTTTCATGCATCTTCGCCCTCGCGCTCTGCTGGCCCACGCTGCGTGCCATCACCCGCCCCGCATCCCCGGCACCCAACCCCCAGCAACCCACACTCACCCTCGTGGTCGCGAACGTCAACTTGGGCAATCCTGATCTTTCCAAACTCATCAGCCTGATCAACGCCGAGAACGCCGACGTGGTGATCCTGCAGGAAATCACCCCGGCGCATATCGCTTCGCTCCGCTCAGCCCTGAGCGTCACACACCCGCACCGATCCGAGGCCCTCCGCTCCGATGCCTTCGGCCAGGCCATCTACTCACGCATCCCCTTCCAATCCGAACCCCAACTCTTCCCCCAAGGCACGCTCCTCCGCGATTCACGCCTCGGCGGCGTCGTGGGCCTGCACGACCCGCAAATCCGCACCACCATCTCCTTCGACGGCTTGCCCGTCGTCATCCAGAACCTGCACCTCGTGCCGCCGGGCGATCCCTCCATGCTCCGCGAGCAACGCGTGCAGTTCGCCTGGCTGAGAGACTGGCTCCGCTCGATGGCAACCAGCCCCAACCCATCGGCCGTGATCCTCGCCGGCGATTTCAACAGCACCCCCAGCAGCCCGCAGCACGCGGTGCTTCGCGCCGCGGGGCTCATCGAATCGCACGCGCAGGCGGGGCAAGGCACCGGGCACACCTGGCCCGATATCGCCCCACTCTCCAACCTGCCCGGCATCCGCATCGACCACGTCTACTCCACTTCAGAACTGAGGGCGGTTGAGGCCCGCGTCGGGCCTTCCATCGGCTCCGACCACCGCCCACAAGTCGTGCGCCTGGTGAAAGCCAAGTGAGCCCCGACCGAGTACCATCCCCTCTTACCGATGCCACTTCTCGAAGCCTTCAACCTGCAGAAGACCTACGCCGGTCGCGCCGTGGTGCAGGGGGTTTCGTTCCATATCGACAAGTCCGAGATCGTCGGCTTGCTGGGTCGCAACGGCGCGGGCAAGACCACCAGCTTCCGCATGACCATCGGCATGATCGAGGCCGACGCCGGCCGCGTGGTCTTCGATGGTCAAGACGTCACCCAACTCGCGATGTACCAGCGCGCCCGCATGGGCATGGGCTACCTCAGCCAGGAGCCCAGCGTCTTCACACGCCTGACCTGCGAGCAGAATCTGCTCGCAATTCTCGAAACCCTCCCCCTCTCACGCGCCCAGCGCCGCCAGCGCGCCGCGGAACTCCTCGCCCAGTTCCACCTCACGCACAAAGCCAAGCACCAGGCCCGCACCTGCTCCGGCGGCGAACGCCGAAAGCTCGAGATCGCCCGCGCGCTGATCACCAGCCCCAAGATCATCCTCCTCGACGAGCCCTTCAGCGGCGTAGACCCCATCGCGGTGGAAGACCTCCAGCGCGAGATCCGCCGCCTCCGCGAACTGGGCATCGCCTGCCTCATCACCGACCACAACGTCCAGCAGACCCTCCGCGTCTGCGACCGCGCGTACATCATCGACGAGGGCAAAAAGTTCGCCGAGGGCACCCCCAAGCAGCTCATCAACGACGAGCTCGTCAAACGCACCTACCTCGGCTCGCTCTTCCGGGGCGACGAGTTCGACGACGCCCACGCCGCCCACACCACCCCCGCCGCCACCAACGGGTCCGTCGGCACCTCCGCGTCAACCCGCTGAACGCCGCCGAGTCTCCCGGCCGTACACACACTCGCGCCTTCTTCGCTACGCTCTGAGCATGTCCACTCGGCTCCGCCCCATCACGCCCCGCACGCGTGCGCTGCTCCTGGCCCTCTGCGCCTCCGCCCTCACCCTCCCCGCCTGCGTGCGCCGATCCATCCTCGTCACCAGCGAGCCCCCCGGCGCCACCGTCTTCCTCAACGATCAACAAGTCGGCACCACGCCCTGCGAGACCGACTTCCGGTTCTTCGGCACCTACGACGTCCGCCTCACCCTCGACGGCTATCAGTCCATCGTCACCAGCGAAGACACCAAAGCACCCCTCCACGAACAGCCCGGGCTCGACCTCGTCGCCGCCCCCTTCCCCTTCAATACCCGCATCGCCTGGCACTACGTGCTGGAAAAGAACCCCGAATCCGTCGACCGCGCCAAGGCCGAGCCGCAGTTGATCCAGCGCGGACGCGACCTGGGTTCCCGCGTCACCCCCCCTCCCCCCCCTTC
>JACVCS010000029.1 GCA_016741915.1 Phycisphaerales bacterium | reverse complement strand
GGTTGGAGGGGTGGGTGAGCGGTTTGAGATGAAGGCCTCGGAACTCGTGTACGCTTTCGATCTGGAGAAGCTGCCGCGGTCGGCGGCGGTGTGCAGTGCGGAGGATCACCAATGGCTGTTGTCGCGTGCGAAGAACCATCGCGGATGAACGTGCAGCGGACGGGGATGGCGGCGGGCGGCTTGGGGCGGTGGGCCGTGCTTCGCGCCGCGGCGGCGGTGGTGATGACGTTGGCGCTGCTGGTGTTTGCGGGCGTGGGGCTCAGCGGGTGCGAAGAGAAGGCGGGGGCGAACGTGGGCGCGGTGAAGCTGGGCGGGAGGAAGTTCTTTCTGGAGCTGGCGCTGGACCCGCAGACGCGGTTCCGCGGGTTGTCGGAGCGGACGGTGATCGAGCCGGACGGGGGGATGCTGTTTGTCTTTCCGCCCGGACAGGTGGCGGTGCAGGGGTTCGTGATGCGTGACTGCCCGATCGCGATCGACATTGTGTACCTGGACCCGGCGGGGCGCGTGCTGGCGATGTACGAAATGAAGCCCGAGCCGCCGCGGGACGCGAGCAAGGGTGAGGGAACGCCCGCGGACGCGAACAACGTGACGTACAACGCCCGGCTGAAGCAGTATTCGAGCCGATTCCCGGCGCAGTTTGTGATTGAACTGGCGGGCGGGACGCTGAAGACGCTGAACGTGAAGGAGGGCGACTTGGTGCAGTTCGAGCGCGAGGAGTACGTTCGGCGGGCGCGGTGAGGGGTGCTGCGCAAAGTAGCAAAGCTCAAAGCAGCAAAGCTCAAAGCAGCAAGACAGCGAAGCGGGCATCTCCTGCGGCGGTGGTGCTTCGGTGCTTTCATGCGCGTTTCGCGCGATGGTGGCGGATTGGCGGGTTGTGGTTGTGAGGATTTTCGCGTTGGTGGTGGTGGGTGTGAACTTGGTGGTTGGGCGTGCCGATGGTGAGGTGATTGGCGAGGATCGGGGTTGGTGTGGCCTCGGGTTTGATTGGGGAAACAGGCTTGAAGCGAGCGGAGCGATCGGTGAGCGTGGCGGTTTTGGCCGCGGGTGTTTCCTGCGAGGAGGCGGACCGTCGGGTGCGCGGGGTGTTATCGGTCTGGCCTGTGCGGGCGGCGGTGGTTTCGACGCGTGCGGATTCGCTGACGAGGCTGCGCGGTGCGGGTGAGGCCGAGGCGTTTGTGCGCGGGGCGGATTGTCTGGTGGTGGTGGCCTTTGGCGAGCATGCGGCGCCGGCGCGGCGGCGTGCGGCGTCGATCTCGCGCGAGGTTGGGCTCGCGTGCGTGCTGCTGTGCGATGAACCGGGTGAGGTCGAGGCGGACGCGGAGGGGGTCTTTGTCACGCTGCCGCGGTCGGCCGACGATCGGACGGTGGCGGGCGTGCTGGCGGGGTTGAACGCGGCGGCGGCTTCGCTGAAGGATGCCAAGCGTCGCGGCGAACTGCTCGAACGCGTCAACGCCTCGGCGGGGAAGCAGCTCGAAGCGATGCACGAGGAGATGCAGGCGGCGGCGATCTTGCAGCGCGAGTTGCTGCCGCAACGGATGCCCGAGGTGCAGGGGCTGAACTTCGCGGCCATCAGCCGGGCGTCGTCGACGCTCAGCGGCGATTCGTTCGACGTGGTGCAACTCGACGATGAGCACGTGGGCGTGCTGGTTGCCGATGCGAGCGGGCACGGCATCCCCGCGGCGTTGACGCTCATGCTCGTGAGCAAGCTGCTACCGATGACGGAGGTGCATTCGAGCGGCGTGCGGATCCTGCCGCCGGGCGAGGCGCTGACGAGGCTCAACAACGCGTTCATCGATCGGCGTGGGGATGTGCACATCCTGGTCACGGCGGCGTACGCGGTGATCAACACGCGGACGTGGAGCGTGCGGTGCGCGGTGGCTGGGCACCCGGCGCCGATGGTGGTCAGCGAGGCGGATCTTTCGGAGGCGGTGGTGCTGGACGCGGGCGGGCCGCCGCTGGGTGTCGTTGCGGATGTGAACTATGACCAGTGCGAACGCGAACTGAAGGAAGGCGACGTGCTGGCGATGATCACCGACGGGTTCGATCGGGCGCTGGACAATCTGTGCGGGCATACTCAACTCAGTGAAAACGACGGGCACGTTCGGCGTGCAAGCGATGACGCGTTGGATGAACTGCCGATTGGGTCGTACGAGCGGGCGCTGCTGCACCACGTTCGTGCGATCTCGGCGTCGGCTCGGCATGGAAACGACGCGGTGTCGCTTGAGGAAGGCGTCGAGCGTTTCGCGCACGAACTGACGATGCAGACCGGCTCGCTTCATCAAGGCGACGACATCACGCTGGTGGCGCTGCGGCGGGTTCGCCATCAATCAGCGGCGGATCGCGGAGTTGATCAAGCCGCGGGCGGTGCGATGAAGTTCGGTCGGACAGATCGGCACGCGGCGTAGGGTCACGAAAAAAGCGCACGGCTCTGGAGAGCCGTGCCACCAAAGACCAACACGAGATTCAGTGTGCAACCGCGCGGGCGGCGATGGCGGAGCTTTCGATCTGCTCGGGGGTTTGCAGCACGTCGGACTCGATCAGCCCGTCGCGCAGGCGCACCACGCGCTGGCAGAGCTTCGCGACGTCCGGGTCGTGCGTGACCATGATGATGGTCTTGCCGCTGGCGTGCAGGTTGTTGAACAGTTGCAGCACGGCGCGCCCGGTGGACGAGTCGAGGTTGCCGGTGGGTTCGTCGGCCATGAGCACCACGGGGCTGGTGACCAGGGCGCGGGCGATGGCGCAGCGTTGCTGCTGGCCGCCCGAGAGTTCGCTTGGGCGGTGCCCGAGGCGTTCACCCAGACCGACCATATTGAGCATCTCGACCGCGCGTTTGTGACGCTCTTGAGGCGGGATGCCCTGGTAGAAGAGCGGGACTTCGACGTTCTCGCGGACAGTGAGCTCGGGGATGAGGTTGAAGGCCTGGAAGATGAAGCCGATCTTGCGCCCGCGGAAGGCGGAGAGCTCTTCGTCGGACATCGTGGTGACGTTCTGCCCGTCGAGGAGGTAATCGCCCGTGGTGGGGCGATCGAGGCAGCCGAGCAGGTTCATCATGGTGCTCTTGCCGGAACCGGAAGCGCCCATGATGGCGACGTACTGGCCTTGCGGGATGCTCAGCGAGACGCCGCGGAGGGCTTCGACGAGGACGGTGCCGTCGGGTTTGTAGTAGACGCGTCGGACCTGCCGCAGTTCGACGACGGGTTTGGGGGTGTTGGAAGAAGGGGCGGTCACAGGCTCAATCCCCCAGGCCCTGCTCCGACTCGAGCTGCAGGGTTGCCAGCGCGGTCATGGGGTCTTGTGCGGTGCGGAAGACACGGTCGAGCCCGGTGAGCATGAAGACGGACCAGACCTGATCGCTCATGGAGCAGAGGACCATGGATCGGCCGCTGTCGACGAGGCGCTTGCGCAGGCGCAGCAGCAGGGCGAGGTGTGACGACGAGACGTACGTCACGCCTGAGAAGTTCAGCACGAGGTGCTTGGTTGCGCGGGGGGAGAGCCTGTCGTAGACGGCGCTGAGCTCCTCGGAGAGGGCGGGCTCGTCGGACAGTTCGCTGATGAGGATGTTGTCGGACCAGTCTGAAGCCATGGAACGGACAGTGTAGCAAGGACGGGGCTGGGTGTTGAGGGCGGAAAAAAGAGGGTAAATGCTGGGTTTTCTGGCGATGGCGGGCAGGGGGTTCAGCCCGGGACGGTGGGTGGTTGAGCTCGACGGGCATGAAAGAAAGACGCCGCGGGTTGCGCGGCGTGTGGGTGGCGTTGGATTGGGGAACGGACGGTTGGTCGATCAGGCCTCGGGCGGGGCGTCGGTGGCTTCGGGGTTCTCAGCCGGGACGCGTGAGGCGGCGACGACGGCGTCCCCTTCGTTCAGCGAGACGACCCGGACGCCCTGCGTCCCTCGGCCGATCTGGCTGATCCCCGCGGCGTTCATGCGGACGAGCTGGCCCTGCTTGGTGACAACCACCACGTCGTCACCCTCGACCACACCGACCGCGGCGACCGAGGGGCCGTTACGTTCGGAGGTTTTGATGTCGGCCCGGCCCTTGCCCCCTCGGGATTGTGAGCGGGGCTTGCCGGATTCGGGTTGGACGCGGTACTCGTCGATGGCGGTGCGCTTGCCGTAGCCGTTGGTGGTGATGGTCAGGAGGCTGAGGGCGGGGTTCTTGGTCATCAGGTCGCCGTCGGCGTCGGGGGTCATGGGGATGACCACCAGACCGATGACGCGGTCGGAGTCTTCGAGCTCGATGCCCTTCACGCCGCCGGCGGCGCGGCCCATGTCGCGGGCGTCGGTCTCGTTGAAGCGGATGGCCGACCCGCCCGCGGTGGCGAGGAGCAGGTCGTCGCTGCCGCTGGTGAGGGCGACGTCGAGAAGGCTGTCACCCTCGCGGATGTCCACGGCGATGATGCCGCCCTTGTTGACGTTCATGTAGGCCTTCAGCGCGGTGCGCTTTACCACGCCCAGCTTGGAGGCGAAGGTCAGGTAGTTCGAGCCTTCCTCGAAGTTCTTGACGTTCAGGAACGCGACGGCCTTTTCGCCGGGCTTGAAGTCGACCATCTGCACCAGGGCTCGGCCCTTGGCGGTGCGGTCCATTTCGGGCAGCTCGTAGACCTTCATCTTGAAGACGCGGCCGGTGTCGGTGAAGATGAGCAGATCGTCGTGCGTGCTGGCGACGAACATGTGCTCGATGAAGTCGTCGTCCTTGGTTTTGCCCGCGATGATGCCCTTGCCGCCGCGGCGCTGCGATTGGTAGGTCTGCAGCGGCACGCGCTTGGCATAGCCCGCGTGGCTGATCGTGACGGCCATGTCCTGGACGGGGATCAGGGCCTCGATGTTCAGGTCGTCGTCGACGGCGTCCTGCACGGCCGTCATGCGCGGGGAGTTGAAGCGGAGCTTCATCGCCTCGCAGTCGGCCTTGATCATGTCCAGCACGAGTTGGTGCGTGGCGAGGATCTTCTCGTACTGCTCGATCTGCGCCGAGATCTCGGCGTACTCGCTGACGAGCTTTTCGATTTCCAGCCCGGTAAGCTGGATCAGGCGCATGTTGCCGATGGTCTCGGCCTGAATGCGGGAGAGCTGCACGCCGCCGATGGGATCCGCGCTGCGGACGAGGTTCATCAGCCGCGCGGGGATCTTCGGCGCAAACGGGTGCGAATCCGGGATGCGGAAACGCCGGGCCATGAGCTTGTCGATGGCTTCCTGCCGCGTCCGGCTGGAGCGGATGAGCCTGATCACCTCGTCGATATCGCAGACGGCGTAGATCATGCCCTCCAACAGGTGGGCCTTGCGGCGTGCTTCGTTGAGCAGGTACCGCGTCCGACGGCGGATGACCTCCGCACGGTGATCGACGTAGTAGCGGATCATCTCGCGCAGGCTCAGCGTCCGCGGCTGGCGGTTCACCAGCGCGATGTTGTTGATGCTGAAAGTCTGCTGCAAGGGCGTCTGGGCGTAAAGCTGTTTCTCAACAACGCCCGGGTCGGCGCCTTTCTTCAGTTCGATCACCACGCGGACCATCGCCTCGCGACCGCTCTCGTTGCGGACGTCGGCGATGTCGGTGATGAGGTCTTCTTTCACCGCTTCGACGATGCGCTCGGTGAGGGTTTTGAGCCCAAGGTTGTAGGGGATGGCCTCGATGATGAGCTGCTGGCGGTCTTTGCTGCCGGGGACGGGCTCAACGCTGACGCCGCCGCGGAGGGTGACCTTGCCGCGGCCGGTTTCGTAACCCTCGATGATGCCGCGGCGACCGTGGATCGTGCCGCCGGTGGGGAAGTCGGGCCCTTTGATGCCGTGGTGCTTGATGACGGTTTTGCCGTCGACGATGGCGACGACGTCCTTCATCAGTTCGGGGAGGGTGATCTCGGGGTTGTCGATGGTGCGGATGATGGAGTCGAGGACTTCCAGCGGGTTGTTGGGGGCCATGCTGGTGGCCATGCCGACGGCGATCCCGACGCCGCCGTTGACCAACAGCATGGGGAACTTGCCCGGAAGGACGGTTGGCTCGACCAGGCGGTCGTCGTAGTTGGGCTGCATGTCGACGGTGTCGAGGTTGAGATCCTCGAGCATGTCGACGGCGGCCTGGGTCATGCGGGCTTCGGTGTAACGCTGAGCGGCGGGCGGGTCGGGGTCGATGGAGCCGAAGTTGCCTTGCGGGTCGATGAGGGTGGTGCGCATGCGCCACTTCTGACCCATGTTCACCAGGGTGGGGTAGATGACGGCATCGCCGTGGGGGTGGTAGTTGCCGGAGGTGTCGCCGGTGATCTTAGCGCATTTGTAGTGCTTTTTGCCCGGGAAGAGGCGGAGGTCGTTCATGGCGACGAGGATGCGTCGCTGGCTGGGCTTGAGCCCGTCGCGGACGTCGGGCAGGGCCCGGTCCATGATGGTGCTCATGGCATAGGTGAGGTAGGAATCTTGCAGTTCGCGTTCGATCTGCAGGTCGAGCACGTTACCGATCTGCGTGGTGGAGCCGGTGCCGTCGGGCCCGAGGTTGGCGGGAGTGGGCGATGCGGGTGGTGGGGGGGTCTGGTCGGACATGCGTTCGTACACCCTTCGCGGTGAGAAAAAGCGGGAGAAAAAGGTACCCGTCGGCGGCTGGAAAGCGGATCAAAAACAGCCCGCGCCGATGGTCAGCAGATGATAGCAAACACGCGCGAAAAAGTCCCCATTTGGTGGGGTGTGGAGCGTGGAAAAAACCCGTGGATTTCAGGCTTGAAACGGGGGTTGGCAGCGGGCCCGGCGTGGATCACGGCGCGGGGGTTGTCGCGGGCTTGGGCGATGGCTGCGCGGGGGCCTCCGCGGGCGATTTCGTCAGCCGATCGATCGCGTCGAGGGTCTCGTTGAAGGTCAGCAGGGCCATGGCGGTGGGCTCGGGCCCGGGCTGGAGTTGCCAGGGGCTTGCGCGGAAGCCGCCCAGATCGTTGCCGAGGTTCGGCGCGTACCAACCCGCCTCGCGGCTGACCTGCAACTGCGCCAGGAATCGCAGCCCAAGGACCAGGCGGCTCAGCTCGCGGGCGCGTTCATCAGCGGGCGTCAGGCGTTCGTCGGCGGCCATGTTCGCCAACGCGGCGAGCGCACGGGCCGAATGCCAACTGGGCAGGGGCGTGCGCGCGGTGGTGAAGACGATCCCGCCCACCAAGTCCGCATCGGTCGCGCCCGCGTCGAGGGGCGAGAGCTGATGGTCGGCGATGATCGAACGCATCTCGCGCAGTTTCGCCGGCGGCGGCCCGTCGCGGAGGCTCGAGTTCGTTGCCGCCCACGCACCCCAGGGCATGGCGGCAACCAGCCCGCTTGGCTCGGTGCTGGCGAAGATGCCTTTGAGGCGCTCGCGGGCCTTCCCATTGAGCGTGGGATCCAGATCGATCTCGCGGAGCAAGGCCCAGCAGGTCAGTGCCGCGGGACCCTTACCCACGTTTGCCCACTGCTCATCGCTGATGGAGATCGCCTGCGACAGTGCGCTCAAGCACGCGGTTTCGATCGCTTTGTGCTTGGCTTCATGCTCGGGGGAGTTCTCGATCTGCAAGCCGCGGAAGTTCTGAATCGCGCCGAGGATCAACGCCGCGTTGGTGGGCGAAGGATCGAGCTTCAGGATCGCGTCGGCACGGTTGAGCAGGAGCTTGCGGACTTCACTCTGTGCCGCGCGTTGTTCGTCCGACGCGTTCTTTGCACCACCCCGGCATACATGACTTGAAAGCGCAAAGAGCGCCAGCGACTGACTCGCGGCGTTCTGCGCTGAGGGCTTGTTCGTGTTCAGCCAGCGAGTGAGCCAGCGTGCCGCGGGAGTGGTGCGGTCGGCGATCTCGCTGGGCGAGTCGATCTCGGTGCGTTCGATAGTGCGTGAGCCGCGGTTGAGAAAGATCGGCGTGCCCTTCGGAGCGGTCTGAGCCAGATGCACAACCTGGAACTTCATGAACGACAGGCCCTTGGTCTTGCGCAGAGCCCCGGGCTCGGCCAGTGCGTCGGCGGCTTGCCCTGTCAGCGCGGGCACGATGATCTCCATCGCTTCTTGAACCGTTCGCCCGCTGACCAGCAGACGCGCAGGCGACCAGGCTTCAACCCGCGTGTCCCGGCTGATGGCCAGCCCGTCAACCGCGGGCGAGAGGTTGGTGACAAGGTCCGCCGCGGTTGATGGTGTGATGGGCGTGAGTGGCGAGAAGAGCTCAAGACTGATCTGCACGGCCGGGCGCAGCGAGCGCCAGGCTTCAACGCCACCCACCTCGGCGCCGGCGCGCTCGATGGTCGAGTTCATCGTGCGGATCGCTTCATCGCTGGCCTCGCGCAGGACATGCTCGGAGCCGAAGCCGTCGGGTTGGCTGAAGGTCTGCCCGCGCCCGATGAGCTCGACAACGCCCGTGACGGGGTTGGTCAAGCGGAGTTCAACACACGCGCCCCAGAAACGCGGCGAGTCGGTGATCGCGAGCTCTTTCGATTCGTCGACCGCTCGGCGAACAAGCTCGTACGCCTTCATCGCATCGGCGGCGGAGGGCAGGCCCTCGGCGGGCTTGGTCGCACTGGTGGGCTGCATCGCGTTGCCACCGGGCGTGAGCGGTGCTTGAGCGAAACTCATCGAGGGGGAAGCAAGGGCCACAAGTGCCAGCAGCGAACACACGCCCGCACGATGTGTGGACGTGCGAAACGAGCGGGAAGCATGAACCCGGCGATCGGCGCGATGACCATCACGAACCATGAGGGCGGTCCTTTGCACGCGGGCGGTCGCAGGGCCGAGAACCGTGCGAACGTCACGGCGTGTTCGGGCATTGTTGACCCGCTGAGCCCTACTCGCGATGAACCGGTCAGGTCCGGAAACGATGACCGCGGTGTGGTCGGTGTTGCCTTGCTGGTGTGGCTGCGCCGCGAATCGGCAACACCGCGCCGGTCCACGGCTGATCGCCCGACCAAGGTTCTCGGACGCGCGGGGGCGATTCTCGCGTGCCATCGCGGTTTGATGTTGAACCGCCGCGTTTTCGGTCGTTTTGCTGATGCACCGTTGCACCGGTGGCACGGCGGTTGTAGAGTGATCAGTGAGCACGTCGCCTTGCGGCGCGTGCGACAACCGGAGATGCGATATGGCCGCTCTTTGGACTCTCAATGTGAACCGTCAGCGACTCGCCCTTCTCTTCCTCCTTTCGTTCGCCGCGATGTGCTGAATCGTGAGAACGACCTCGACGATCGGCGTCTGAAGCGTTCACAACACCGGGAAGAACACCAGCGAACCGCGCCGGGCAGTTGGCCCCGCGCGGCGATGTGCCATTGAATCACGCACCATGCCGAACGAGCACCTGCCCACGAAGCCCTGCGAAGTCTGCGGGCGTGAGATCACCTGGCGGAAGAAATGGGAGCGTTCGTGGGACGAGGTTCGGTACTGCTCGGAAAAGTGCCGACGTGCGAAGCGTTCGAGCATCGATGAACAACTTGAAGTCGCGATCATGGGTTTGCTCTCGCGCGGGAGCGCATCGATCTGTCCGAGCGAGGCGGCGCGCGTGGTTGCGCCTTCGGGTGATGAAGCCGCGTGGAGAGCGTTGATGGAGCCGGCGCGGGCCGCGGGACGCAGGCTTGTGAACCAGGGGAAAGTCGAGTTCACGCAGGGCGGCAAGGTCGTGGACCCTTCACGGGCAAAGGGGCCTGTGCGGATTCGACGTGTGAAGTGATTGAGCGAGCGAGGCGAGGCGACGCTGATCGGCTCAACGCGGCGTCGAGATCGGCATCGGGTTGACGACTTCGATGCGGTCGGTGGCGAGGTTCCAGATGATCTTTCCCGCCGCGACCGGGTTCGGCTTCGTCGGGTCCACCAGCGCCACGCGACCGCCCAGCGCATTGCCCGCCGCGTCTCCGGCGGCTTCGAGCGTTCGGCTGCGTGCGTCGTACGTCAACTTTTCCGCCAGCACGCGCTTCTGGTCCGCACCCTGCGCAACGACGTTGCCCAGGGCCGAGGCGCTGAGGAACTCCGCATCGCCCGCGAGCTGATCCGTTGCGCCCGCAACGGGCGACAGACGCACCTTCGCGCTCAAGCGATCGGCATCGAGGGTGAGGATGCCCGTGGGGCTGTCCTTGCTCGAACTCTCGGGGCGGTGGATGAGCCGGGCGGCGCCGACGATCTCCGCTTCGCCCGTGGCGCGGGTCAGCAGCAGCGAGCCCGACCACGAGAAGAGCGACGAGCCCGCGATCGTTGAACCCTGCGAAATGCCCGGCACAACGCCCGGCGTGCTCGCCCGCGGCGAAGAAGCCGAACCCGCGTCATTCGACTGCCGCGTCGAGCGTTCGTCAACGAGCAAACGCCCGGCGCCGGGGACTTCGAGCGTCCCGGCGGTTTCGCTGACGACGATCCGCTCGCCTTCGAGATAGACCAGCCGCCGCCCGAGCGACTCGCTCGCCTGTTCGCTTGGCTTCGCGGCGGAGAACCGCACACTCTCAACTCGCGCGCGTTCGCTGCCACCCACCGCGACAGCCTTGAGCAGCCTTCGCCGCATCTCGGGCTTGCCGTCGGGCCCGACAGCGCCGGTGCTTTCGTCGCTCTGGGTGAAGTTCAGGTCCAAGCGCTGGGCCCAGAGGCGTTCGTTCTGTCCGGGCGAAGAACTCCACGAGCAGATCACGTCGCCCACACATTCGCCCGTGCCCAGCTTGTCGCTGATGGTCATCGAGGTCGACCAGCCCGCGATGAGCTCCGCCGGTTGACGCGCTTCGCCGCTGAGGCTGGGCACGTTTTCGCCTCGGCGGAAGATCAGTCGCCCAGGGCCGACCACGGTGAGTTCCTGCTCGGGCCCGTTGAGTTTCACGTGCGAGCCGAGGACCGACGCACCTGCCCGGCTGAGTCGCACGCCCTCGGGCTTCGTGCTGAAGAGCTCCGCCGTCTCGGCGCGCGGGTCGGCCGAGAGCGTGTCGGCCCACAGATTCACGTTCCGCTGGCCCTTGAAGTTCACATCGCGCTCGGCGACCACGCGCGTCAGGATCGTCTGCTTGCGATCATCAAGGCCCAGATCGCATTCGAGCACTTGGGCGCTGAGGCTGTTCTCGCCGCGCGACGCCACCACGTCGCCGCGGGCGCTGAAGGAAACAGGCCGCGAGCCGCCGCCTTCGCTGCTGGGAACAGGTCGGAACTCCACGCGGGTTTCCTGTGCTTTCAGCGACGAGACGCGCGCTGGGTCGGTCTCGTTGATGGTCTTGACGAGCACGCCCTCGCTGGCGATCAGGCGCTGCAGGTCGGTGTTGTCGCCGCCGCCGGCTGCGGGCTTCTCAAAGATTGCGGTCACGTTCCCCGCCTCGACGCGTGTGCGCCGATCCTCGGCAACGACCTTGCCTTGTGCGCCGGCTTGACGCAGCTCGCCCGTGATCCAGCCGCCCTTGCTGCTGAGCAGGAAGTCGGACTGGTCTTCCCACGCAATGGAGCGGGCGATGGTCGTCCCCGAGGCGCCGAAGCCCTCGCGCGGGTCGCGCTGGCGGAGCGTGCCGCGCCCGCGCGCCTGTCCGACGCCGCTGCGGAGGTTGATCTTGACCGATTCGCCCTCGAAGCCGATGCGCTCGCCCGCGCGGATCGAAACGGGTTGCGTGCGATCGCCCACGAGCGAAAGGTCCCGGCTGCTGATCCCCAGCGTCAGCGCCGATGCCGAGCCGAAGACCCCCGCCTTCGCGTCGCCGAACTCGACCAGCCCGGTTTGCGCGGCAGAAGATTCCGAACTTCCCGCGGCCGAAGCGGGCGCGGGCGAGCTGAAGCGCACCGCGACGTCGTCGTTCATCAGCGCGGGCGGAACGGTCTCAATCGGACGAACCACCAGACGCCCCTTCCAACTCACGCGGATGGGCTGAGAATCAACACGTGCAATCGCCGCATTCGTCGGTGACTCAGAAGCGAGCGCGTCGGTATCGCCGGCAACCACGAGCACACCCTGATCCACCGGCTCGAAGGTCGGCTCGTTGGTGATCGGCCCGCGCACACGGATCAGCGTGGTCTGCGCGCCGGGGTTTGTCGATGCCGACGGCTTGCCCGCGATCTCCTGGGCTTCGCTCGCGCCGTCAACGGCGAAGGTGCCTTCGGGCAGCGCATTATCGATCAGCCGCAGCCACACCTCCGCCATCTGCCCCTTGAGCGTCCGCGGCCCCCAGGCGATCTCAACCCCGCGGTCCACCTGCGCGCGGTACAGCGTCTGCTTCGATTGCGTCGGCCCGACCAGCGCCGGGATCGTCCCTCGCGACGTTTCGCCCGGCGCGTTCGCCGGCGTCGAACTTTCACTCGCGCCGCCGCCCGAGACCGTTTTCCCCGGCTGCGTCGGTTCACTCTGCGTCGAGATCAGAATCTCGTCGACGCGGTCGATCTCGCCGTACTCCAGTCGCTCGCCCACGTCGTTACCCACGAAGCGGAATCCCTGACCCGAAGCCGTCACGCGCGGGGAGCGCAGGCTCCACTTCTCGCTGGTGGAAACCTCGTACAGCGCACGATCGAACCGCAACGACTGCGTGGCGATGGTCATCACGGGCGTGTCGCGATCGAAGTCGATCTCGCCGATCGAGCCGTCGGCACGCTGCGCCGGGGCGTAGACCTTGATATCCACCAGCCCCTCGAACGTCCCCGACTCGGGCTCTTCGCTCTTCGGAGGGCGGAACATCGTCCCCTTGCTGGCCACCACCGAGATCACCCGCCCGTCGCGCAAATAGATCACCCCGCGCGGCTCGGTGATCGTCGCCCGACCGCCCGGCAGCGGTTCCAGCGACTTCCACATCATCACGCCCATCACCCGCGTGGGGTCCTGCCGATCGACAAACTGCACGCGCGCTCGCTTGATCCCGCCGATCTTGGCGATGTCGCTGCCCACGCCCTCCGCCTCGCCCGCCACCGGGGGCAGACTCGTCTCAGTCCCCCCGCCCGCGGCCGATCCGCCGGGTTGAACGGTCCCGACCGTTGGTGCCGCACCGGGTGTGCCGCTGCGGCTTTGAATGACCACAAACCCCACCAGCCCCGCGGACATCAGCCCGACCGCCACCGCGACCACCAGCCCCGTTCGGCGAACATTCACGCGCACGCCCGAACCGCGTGCACCGCCGCCTGCGCCCGTCGATATCGGGCGCGATCCCGTCTGGTTGTTCTCTTCGAGCGTGGGCATGGCTCAGGCATCGTAGAACGACAACGCCTTCTCCAGCAGACCTTTCCGCCTGAGAATCTCCTCCACCGCTTCGCGCACCGCCCCGTGCCCGCCCCGACCGGCGGTGATGAGCGCCGCCCGTGCTTTGACATCATCGCTCGCGTCCGCCACGCACATGGGCAGCCCCACGCGTCGAAGTGCCGGCAGGTCGGGCCAATCGTCGCCCAGGTACGCGATCTCCTCGGGCTTCGCGCCAGACGCGGCGCACAACTCGTTCAGCGAAGACGCCTTGTCCTTGCTGCCTTGGATCACATAGCGGATGCGCAGATCCGCCGCACGGTGCAGCACGCTCTCGCTTGTCCGCCCGGTGATGATCGCGCAGTTGAACCCCATCTTCTCCCACAAGCGGATCGCGAACCCGTCACGCACGTTGTACCGCTTGAACTCCCGCCCCTCGTGGTCGATGTAGATCGAACCGTCGGTCAGCACGCCGTCGACATCCAGCGCCAACAGCTTCACCATCCCCGCGGCTGTGTTCAACCGATCCTCACTCCAAGTCTGCCCGGGTTGCTCGCGATGATCCGTCATGGTCGAAGCTCAGGAAGTGGGGGAATCAAATCTCAAATCTCAAATCTCAAATCTCAAATCTCAAATCTCAAATCTCAAATCTCAAATCTCAAATCTCAAATCTCAAATCTCAAATCTCAAATCTCAAATCTCAAATCTCAAATCTCAAATCTCAAATCGGCACCCGCCCCGCACATCGGCACGCAGGCTCGGCCTTGGCTTGCCCGTCGATGCGATCACCGCCCGCCCGGCGCTCCGTCGTCGCGGACCAGTTTCATCGCCACCAGGTCCTGCACATCCAGCAACCCCACAGGCCTCCCCTGCGTATCAACCACCGGCACTTCGTCGCGTCGATGCTCGCGCACCATCCGCACCGCGTCGCGGATCAAATCCCCCTCGTGCAAACACCCCGGGTTCCGCGTCATGTGCTGCGAGATCGGGCTCGCCAGCGCGCCCGGATCCTTCAGCACCAACCGGCGCAGGTCCGCATCGGTAAACAGCCCGCTCAGCACGCCCTGCTCATCAACCAGCAGTAGCGCCCCGGGGCGGCGCACGCTCGTCTCGGAGCGTTTCAGCGCCTCCGCCACGCTCACCTTGTCGCTGACCGGTTGCAGCGTGCGGTTCTCAACCTTGAACCGCAGCGCTTCAACCACAGGCCGCAGCAGCGCCCCCAGCGACCCACCGGGGTGCCGACGGGCAAAGTCCTCGGGCGTGAAGCCCAGCCGCCGCGATGCGCACAGCGCCAGCGCATCACCCAGCGCAAGCTGCGCGGTGGTGCTGGCCATCGGCGCGGGCGAAAGTTCATCCTCGCACTCACCAACCGCCAGGACCACCGTGCTGGCGTGCTTCAACCCGCTTTCACGCTCCCCCGCGGTGATGCCGATGACCGGGATCCCGTCCTGCCTCAGCAGCGACGCGATGGCGATGACCTCCTCGGTCTCTCCGGAATAGCTCAGCGCGATGCACATGTCGGCCGGTCGGAACGACCCCAGATCACCGTGCGCCGCCTCAGTTGGATGCACAAAGTGCGACGTGATCCCCAGGCTCGTCAGCGTTGCGGAGATCTTCGCCCCGATCAGCCCGCTCTTACCCAGCCCCGTCACCAGCACCGTCCCGCCGCGCTGCACGCACCGCTCGATCAGCGTGACGGCCTGCACAAACGCCCCCTCCGCGCCACCCAGCCGATCGGCAATCTGCGCAACCGCCTTCGCCTCGACGCTCAACACCGACCGCGCCAACTCCAACTCGCGATTGATCTGGTCTGTTTGGGGCATCGTTCAGGAACAGGGTACACTGGTCATCTGTGCCAGTCCGCCCGTCGTCGGGCCCCTGCCGCGTGCCCTTTCCATCCGCCTTTGTCGCGAGCATCGAAGCATGACCGTCGCTGAATACAAAGTCCGTCTCGACGCCTTCGAGGGCCCGCTCGACCTCTTGCTCTACCTCATCCGCAAGAGCGAGGTGGACATCCACGACATCCCCGTCGCCCAGATCACCGACCAGTACATGGCCCTGATCAAGCAGGACGCGGGGCTGGAGCATCTGGATATCGAGCTCGCCGGCGAGTTCCTCGTCATGGCCGCCACGTTGATGGAGCTCAAGTCGCGTCTGCTCTCACCGCTGCCCAAGCCCGCACCGGGTGCCGACGGTTCCTCCGAAGCGAGTCTCGCCCCCGTCGCCGACGAGCTCGACCCCCGCGCCGACCTGGTTCAAAAACTGCTCGCCTACAAGCGCTATCGCGACGCCGCGAGCATGCTGCAGGACCGCCACGCCCAGTGGGAAGCCCGCTTCCCCAGCGCCCCGGCTCAAGTCCCCCAAGCCCCGGTCGAAGCCGCGGACGCCGACACCCCCGTCGAGCTCAGCGATATCGACCTGGTCGACCTCGTCGAGGCCTTCTCGCGCATCATGGCCACGGTTGACTTCGCCCGCGTGGGTGAGCACCGCGTCTTCGACGACGAGACGCCGATCCAGATCCACGCCACCGATCTGCTCGACCAGCTCAAGAACGCTCCGGAAGTCCGCGAAGGCCGCCGGGTCTCGTTCCGCTCAATGTTCACGGGTCGAACCCGCAGCGAGGCCATCGGGCTCTTCCTCGCCCTGCTCGAACTCATCCGCCAGAAGCAGATCCGCTTCTACCAGGATTCCGTCCAGGGCACCATCGAGCTCGAACCGATCACGGGCGAGACCCTCGACGGCCCCGCCGCGAGCGCACCGGCGCAGCCGTAACCTGTTCCCTCCCCGGTGGCACGGCTCTCTAGAGCCGTGCGCTCTGGATCGTTACTTCAACCCCGCAATAAACGCCTTCAGCCGATCCACACCCTTGCGGATCTGCTCTTCCGAGCACGCGAAGCTCATGCGTATGTGCTTGTGCCCGGTGGATTCCGAGAAATCCTCCCCCGGCACAACAGCCATCTGGTGCTCCTCCAGCAACGCCCCGGCAAAGTCCGCCGCCGCGTTGATCTTCCGCCCGCCGGCGCTGGTCTTGCCCAGGTGGGCGCTGATATCCGGGAAGACATAGAACGCCCCGATGGGCTTGGCGACCTTCACACCCGCAACCCCGCCGAGCAGCGAGTAGATCAGCTCCGCCCGCGCTGCGAAGGCCTTTCGCATCGTCTCCAGTTCCGCCCCTGCCTCGGTCAGCGCCGCCCGCGCCGCCGCGAGCGAGAACCCCGGCACGCACGTGATCGACTGCCCCTGCAGCTTCGTCATCGCCCCGATGAGCTGCTTGCCGAACTCGCCCGACCCGCTCGCCCAGCCCAGCCGCCAACCCGTCATCGCAAACGCCTTCCCCGGCCCATTAATCGTCACCGTCCGCTCGGCGATCTCCTTCACCGCGCCGATCGAGAAATGCGGCACACTCCCGAACACGATGCTCTGATACAGCTCGTCCGAAACCACCATGATCTCGGGCGCGACGCCCTTGCCTGCGCGGTCGATCACCGCCGCGAGCGCCCGCAGTTCCGCCTCCGTGTACATCGTCGAGCACGGATTGCTCGGCGAGTTCATCAGCAGCGCCCGCGTCCGCGGCGTGATCGCCCTCTCAAGCTGCTCCGGCGTGATCTTGAACTGCCCCTCAGGCGTCGTAGGAAGCTCAACCACCCGCGCACCCGCCAGCCTCGCCATCGGCGCAAAGCTCACCCACGAAGGCACAGGCAACAACAACTCCGCCCGGTCCTCCTCACGCCCGCTCTTCGGCTCATCAAACAACGCCTGGAACGTCAGGTACAACGCCATCTTCACCCCCGCGGTGATGATCACGTGGTCCTTGCTGACGTTCGGCACCCCGTTCCGCTCGCTCAGCAGCTTCGCGATGAGATCCCGCGTCTGCACATCCCCCGGGGTATCAATGTACTTCGTCTCGTTCCGCGTGATCGACTCGATCGCCGCCCGCTTCGCCGGCTCCGGTGTGTTGAAGTCCGGCTCCCCCGCCCCAAAGTTCAGCACATCCACGCCCGAAGCCTTCAAGGCCTTCGCCTTGTTCATCACAGCCACGGTCGACGACGGTTTAAGCGAAAGCACACGCTGAGAAAGACGCATAGTGGGCAAAGAATAGACGATGCGCACGCGGCCTTCGGATTTGCACATGCCCCCAAGCGCCAATGATCGATCAAGTTCCGCCGGGACCAGTCACCGTACACGCCGCCACCGTGCGGATTCGTATCCAAGCTTTTATCCATCAGGGTTCCGTCAGGGTTTGATCCGCCCACCCCGTGCGTCTATATTTCCCTCCATAGACACGTTCACCCGCCCCGGGTGCAGACCCGCGGCCTTTACGAGTTGGAAGAGTCACCCCATGAGCAGCACCGTCGAGCAGCGTCAAGCGACCGTCAAGACCTACCAGATCAACACCAAGGACACCGGGTCCCCCGAGGTCCAGGTCGCTCTGCTCACCCAGCGCATCAACGAGCTCACCGAGCACCTCAAGCAGCACCGCAAGGACCACCACTCGCGCCGCGGCCTGGTGCTCATGGCCTCCAAGCGTAACCGCCTCCTCCGCTACCTCGCCAAGGCCGACCGCCAGCGGTACCTGGACCTCATCGGTCGCCTCGGCCTCCGCAAGTAATCCAAGCCTTTTTCCCAGGCCCGCGTGTGAAAACCCGCGGGCCTGCTTGTTTCGTTGTTCGTACGTTTCCGTTCGTTCGCACCCGGGCCAAGGCCCGAGGAATACGCCCCCGAAAAGCCCTCCATGCATGCGAGGGGCTCTTCGCCCGCCGTTCGTTCTGCCGCGGTTTCTTCACCCCGCCCATCAGTCAACGAACCTCGTGCGAAAGGCTCTTCGTGCGGCGCAAGGCCGCAAGTGCTCGAAGGCTCTTTCCAGGCATCCTCGGGTCCGCCGCCCAGCACCTTTCCCCCTCGCTGCCGCTCGTTCCGCGGCCTCGGGGGCGCGGTGTTCAAACCCCGCTTTCGCAGCGGGACAGGACTCGTTCATGCCTCACGTCATCGTTCAGAAAGAAATCGGCGGCCGCACCCTCACCCTCGAAACCGGAAAGGTCGCGAAGCTCTGCTCCGCCGCCGTCCTGGCGACCTATGGCGGGACCACCGTCCTCGCCACCGTCACCCGCGGCGCCCCCCGCGAAGGGACCGACTTCCTCGGTCTGACCATCGACTACCGCGAGAAGACCTCCGCCGCCGGCAAGTTCCCCGGTGGCTTCAAGAAGCGCGAAGGCCCGCCCAGCGAGAAGGAAATCCTCACCATGCGGATGATCGACCGCCCCATGCGGCCGCTCTTCCCCGACGGCTACTTCGACGAAATCCTCGTCCAGTGCTTCGTCATGAGCCACGACGCCGAGAACGACGCCGACGTCATCGCCGGCACCGCCGCCTCCGCCGCGCTGGCCATCAGCAACGTCCCCTTCGAGGGGCCCATCGCCACCGTCCGCGTCGCCCGCATCCACACCGACGACGGCACCCGCTTCGTCGTCAACCCCACCGTCACGCAGATGGAATACTCCGACCTTGACCTGGTCCTCTCCGGGCACAAGGACGGCCTGAACATGATCGAAGTCGGCGCCGCCGAGGTCCCCGAGCAGGGTGTCCTCGACGCCATGACCTTCGGCTACGACCAGGTCAAGGAGATCCTCGGCCTCATCGACGAGCTCACCAAGAAGGCCGGCCAGCCCAAGGTCATGGGCGACATCTTCCTCCCCAGCGAGGAGATCACCGCCTTCACCAGCAAGACCTGCGAGAAGGACCTCATCGCCGCCCGCCAGCTCAAGGGCAAGCGCGAGCGCAACGACAAGGTCGACGCCCTCCGCAAGGCCTTCCTCGATACCCACTTCCCCGAGAAGGCCGACGGCAACGTCGCCGCGTGGAAGGACTCGCTGAAGAAACGCTCGCAGGCGAAGGAAGCCTTCAAGCGCCTCGAAGAGAAGATCACCCGCCGCCTGATCGCCGAGAGCAAGATCCGCGCCGACGGCCGCGGGCCCACCGAGATCCGCCCCATCATCGGCGAGGTCGGCATCTTCCAGCGGACCCACGGCTCCGCCTTCTTCCAGCGCGGCGAGACCCAGTCCCTCGTCTCCGTCACCCTGGGCACAGGCAAAGACGAGCAGATCGTCGACGGCCTGCTCCCCGAGTATTCCAAGAAGTTCATGCTCCACTACAACTTCCCCCCGTTCAGCACGGGCGAAGTCAAGCGCATCATGGCCCCCGGCCGGCGCGAGATCGGGCACGGCGCCCTCGCGGAACGCTCGCTCCTGGGCATCCTCCCCAGCCCCGAAGAGTTTCCCTACACCATCCGCGTCGTCTCCGATATCACCGAGTCCAACGGCTCCTCGTCCATGGCCTCCGTCTGCGGCGGCTGCCTCGCCCTCATGGACGCCGGCGTCCCCATCAAGGCCACCTGCGCCGGCATCTCCGTCGGCCGCTTCACCGATGACGACGGCAACAAGGAAATCTTCGTTACTGACATCATCGGCGAAGAAGACTTCTTCGGCGACATGGACTTCAAGGTCTCCGGCACCCGCGAAGGGATCACCGGCATCCAGCTCGACCTGAAGACCCGCGGGCTCAACCTCGACCAGGTCAAGGTCATCTTCGAGCAGGCCAAGAAGGGCCGTCTCGAGATCATCGACACCATGGAACGCATCATCGCCAAGCCCCGCGCCGAGATCAGCCCCCTCGCCCCGCGCCTGGTCACCATCATGATCAACCCCGAGAAGATCGGGAAGCTCATCGGCCCCGGCGGCAAAACCATCCGCGGCCTGCAGGACAAGTACGGCGTCACCATCGAGGTCGAAGACGACGGCACCGTCATGCTCGCCGCCCCCAACGGCGAAACCATCGCCCAGGCTCGCTCAGAAATCGAAGCCCTCTGCGAAGAGATCAAGGTCGGCACCATCTACACCGGCAAGGTCGTCTCCATGAAGGACTTCGGTTGCTTCATCGAGCTCGCCCCCGGCACCGACGGCATGTGCCACATCTCCGAACTCTCCGACGGCTACGTCAAGTCCGTCAGCGAGGTTGTGAAGCTGGGCGATATGGTCAAGGTCAAGGTCATCCTCGTCGACGACCAGGGCCGGATCAAGCTCTCCCGCAAGGCCGCCCTCGCCGCCGAGGCCGCCGCTCAGGGCGGCGCCGCCGGTCAGGCTCCTGTGCAGAGCCAGTCGGTCCGCAACGACTGACCCGCCCGCCTGGCCCGTTGCAGATCAGTTCAGGCCAGCATCCAAATTCGATCATCCTCAACACCCCCTTTCAAGGGGGTTTTTTTCATCGGGTTTTCCTCTGTTCTCGGACATGAGGGAAACCACTTGCAAACGACTTTTCGATCACCGAAACGGATGATCGATGCCACCAACGCCACGAAAGATGCTAAACTGCCCTGAGGTCACACGCGGACAGGCGTCTGGGGTGTGCGGGATTGGGGTCCGAAAACAATCCAGCACATCGAGATCGCCTCCTCTCAGACCTGAGTCGGTTGGACCTGATCGATCGGCAGCCCGATGATTTGTCCATGAACCAGCGCACCGTGTCATTTGTTGAGGACGTGCCAATGAGCGCCCAGCACCCGGACAAGATCGTGAACGCCGAGGGCACGGTGAAGTGGTTCGACCCGAAGAAGGGCTTCGGCTTCATCATCGGGCCTCAAGGTCAGGACATCTTCGCCCACTTTTCCAAGATCGAGGGCGACGGCTTCCGCGTGCTGAAAGACGGCTCGCAAGTCGTCTACGACGCCGAGCGCGGCGAAAAGGGCTGGCACGCCTCCCGCGTGCAGCGCTTGGAAACCGACGAGCCCGAAACCGTCGTGAAGAAGGCCCACTCGCGCACTCCGCGCCGGTGATCCGCTCGCGCCGCGGTCTGTACAGCCATTCCAATTTTCCCTCCCGGTCAACATGCTCGCGGAGTTCTCTCCGCGCGTTGCGGTCCGGTCGTGCCGATAATCCACCCGATGGTTCTTGAACTGCTCGCCGCCGGGACCTTTGGGCTGCTGCTGGGCGCCGCCGCCTCCACGGCCCTGCTGCGCCGTCAGGCCCAGCGCGTCCGCCGAGCCGAGCGCCGTGCACAAGCCGCCGAACGCATGGCCGAGATCGGCAGCATGACCGGCGGGCTCGCCCACGAGATCAAAAACCCCCTCTCCACCATCGGGCTCAACGCGCAGCTTCTCGCCGAATCAATCCAGGATTCGCCCCTCCCCGCGGAAGACAAGACCCGTCTGGTCAACCGCATCGGCACGCTCCGCCGCGAGACCGAGCGGCTCAAGGGCATCCTCGCGGACTTCCTCGAGTTCGCCGGTCAGATCCGCCTGGACCTCAAACCCGCCGACATCAACACCCTCGTCAGCGACCTCTGCGATTTCTACACCCCCGAAGCCGAACGCACCGGCACGCGCCTGCGCCTTGACCTGACCCCGGGCCCACTGACCGCACGCGTCGATGCACGCCGGATCAAACAGTGCGTGCTCAACCTCATGCTCAACGCGGTGCAGGCGATGTCCCCGCCTTCGAGCTCTGCATCGCCAGCGGATCACGCCGGTCGCGCCGCCGGTGCACCCATCCGCGGCGAGCTGATCCTGCGGACCACCAAACGCACCATCGACCGCGTCGAGTTCGTGGAGATCCACGTCATCGACACGGGCCCGGGGATCGCCCCCGACGTCGCCTCACGCATCTTCAACCCGTACTTCTCCACCAAAGCCGGCGGCTCGGGGCTCGGCCTTCCCACCGCACGCCGCCTCATCGAAGCCCACGGCGGGCGCATCGACCTCTTCTCCGAGCCCGGCAAAGGCTCCGACTTCGTCATCGTTCTGCCCGTCACGGGCCCGTCGGATCACCCCGCCGAGGCGAAGGCGGGAAAAAGCTGAAAGTCGGCCACACGCGACGAAGCCCGCCGCCGCGCTTACCATCGCCCGCCATGATCAAGCCCGCCTTCTCCACCGTTGCCTGTCCCGCCTGGCCTCTGGACGTGATCGCCCCCAAGTGCAAGCAGTGGGGCTTCCCCGCCATCGAGCTGCGCACCTTCGGCGAGTCGAGCACGCAGTTCGCCTGCGACCCGGCCCTGACCAGCCCGGAGAAGCTCCGCCGTCTCTTCGCCGCCGCCGGCACACGCATCGCCTCGCTCGCCACCTCCATCGGGTTCGACGAGCCGATCTTTCCCCCGGTCATCGGCAACGCCATCAGCGATAACGACGGCACCATCCGCGCCGCCAAGCGAGCCATCGATCTCGCCATCGCACTGGAATGCCCGCTCGTCCGCGTCTTCGGGTTTGAGATCCAGCACGCCGAGCCGCGCAAGGCCGCCGTCGCCCGCATCGTCTCACGCCTGAAGAAAGTCGTCGATCACGCCCATCGCACGGGCGTCCGCGTGACGATCGAAAACGGCGGCAGCTTCCCCACCAGCGCCGAACTCATCGAGCTCATCGATGCGGTGCAGAGCCCGCTGCTGGGCGCGTGCTACAACGTCGCGGTGGCGCACAACGCCGGCGAGATCCCCGCCGCAGGCGTTGGCCTGCTGGGCGATCGTTTGCTCAACCTGCGCATCAAAGATCTCAAGGGAGGTCAGCCCGTGCCGCTGGGCGAGGGCGAAGTGCCGTGGGCCGCGGCCGTCCGCGCCGTGACGCAAACCGCCGCCGAAGAAACCCTCGTCTTCGAGTGGGACGCGGCATGGTTCCCCAACCTGCCCAGCGCCGACACGATCATGCCCGCCTCGGCCCGCCTGATCATGAGCGAAGTGCTGCAGGGCAAACTCCCCGCGGGCACGTCGGGCGCCGTGAGCGCCGCCCCGCAGGGCAACGCCCGTTCGCACGCCGGCGCTCACTGATCGCACGGGGACTTCGCGGTCTTTGGTGGCACGGCTCTCCCGAGCCGTGCGTTGGATAAACCGCACACCCGACGGTCGCGAACTTCGGAGATTCACCAAGCCGGCGCGTGGCACATGAGCGAGAGTTCAGAATCCCACCGGTTGAAGCCCAGCCCCGCATTCACCGCGCCGCAGATCCGCGAGCTGGTGCTTGCGCGCTGCAAGGCTCTGGGCTTCGCCCTCGCGGGTATCTGCCCCGCACGCCCGAGCGATTTCTCAGATGAGTTCCAAACGTGGCTGGCGCAGGGCAAGCACGCCACGATGGAGTACCTCGAGCAGTACGTGAACGTGCGCCTCGATCCCTCGCGCATCATGCCCGACGTGAAGAGCATGCTCTGCGTCGCGGATCTCTACGCCCCACGCGTGCCACGCTCGGGCCCGAGTACAAGCGCCGAGGCAACCACCACGAGCGAAGGCGAACCCCTCGGCCTCGTCGCCCGCTACGCCCGCGGGCGCGATTATCACCAAGTGATCAAGCGCCGATTGCACACCCTCGCCGACGAGCTCCGCGAACTGATCCCCGGCTCAGATTTCCGCACCGTCGTCGACTCCGCCCCGGTCTTGGAGCGTGAGCACGCCGCCCGCGCCGGGCTGGGTTGGGTCGGGCGTCACACCCTGCTGATCAACCCCCGCATCGGCTCGTGGTTCCTCCTCGGCTGCGTGCTGAGCAACATCGAGATCGAACCCACCCCGCCCAGCGAGGCCATCTCCTCTGCGCTCAACCATCCCGACCACTGCGGCACCTGCACCCGCTGCATCGACGCCTGCCCCACCCAGGCCATCACCCGCCCAACCAACCCCGACGACCCCTCGCGAAGCGTCGACGCCTCCCGCTGCATCAGCTACCTGACCATCGAGCACCAGCCGCCGATCGACGAACGCTTCCACCGCGCCCTGGGCACCCGCGTCTTCGGATGCGACATCTGCCAGGAAGTCTGCCCCCACAACTCGCAGCCCGCCGACCAGCCCACCCTCGTACCGAACGCCTCGTACGCCTCGCGCCTGCCGCAATCCCACGGCTTCAAACTCCTCGACATGCTCAACTGGACCAAGGAAATCCGCCGAACCAGCCTGGGTCCGAGCGCCCTGAAACGCGCCACCCACGAGATGTTCAAACGCAACGCCCTGCTCGCCGCCGCCAACGCGATCGAAGACCGCCTGGGCACCGACCAAGCCCGGGCGGAGCTGCTGGACCGCATCAGCGAGCTTACGAAAGACCTACAAGAATCCGAACAAAACCGAGCATTGGCGAAAAAACTGCTTGAAAGGCTCAAAAAAGCGGGTGCATAGCCGTCGACCCCAGCTTTGGGAATCAATGTTTGTAAAATGTTTGGATATTTGAAAGGTCGGCCCGCGTCGACGGCCCGGTCGGCGAAACCGGTCCGCGGAAACCGACAACCGACCCTCAACTCGGTCCACAGACCAGCGTCCGAAGGGGCCTTTGGGGGAGGTTGACTCGGCAAGGAAAATCTGGTGCAATGCTCTGCCCGCCAACGACTTGCGGCGGGTTGGTGCTGTTCGTCCGCTCACGGGAACCCATGCCCGTGGGTTGTCGTATCAACGCCAATCGGAGCCCTCACGATTGCCGACCGCCGAGCGGGTTTTCCCCGTTCGGTACCCGGCAAGAGCGGGGTCCGATCGCGGGTAGTTGGGGGTGGTTGGGGGGGGTGGGGTCAGAGGCGGAAAAATCAGCCTCACAGGCCTCGAAAGTGCTTCGTATTCGGTTCAATTTCTCGCAACGGAAACGCACACCATGGCCAACAACGCATGCTGGGGAATCGAAGTCGGCGCCGGCGCGATCAAGGGCGTCAAGCTCGTTCGCGAGGGCGACGGGGTGAAGGTGGCCGACTTCGCGATCATCCCGCACAAGCGCGTCCTCTCAACCCCCGAGGTTCAGGAGCGTGACGCGAAGGTCGTCGCGATCGGGCAGTTGCTCAGTCAGCACAACCTCGACAAGTGCGACCTGGCGATCTCGATCCCCGGTCACTCGGCCTTCGCGAAGTTCGCGAAGCTGCCCCCCGCCGACCCCAAGAGCATCCCGGCGCTGGTGAAGTTCGAAGCCGCTCAGCAGATCCCCTTCCCGATCGAAGAGGTCGAGTGGGATTTCCAGACCTTCGCCTCGCCCGACAACCCCGAGGTTGAAGTCGGCATCTTCGCCGTCACGCGTGAGAAGGTCGCGGATCACCTGTCATACTGGACGGACATCCGCCGCACGCCGCAGACGCTGACCCTCTCGCCCCTGGCGGCGTACAACGCCATCTCGTACGACCAGGTCTTCACCGAGAAGACCCCGGGCACGATCATCATCGACATCGGCACCATCTCCACCGACCTCATCGTCGCCGAAGGTGGCCGGCTGTGGATCCGCACCTTCCCCATCGGCGGGCACCAGTTCACCGAGGCCCTCGTCACCGCCTTCAATCTCTCGTACGTGAAGGCGGAGAAGCTCAAGCGCGAGGCCGAGACGAGCCAGCACGCCCGGCACATTCTCCAAGCCATGCGCCCCGTCTTCGCCGACCTCGCCCAAGACGTGCAGCGGTCGATCAACTACTACCAGAGCCTGCACCCCGAGGCGAAGCTCACCCGCGTCATCGGCCTCGGCTCGACGTTCAACCTTCCGGGCCTGCGCAAGTTCCTCAGCCAGCAACTCGGGCTGGAGGTCGGTCGGCTGGAGAGCTTCAGCCGGGCAAAGATCGCCGGCGATCGCGACAAGGACCTGCAGGAAAACTCGATGGTCCTCGCGACGGCTTACGGGCTCGCGCTGCAGGGTCTTGAACTCCAGACCATCAGCGCAAACCTCATGCCCATCACGGTGGTGCGTGAGAGCCTCTGGCAGCAGAAGACCCGCTGGTTTGTCACCGCAGCCGCCCTGGCGCTCGCGGCGGGCGGGGCGATGTTCATCGGCCCGGTGCGCGACAGCGCCGCCGCCGGGCTGGGCAACAAGCCCGCGGTGGTCGAAGAGACCAAGCGACTGGCGAAGAACCTCAAGTCCGCCTGGACCGAGGTCGAATCGTCGTACAAGCCCGACTATCGCGCCGCGGCCAGCCTCGCTCTTCTGGAAAACCGCGACCTGCACGCGATGGTCCTCAACGACACAGCCGACCTGATCGCGAACCTGCAAAGCAAGGCCGGGGCGCTGAAACCCAACGCCCGCGTGATCAACGTCAAGCGCATCGAGACCGATTACGTCACCGGGACGAACCAGCCTCGGTTCTCAAACGCAGGCGGCGGTCCGCAAGGCGGACCCGGGATGCCCGTGACCGGCGGACCCGGTGCGGCACCTCAGCCCGATCCGAACGCCACGGTTTCGTCGGAACTCAAGCCCCGCATCGCGGTGCAGATCACCATCGAAACCAGCTTTGACAGCGACATCGGTCAGCCCGGTCAGGGCCTCGGCGGCACGCAGTTCCTCACGCCCGCGATCGACGCGTGGCTGACCGAGCACGCCGGCCGCAAGGACCATCCCTTTGTGCTCTCGCTCGTGAAGCCCAAGGGTGTCATGTTCACCGGGAAGTTGCGGATCGATGACAAGCCCGCCGGTCCGGGTGGTTCGGGTGCACCGCCCGTCCCGCCGCCTTTCGGTGGCGGCATCGGCGGGCCCGGCGGTCCCGGCGGCGGAGCAACGCGCACGCCCGGCGGTGATCCGGGTGGCGGTTTCGGTGGTGGAGGAGGCAGCGGATTCGGTGGCGGCGGTTCGGGCGGTCCCGGCGCGGGCGGGGATATCGAGAACCTCGCGCCGATCCCGCCCATGCCCTCCATCGCACCGCCCAACTCGTTCATCACCACGTACGTCATCACACTCGAAGCCAACATCACTCGCGGGCAGCAGCCCAAGCCGGAGGGTGCACAGTGAACCCCATCGTTGAAAAACTCAAGGCCAACTGGCTGCCCATCTCGCTGGGCGCCGCGGTGGTCGTCGCCCTTCCCACGGCGTGGTACTTCTCGTCGTCGATGCGCGACAGCAAGCTCGCGGAGATCAAGAAGACCTTCGATACCGACGCGAAAGAACTCGAGTCGGCGAAGGTCAACTACTCCATCAGCCCGCTGATCCCCGGCGGGCCGAAGGTCGAGCTCACGCACGCGCCCAACGAGGTGCTGACAACGTTCTTCAAGAGCGAACGCGACAAGCAGAAGCTCCAGGCCGACGAGTTGTACGCCGAGGCGATCAAGTTCAACAAGGGCAAGCGTGCGTTGCCCGACGGCGGCATCCAGACGCTCGTGAAGGGGCTCTTCCCCGAGCCGACGGAACTGGAATCCGAGATCAAGCGGGCGGAACTGGCGCGGGCGTTCACGGAGTTCGCTCCGCGGAACCTGCTGCAGCGGTTCCGCGCCGGACCGCCGATGGACCCCGAGTCGCTCAAACGCGAGTTGAACACGCAGGCGGACCAACTGCTCCGCGGCAAACTGCCCCCGGGGAAGAACGACCCGGGCTTGCTGAACGACGCCGAGCGCATCGAGATCCGGGCGAAGCTCGTGCAGTTCAGACTTGAGAAGTACCAGCAGGTCGCGGCGGGTCTGAGCTTCTACGCCGATCCGTACGTCTTCAGGCTGCCGCAACTGCCGGAAGGTCAGCGTCCGACGATGGCGCAGGCCTTCGACTGGCAGCAGCAGTACTGGGTGATCGAGGACATCCTGCAGGCGATTGAGAAAGCCAACGAGAGCGCCGGTTCGACCGGTATCCCGGGTTCGGTGGTCAAGCGGCTCGAAGACGTGATGGTGCTGGCGAAGTTCGGTCGTGACTCGGGCACGCCCGCCGGCGCGAACCCCGAGGGCGGCGCACCGGCCGCGGCGGGGACCGAAGTCGGGCCCGACGGCGGCGTGATCCCCACCGACCCGACCCGCTCGGTCACCGGACGGATCAGCGGCCCCGGCACCGGCAACAACCTCTACGACGTTCGAAAAGCACGCATCGTCGTCGTTGTCTCGGCGAAGAACGCCACCAAGTTCATCGACGCGCTGTCGAAGGTGAACTTCATCACCGTGCTCGATGCCGACCTCGAAGCCGTCGATCCCAACGCCGACCTGAAGCAGGGGTACTACTACGGCGAAGAGCCGGTGGTGCGGATGAGCCTTGAACTGGAATCGATCTGGCTCCGCGATTGGACCAAACTCGTGATGCCCAAGGACGTGCGTGCGGAACTGGGGATCCCGGATCTGACCCCGCCCGCCGCGACACCCCCCGCTGATCCGAACGCCGCCCCCGCGGCAACCCCGCCCGCGGCGGCACCGTCAGGCTCGGGCTCGTCGGTCGGTGGGTGATCGGACACCGATTTCCAGGTCCAATCGCCTCCGCGTGTGAACCACCCGGACGGATTGATCGCTGAACAGGATCGGTGTGGGTTGTGGGGGACGAGGAGTGGTGGGGGGGATGGTGGGGGTGAGTTGGGTCGGATTGAGTTGGCTTTGTGAACACACGGGTCGATGGGCGAGCAGGCTTATCGACGCGACTGACAGACAGGGAAGGACGCATATGGCCGTTCAACGCATCGGGTTCCTTGAGATGCACTTCGAGAAGATCCTTGCTGCGGGTGCCGCGGCGGGTGTGATCGGCGTGATTGGTTGGCAGCTCGCCAGCGCCCCGACGGTGGACGTGGGCAAGAAGAAGGACATCCCTCTGGCGTCGGGGATGAGCGAGCTTGAGCGGGTTGCGAACCAGGTCAAGACCGACCTGGTGAGCAAGGAGCCGCAGAAGCCCGACGTCCCGGCGGTGGACATCAAGAGCGACTTCACGAAGCGGTCGAGCGCGCCGGTCTCGGGCAGCAAGGAACTGGCGTGGGCGATGCCGAAGCTGACGGGTGTCTCGCTGGGTCAATCGACACAGGTCAACGTTCCGGGCCTGATCTACGTCCGCGTGCCGCGGCCGCCGGCCCCGGGCAAGCCCGTCGCCGCGCCGCACCTTTCGACCATCGATCCGGCGGAACTTGCCAACAACGCGGGGCTGGCGGAGTTCCTGCCCAAGAGTGCGCCGTATGACACCGCGTCGATCTCGATCGAAACGAGCTTTGACGGTGCGGCCCTTCGCGCCGAGTATCAGCGCGACGAATCCGCGGCGCAGCTCAAATCGTTGCCGCGGAGTTGGTGGGCCAACGCCGAGATCGTGAAGGTCGAGGTCTACCGCCAGGAGCAGAAGCCCGACGGCTCATGGAGCGACGCGGTGAAAGTCTCGGACCTGCCCGGGCGCACGCCGCTGGCGGAGACGTTTGCCAAGACCGATCTGGACATGGGCGAGTTGTTGGCGAAGGCGAAGGAGCACCGTGAAGAGGTGCTGCGACCGGCCTTCTACGCGCGGGCCCGCATCATGGGGTACCCGGTCGGCGACGACTGGTTCGAGCCTTCGCAGCAGAACGCCGTCGCGGAGAAGGGCGAAGAAGCCAAACGCTTGCAGCAGCAGCTTTCCGACGTGCTGCGGAAGGAACGCAACATCAAGGCCGCCATCGAGCGTCTGCGTGCGCCAGCGGCGACGCCGACCCCGCGGCCCGGTGGTCGCGGTCCGGGTGGTGGCGGTGGGATCGGCGGCCCCGGTGGTCGCGGCGGCGGCGGCCCGGCGCCTCAGCCCAGCGGCCCGAGCACCTCTGAGCAGCAGGTCACCAAGCTTCAAGCAGACCTGAAGACCATCGAGACCGAGATCGCGAGCCTGCGCCAGAAACTCCAGCAACTCGGCGTGCGCACGCCGCAAGCGAAGACACCTCAGCCCGTTGGTGCTGATGGCGATCTCTCCGAGTTGCTCCGCGACGGCTCGGTGCAGGTGTGGACGCACGACCTGGCCGTGCAACGCGGGAAGACCTACCGCTACCAGATGCGGCTGGGTCTGACGAACCCGCTTTATGCGCAGCAGCGTGAACTGAAGCCCGAGCAGAACGAGATCTCGCGCCAGCACGTGCTCTACACGTCATTCAGCGAGTGGTCCGACCCCGTCACCACCGACCCCGACGTGTACTCGTTTGTCACCAGCGGCAACACCCGCGGCGGGCTGAACCCCACGCCCACCGCCTCGGCTGAGTTGTACAAGTTCTCGTGGGGCTACTGGCGCCGCGCCCGCGTGGCGCTGGAGCCGGGCGATGCGTTCGTGGGCAAGACGCAGGTCCCCGATTCTGAAAAGGTCATGTCGCTGCCCGAGGCAAATCCGGGCTCGACGCCCAACCCCGGCGGGCCCAACTTGCCGCCGCCCGGTGGTCCGACCGGGCCCAGTATGACCCCGGGGTTGCCGCTGCCGCCGTCGCCCGGCCGCGGTGCACAGCCCAGCGGCCCGACGCCGGGTACGCCCGATCCGTCCGGCCGTGGTCCGCGTGGGGCGGCGCCGAATACGCCCAACACGCCCGGCGGCACGCCCGCGGCGTCTGGTGCGATCGAGCCCCTGCCTGTCGTTGAAGTTTTTATCGCCGACAACGCGATCATGCTCGACACCGTTAACGCTCCCGAAACCACCAAGGGCATCGGCGGCAGCCAGGAACGCCCGGTTCAGGTCTTCGTCCGCGATCCGCGCGGCATGGTCGTGGTGCGAATCCCCGCGGGCGAAAAGGCCAGCGTCCTGTACAAGCGGTTGGATGCGTCCGCCGACGAGGGTGAGAAGCAGCTCAAAGGCCAGTTCGCCGGCGGACCCGAGCCTGCACCGACACCGAAGCCCAGTCGGCCTCAGCCCGACCCGTTCTCACCCCCCCCGCCCCAGCCCGGTGGCGGCGGTGGCGGTGGCGGCGGCGCGGGGGGTTGATCGCGTGTGATGAGGCGGAACCGCAGAATGGAAGTTTCGACCGAACAAGCCCCGAAATACTCGGGGCTTGTTTGCTTTTGAAGGGGCTTTGGAAGGCGGGAGCGGCGATCTGGGTGTCATGTGAGGGTGTTGAAAGGGTGGGCAAAGTGTGGAGAACGGGGTGTGGAGAAAAAAATTTTCGCGAAGGTGATGGTTGGCTTGACCGTGGCGGCGTGGGGGCTATGCTTCTCACCCAACTCGGCGACACGCACGTGTCACCGGGCCGTGCCTGAAAGAGCCCTCCAGACGATGGAAAGGCCGATTCGGGAAAACCGCGGCGGACTTCTTTGAAAACTGGATACGGACGAAAGTCCCTCTCGATCAAGTAGTTGAGCTGCCGACGTGATGGTTGGCGGAACGATGAAACCAATGGTCGAGAGGTTGTATTGCTGTAATAGAAGACAGAAGAGCGCAAAGGCGTTAGTTTTGTAAGCTAGGCGAAAATCGTTGATACTCATTATTGTGGAATCGTCATCGAATCGGCCGTTGCGGAAGCTGGTTGAAAGACTGGTGAATGCGGCGGCGTCGGGTTGATGGTCGAGCCATAAGGGCACACGGTGGATGTCTTGGCGTCAAGAGGCGATGAAGGACGTAGGAACCTGCGATAAGCCCAGAGGAGCTGGTAACCGAGCTTTGATCCTGGGATTTCCGAATGGGGCAACCCACCCTTCGGGGTACTCTGCACTGAATGCATAGGTGCAGAGAGCGAACGTGGAGAACTGAAACATCTCAGTACCCACAGGAAAGGAAAGCAATAGCGACTCCGTGAGTAGCGGCGAGCGAAAGCGGATGAACCAGCGGAGCGAGCGAACCGGTTGGAATGCCGGGCCAAAGAAGGTGAAAGCCCTGTAACCGCGTGCTGGGGATGCCCTCGAGTAGATTCGGGCTCGTGGAACCCGGATTGAAGATGGGGAGTCCACTCTCCAAGGCTAAGCACTCCTTGACGACCGATAGCGAAGAAGTAAGGCGACTGAAAGATGAAAAGCACCCCGACGAGGGGAATGAAAGAGTACCTGAAACCGTGTGCTTACAAGCGGTCGGAGCCCCGTAAGGGGTGACGGCGTGCCTTTTGCATAATGAGCCCGCGAGTTAGTCTGTACGGCGAGCCTAAGGCCTACCGGGCCGGAGGCGGAGCGAAAGCGAGTCTGATAAGGGCGTCAAGTCGTACGGGCTAGACACGAAACCTTGTGATCTACCGTTGGCCAGACTGAAGGACGGGTAACTCCGTCTGGAGGGTCGAACGCGTGAACGTTGAAAAGTTCTGCGATGAGCTGACGGGAGGACTAAAAGTGTAATCAAACTGGGAGATAGCTTGTTCTTTCCGAAATACCTTTAGGGGTAGCCTCGTGTGCAGTGTGTGGGGGTAGAGCTACTGGATGGATTGAGGGGCCTACCCGGTCACCTGGTCCAACCAAACTCCGAATACCATACACGTAGACACGGGAGAAAGACTTCGAGTGACAATATCCGAGGTCAAAAGGAGAAAAATCCAGACCGCCAGCTAAGGCCCCGAATCTGTGCTTAGTTCGAAAGGAAGTCAGACTGCTGAGACATCCAGGATGTTGGCTTAGAAGCAGCCATCATTTAAAGAGTGCGTAACAGCTCACTGGACGAGGAGTCTGGCGCCGAAAATGATCGGGAATAAGCATAGAGCCGAAGCTGCGGACGCGAAAGCGTGGTAGGAAAGCGTTGCTGGTGCGGTGAAGCGGTGCGGGAACGCGTCGTGGAGCGCCAGCAAGTGAACATGCGGGCTTGAGTAACGATAAAGCAGGTGAAAATCCTGCTCGCCGTAAGCCTAAGGTTTCCTGGGGAAGGGAAATCCGCCCAGGGTTAGCCGGGTCCTAAGATGAGGCCGAAAGGCGTAGTCGATGGAAATCAGGTCAATATTCCTGAGCCAATGTCCAATAAGGCGACGAAGCTCCAGACATCACGGGACTGTCAGATGTCCAGGCCGTATGGCCGATGTGATGAAAGGGGTTTCCTAGAAAAGCCGGACGTGCCCGTACTAAAACTGACACAGGTAGGCGAGGCGAATAGCCTCAGGCGCTCGAGAGAACGGTCGTGAAGGAACTAGGCAAGTTAACCCCGTAAGTTCGCGATAAGGGGGCCCTACCCGTAAGGGAGGGCGCAGAGAAAAGGCTCTGGGAACTGTTTATCAAAAACACAGCTCTGTGCGAAGACGCAAGTTGACGTATACAGAGTGACGCTTGCCCGATACCGGAATGTCAAGAGAGTGGGTTAGCGAAAGCGAAGCTCGCGATCTAAGCACCGGTGAATGGCGGCCGTAACTATGACGGTCCTAAGGTAGCGAAGTTCCTTGTCGGGTAAGTTCCGACGCGCATGAATAGCGTAATCACTGGAGCACTGTCTCCACGACCGACTCGGTGAAATAGTAGTGGCGGTGAAGATACCGCCTTCCCGCAGCAAGACGGAAAGACCCCGTGGACCTTCACTATAGGTTCTCATTGGTCACGAGCATACTCTGCGTAGGATAGGTGGGAGGCTTTGATGCCCCGGTTCCGGCCGGGGAGTAGCCATCGGTGAAATACCACCCTGAGCACGTTTGTGGCCTAACTTCGATTCCCGTGAAACCGGGCGAGGAACAGTGGGAGCTGGGTAGTTTGACTGGGGCGGTCTCCTCCAAAAAGGTAACGGAGGAGTACAAAGGTCGGCTCAGTACGGATGGAAACCGTACCAAGAGTGCAAGGGCATAAGCCGGCTTTACTGCAAGACCGACGGGTCGCGCAGTCGCGAAAGCGGGTCCTAGTGATCCTGCGGTCCCGTGTGGAAGGGCCGTAGCTCAACGGATAAAAGGTACCCCGGGGATAACAGGCTGATCGCGCCCGAGCGTCCATAGCGGCGGCGCGGTTTGGCACCTCGATGTCGGCCCATCACATCCTGGGGCTGAAGGCGGTCCCAAGGGTTCGGCTGTTCGCCGATTAAAGTGGTACGCGAGCTGGGTTCAGACCGGCGTGAGCCAGGTCGGTCCCTATCTGTTGTGGGTGTTGCAAACTTGAGAGGAGTCAACTTTAGTACGAGAGGATTGGGTTGGACGGACCCCTGGTGATCCAGTTGCGCCGCTTGGTGCACCGCTGGGTAGCTACGTCTGGCAGGGATAACCGCTGAAAGCATCTAAGCGGGAAGCCCCCCTCAAAACCAGGTTTGCTTGTCGAAAGACGTGAGACCCCCGGTAGACCACCGGGTTGATAGGCCGCAAATGCACGGGCTGAGAGGCCCTCAGTTGAGCGGTACTAACGGTCAAAGGCTCGGCCATCAACTCGACGCTTCTTGCGTCGGTTGAAGGCCTCCTCAATCAATGACTCAAACGATTTCACCTATGCTTCCAGCCAACGCTGGCGAGCTCTTCAGTCTTCTGTTCATTCAGTACAACTCGGGCGCTCGGCTCATAACCGACGCTCGCTCAGGACTTCGTCCATATCCGGACGGCGTGTGTTGGTCGAAAGACCACCACCCGCTTTGTCGGTGACGATAGACCTTGGGTCACACCTGTTCCCATCCCGAACACAGTAGTTAAGCCAAGGTCGCCGATGATACTGCTCAGCGGGAAAGTAGGTTGTTGCCGGCGTATAGGCCTGTTCAGGTAAACCTGGACAGGCCTTTTTCTTTTTTGCCCCAAGCCCAGGCCGCCTCACCGCATTCCTCAACAAACCCGCGCAAACCCGGTGCACTCCGGCAAACACGCCGCGATGATCCATCGCTGCAGTGTCCGCGTTTCTCCACTTTCAACTCGCACCATACTCCCATCACTCGGGCACTGGAGCCCAACGCTCCTCCCACGAACTGAACCAAGCACCAGCAACCGCTTCATTTCCCGGTTGGTACTTCCTGCGGCTTCGTCCGAACCACCAAGCAGACTTCGCGTGTGCCGGTGCCCGAACGTCGCTGAGGTGATCGCGATACTCGCGGCGTTGGTCTTACTGCCCATCCACCGGCCGCATCGTCGCTTTCAAGCCGCCAACCAATCTCGTGTTCTGCTCATTGCCTTAGGTGGGGACTTCCGATACACAGTGAAGATCGGGCGAAATACTGATCCGCCCGGCGGTTGAAGCGTGCAGCCGCATCCGGAGTATCCATGCAGAACCACTCCGCAGCTCATGACGAGTCTGGGCCTCCATCGCCGGACAACCCACCGTTCCCGAGCGATCATGGCTCATCGCCCGACGGTCACGGCACAGTCTTCGCGTCGGATTTCACCGCTGAGCCATCGACCGCGGGTGGTCACACGCACGCGAGCCAGGCCGCGGGTTCGGTCGAACCGGCAATCAGTCCACCGGACAGAGCGCTCGCCACCGACAAACTCTGCGCCGTGTGCGGGCAGGATTGCTCGAAGAAGCCCCGCGTCCGCGGCGGAGACGGGCGCTACGCCTGCCGAGCGTGCTTCGAACGCACGCGACTTCACCGAGCCGCCGCCAGCGTGCTGTCCGCGCGAAGTACCGAAGCCGTGGGCGGCACGCCCGCGCCCGAGGTGTGCTCCGCGATTCACCAGACACTCTCGGCTGGTCGCGAAGACGACGAGATCGACCCGCCACAGGCACTATGTGCACACTCGCCGATCAGCCCGCAACCAAAGCCCGCGTCGACACCAGTCCGAGCGTCATTTTTCCGCAGGGCGATCCAGGCGTTCCTGGGCCGATCCGCCGGCGCACATGCCAAGCCGCCTCACCGCTGAACGGTGCTGGCGTGCAGCCCCGCCACCCCCGCGATGATCAGCAGCACGCAGACCAGCCGAAGCAGGTTGAACGGCTCTTTCAGAAAGACCATCCCGACCACCAGCACGCCCACCGCGCCAATTCCCGTCCACGCGGCGTAACCAACACCCGCCGGCAGGACTCTTAAAGAGACCGACAGCAGATACATGCTCACCGCGCCGAAGACCACCGCGGCGACCGATGGCCACAGCTTCGTAAACCCGACCGCGTACTTCAGTCCGAGCGCCATGCCGACCTCCATCACCCCCGCCAAGATGAGGATCAACCACGCCGACGAAGAGCTCATCGGCGGTTGACCGCCCGTACCCGTCTCCGCGAGGGTTTGCGAGGCCTGCACGGCCGCCGCGGCGGCGTTCTCGATATTCGTTTGCGTCATGGTCATTGATCTTTGCACACACCAACGCTGCACGAAAGCCCATCACCCGCCACTCCGCCCGTTTCAACCCACAACCCAACCCCCGTTCGGCAGCCATCCGGGATCGTCGTCTGCGCGTTCGAACGAAAACACGCTTCGCGACGTACTGTCAAGGGTGAGAACGCACGCCGCGGGGCACGCGTGAGTTGATGAAAAGCGCCAACGCCTTTCAAGATCCAGCACCGATGTGTTGTCCACGACTCGAAACCACCCGCAACGAGAAGGACGTTCAGCGCATGCAAACCCGAGCACACAGTCATGTCGGCCAACTGACCGGCAAAGCGCTTTTCGCGATCGGCCTGGCGTGCGTGCTCACGATGCTCGGGGCCTGTTCTCCCGCGCAAAAGTCCGCTTCGGCTTCATCGCCCGCTCCGTCCTCTTCACAGAACTCCAGTCAGCCCTCCTCCTCCACTTCGCCTTCATCGTCCGCCCCGACGGCATCATCATCAACACCCACGCAGCCCGGCACCTCCGCCGGCTCAGATGCGAAAGCACCGACCATGAACGACTCATCAACCCTCAGCAACGGCATGCAAATCGCAACCTTTGGCGCTGGCTGCTTCTGGGGCGTGGAGCACGTCTTTCTTCAGCAGCCCGGCGTACTCGACGCCGTCAGCGGCTACAGCGGCGGCTCGCTGAAGAACCCCACCTACGAGCAGGTCTGCGAGGGCGACTCGGGACACGCGGAGGTTGTCCAGGTCACCTTCGATCCCTCCAAGATCACCTACGACCAGTTGCTCGCGGTCTTCTTCAAACTGCACGACCCGACGCAGGTCAACCGTCAAGGCCCGGACGTCGGCGACCAGTACCGTTCCGCGATCTTCTACCACTCCGAAGCGCAGAAGGCGGCCGCGGAAGCGTTGATCAAGTCGCTGGCGCAGAAGAAGGTCTTCTCGCGTCCGATCGCCACGACGCTTGAGCCGATGGAGAAGTTCTACAAGGCCGAGGAATACCACCAGCGCTGGTACCAGCGCAAGGGCACGCAGCCCTATTGCCACACGCTGCGCGAGGATTTCCCGCTTTCATCGCCGCCGGCAAAGGTCCCGGCCGGTGTGGGCGGAAAGAAGTAGACGAACCGACGACACAACGCGGAAAGCATCTCGACCGACGCCCGCAATGCGCACCGAGCCCGCCGATATCGTGCGATTCGTATTCCCGTCCGTATACCCAGAGGATGTCGCCGCCTGATTCGCAAAGCCCCGCGAATCGTCACGATCAAGCGAGCTTTCGGCGTTCTCGGACTCGTCCTCGATGCAGCCCTCAACCGATTGTGAAGCCCAACGCCCGGAGTGCCGACGCTTTGGGCATGTCCATCTTCGCAGCATTCGGCAAGCTCTTCCAAGGCAAGCAGGGCGCGAAGCAACCCCGCGTGCAGCGGTCGCGCCGCTACGCCGCCCACGGTTTTTCCACGCCCTTCGGCGAGGTCAAAGACCTCTCCGCGAGCGGGATGCAACTGATCTCGCCGCGCAAGCTGTCGGTCGAGATCGGGCAGCGCAGTTCCATGCGCCTCAGCAGCGCGTTCCAGCAGGTGGTCGTCACCGCGCAGCTTGTCTGGACCAAGAAAGTGGGGGATCAGTTCGCCGCGGGGTTCAAGTTCGTGGACCTCTCGACGGAGGTGCGCGAAGCGGTCGAATGCCTTGCCAAGCACGGCTTCGCGCAGACCACCGCCGGCCCCGGGCCGCGCCGCGGCGCCCACGCCGGCCCCGGTTCCACGGGGACCAAACGCACGATCTTCGAGCAGCGGTTGCTGTGCGAAGACCTGTACGAGTACTTCGGTGTGCAGCCGAACGCCACCGACGAGGAACTCCGCCACGCCTACCGCGTGATGGCCCAGCGCCTGCACCCGGACTGCAACACCGCGCCCGATGCCGACGCGCAGTTTGCAAAGCTCACCAAGTCGTACTCGGTGTTGAAGGACCCCGAGAAACGCAAGCGCTACGACGAGATGCGTGCGCGAAACCAGAATCAGGACGACCCCGCCGCGGAGGGTCCGGGTGAAGCGTCGAAGAACGCCGCGTGATGGCGATGGCGCTCGGGCGAACCGGATGAGGATCGCTCAACATCCGCGCGGCCCGTGCCTCACACACCCGCGGGCTTGAGCTTCGCTTCCGCCAGTTTCTTGCCCACCTGCCACAGCGGGCCCGTCAAACGGTGGCACTGCTCCACCGTCTGCTCGAGCGCACCGGCAACCTCCTCCGCGTCCTGATCGCTGAAGACCAGCGCGGGCGAGAGCTTGATCACGTCCAACCGGTGCCCCGCGACCTGCGCCAGAATCCGGTGCTCGCTCAGCAGCGGCATCAAAATCGCCTGACAGAAGAGGCTCGGATCGAGTTTGTGGATCATGTCCCACTGCAGCTTCAGCGCCATGCTGCGCGGGCGGTGGAACTCCACCGCGATGTACAGCCCCTTGCCGCGGACTTCCTTGAACATCTCGAAGCGTGAGAGCTTCTCGCGGATCTTCTCCATCAGCCGCTGACCAACCGCGGCACACTTCTGCACCGTCTGCTCCTGCCGCATGTAGTGCAGCGTCGCCAACCCCGCGGCCATTGACAGATCGTTCATCGAAAACGTGTTCTGGATCCGGCTGCAGTTGTTCATCGACGAGAAAATCGAGCGGTGCACTTCGTCGGTGCAGATCACCGCCGACGTGGGCACGAAGCCGCCCGACAGGGCCTTCGCCACCAGCACGATGTCCGCCTGCCACTGCCCAGCCCCGCGCCCAGCGCCGAAGTGCTCGCTAGCAAACCACGCCCCGCAGCGACCAAGCCCAGCCTGGATCTCGTCGAGGATCATCAGCGTGCCGTAGCGCGTGCACAGCTCGCGCACGCGGCGGAGGTACTCATCCGAAGGGATGTTGATCCCCTTGCCCTGGATGGGCTCGACGATGAAGGCCGCGTACGTGCCTTTCTTCAACTCGCTCTCCAGCGCGTTCAGATCGTTGAAGGGGATCTCGGTGCTGGATCGGAGCATGTCGCCCAGCCCGTCGCGGAACTCGTGATTGCCCGTGACCGAGAGGGCCCCGATGGTCAGCCCGTGGTACGCACGCGTGCAGTACAGCAGACCCTCGCGACCGGTGTAGCCGCGCGCCATCTTGATCGCGGCGTCCACCGCCTCGCCACCACCCGAGGCAAAGAAGACCTTACCAAAGTTCCCCGGCGCGATCTTCAGCAGCTCTTCCGCAAGCATCCCCGCGAGTCGGAAGGGTCCGATCCCTGGCAGGCTGGGCAGATCAAGATCCATCGCCTGCTTGATCGCATCGCGCACGCCCGGGTGGTTCCGCCCCAGCGCGAAGACCGCGTACCCGCCCATGCAATCGATGTAGCGCTGCCCGCGATCATCGAAGAGGTACGCCCCCTGACCTTTCAGGTACGGGCGATCGAAGCCGATGGTGCGCAGGACCTTCACGTACGCGGGGTTGATCGTCTCCGCGTGCAGGTCGAAGAGCTCGGGTGAACGCCGAGCAACAAGGGCGGAGAGATCAAAGGTGTGTGCGGTCATGGGTGTGTGTGCGAGAGATCGAAACTCGCGGCATCCTCCAGGGCATCAACAACAGCCCCGAAACGCACGCGCTGGCCTGTGGCCGACGGTTGAAACCGAACCGGCCGACGGGCGGTGAAGGGTAGACCGCGCCGAGGGAAAAACCCGACGATGTCGGTGGATTGAAACACCCGTTTGCCGCCCACCCCGCCCCGCGAATCCGGGCTTACAAGCGGGGGTTTTTCAGCCATGAGTAGGGCCTGGGCGTGGCGGGCCAACTCGGCGCGAGCTGGAACCACGTTGTGCCGCGGGTGCTGACCCAGAAGTCGTTCCCCGCCAGATCGCCCTGATCGTTCTGCGAAAGCGGATCAGGCCCGCGCGGGGCCTTCAGCGGTTCAACATGCCCCGAGATATACAAAATGTGCCCGTTGCTGGAATGCCGATCCGTGATCTGGTCCCAGTTGCTGAAGAGCCCGTCCGGGCTGCGGCTGTTCCACCACTCCACGTCCTCCTCAAAGAAGATCGGCACCGAGGGCATCTTGGTCAGCGTCGTCACGCTGGGGGCCGAGCGGGGCTGCTGCGCGTTCATCGTCCGACACCGACTGTCCCACGCCGCCATCACCTGCGTGGTCATCGGCGCCCCCGACATCCCCGGCGCCATCGTGTAATCAAAGTTCAACGCCCGATCCTCCAAAAACTGCTCGAAGAGGATCTTCTGCATCCGGTTCTGCGGCGTGTTCCAGAACGGATCGTTCGGATCGGTGGCAAACTTCGTCGCCGTGCGCCGCTTGTTCGTGGGACAACTGAACGGCTGGTCGGAGAGGTTCACGTACTGCATCGCCGGGCCCAGGACCACGGGGTTCGTCGTCGGGTCCGGCGCGCGGGTCTGGTTCTGCGGCATCGCGTACCAGAACCGATAGATCGGGCCCGGGTTGCCCGATTCCCACGCCAGATCCTTGTTGTCGCCAGCGTACATGCCCACCGCAAGGCCGATCTGCCGCATGTTCGAAAGGCACAGGGCCGCGCGGGCGGATTCGCGGGCTTTGCTGAGCGATGGGAGCAGAATCCCCACCAGAAGGGCGATGATGGCAATCACCACCAAGAGTTCTATAAGAGTGAATGCACCGCAACGACGACAAGCGCAACTGAACCGTGTGGGCATGGAACACTCTCCGATCGAAGCTCCCCGCTCCTGCGATGACCGTTTCAAGGAACCTGGTGCGTGAAGGCTTTTCCGAAGTGGGTTCGTTGAATCGAGAACGATTGAGATCAGCCGGACCGTCGCGTGCCTTCGGACAGAACGCCCGAAGTCTTCCCCAATCCCACCTTTCCCCACTCTGGCCCGGCGTGTGAAGAGTTCACGGTGAGCCGGGTGAGGATCGGTTGAATCCCCGATCGGGGAATCACTGGGTAGAGCGTACCTGATGGTGGGGTGGGTTGGCAAGGGATTCAGGACCGACGGACCTGGGATTTACCCTGTATTGGTGAGGTCGGGTCTACGAGTTTGAATAGATGCCTTCGAGGTCGTTTGAATGGTCCTAGGGTTCAGCATGACGATGCCCGGAGCGATGGGTCCTGATGCGGGGCCGTTTGCGGTCTTCACCTTTCTGGTAGCACCCGCGATCTTGACCAACGCCTGCACGCTCTTGGCGCTGGGGACGAGCAATCGCCTGGCGCGGTCGGTGGACCGGGC
>JACVCS010000028.1 GCA_016741915.1 Phycisphaerales bacterium | reverse complement strand
GGTTTGATCGATCGGGCCTTGCTGTGTGTGGATCTGTGCGGGGGCCGGATGGATCCGTCAGGTCCCTGATTGGATCAACCGGCCCGCGCGATCCATGAAATGGACCGTTTGATGGATCGCGCGGGCGCGAAGATCCGAGCGCCGGGGCGTTTGTGACATCATGTGGAGCGTTTGTTGGAGAAACCGCGGCTTCGACGAAAGTCGAGGAGCGATCGGGCCGAGAGAAAACGGAGTTGAGCGGTGACGAAGGGCGGCACGTAAGCGGCTTTGGTTTCAGACCAATGTCCAGTGCCCAGTGCCTGATGCCTACTTCATCAATATGCCCGGCGGGAGTCGAACCTGCAACCTTCGGCTTCGGAGGCCGACGCTCTATCCAGTTGAGCTACGGGCACGCTGGGGCGATGCTACGGGGCGATTCGGGCGGATTCAAGCGGGAAGGGGTATTCGCCGCAAGGCAAAGGCCTTCACCGCTGAGGCGCAGAGACGCGGAGAAGCCGAGAAGAGCGAGCGCGATCGTCAACGTCACCGAAGGCAGGGCCTCCGAGCGAACATCGGACCGTTCACCTTTGTCCGAGGTCATTCGGTCTGGCGTGTTCGTTCTTCTGCTATTCAGCAACGGGCCTTGATGCGTTGAGGCTTCTCTGTGTCTCTGCGCCTCTGTGGTGACAGTTCCTTTGATCTAGTTCCTGGGCGATCCGCCCCGGTCGCGGTTGGATTCGATAAAGACGTCGACGACCTGACCCGGGAAGAGGCGGGCCTTGGGGGTGGTTTTGATGGTGAAGAGGACTTCGATTACGCGGGTGTCGACGCGTTCGATGGTGGAGCCGGTGAGCTCGGCCTTGGGCTGGGCGAGGGGTTCGACCCAGAGCCACTGGAGGTCGAGGGACTCGCCGGCGACGCCGCGGATTCGCGCGGTGCCGCGGGCGTTGTCGATGAGGAGCGGGGCGTCTTCTTCGTCGACGCGCGCGCGGACGCGGAGGGTCGAGAGATCGCCCAGCATGAACGGGGCCTGCGTGCTCGCGGCGGCGGCGGAGGACGAGGCGTATTGCCCGGGCTCGATGTTGCGCTTCAGCACGGTGCCGGTGATCGGGGCGCGGACGGTCAGTCGGTCGAGGCGGAGCTGGATGGAGGCGATCTCGGCGCGGGCCTGGTCGAGCTGCGACTGCGCGACTTTCAGGTCCGGGGCCCACGCGCCGGCCTTCACGAGCATGAGCTGGCCCTTGGCCTGATCGAGCTCCGCGGTTGCGATCTGCACCGCGTACTTGCGGCGCTCGGTCTCGCTGGGGCTGACGGCCTGGTTGCTGGCGGCGCGCTGCGTATCGGCGAGCAGGTCCACCGCGTCGGAGAGACGGGCCTTCGCGCGGGCAACGGCGGCTTCCCATTGCGGCAGTTCCTCGGCACGCGGCTGGGCCTTGAGGGCTTCGAGGCGCGCGAGGGCCACGCCCTCGGCGGCGCGGGCACGCATCAGTTCGGACTCCAGCACACGGGTGTCGAGCTTGAAGAGCGGCTCGCCCGCTTGCACGGTCTGCCCCACGGCTTTGTAGACCTCGGTCACCACGCCCGACTCGGTGGCGGCGACGGTGATGTTGCGCGAGGCGGCTTCGATGGTGCCGGCGGCGGCGATGCCCTGCGCGAAGGGGTTGATCGAGGGCGGAGCCGCGGGGGGCGGGACGATCTGCTGCTGCTGGCCCTCGGTGGAGACGGCGTACAGCGCCAGCGAGAGGCCCGAGATGGCGATGAGGATGGTGATGTACTTGATCATGGGATGAACCTGGAGAACGCAGAGCGGTTAACTCTTGAAGACCATCGCGGGTTCCATGCGCAGGACGGAGCGGAGCGAGAGGATGCTGCCGATGGCGATGCAGACGGCGGTGGCGACGAAGGAGCCCAGCAGCAGCCACCAGGGGAAGACGACGGCGAGCTCGGTGCCGGGCTTGCGTGAGACGAGGGAGAAAAACCCGGTGAGGCCCACACCGACGCCGAAGCCGATGAGCCCGACCCACGCGGCCTGAAGCAGGACCATGCGCGCGAGGGTGAAGTTCGAGCAGCCCATGGCCTTCAGCACGGCGTAATAGCGGCTGTTCTCGACGGTGAACTGGTAGAAGACGGTGGAGGAGACGGCGAGGCCGACGATGGCGCCGAGGAGGACGGTGATGCCGAAGTTGATGCCGATGCCGGTTTCTTTGAGGATGAAGCTGACGGTCTTGTCGCGCATCTGGTCGGGTGTGAAGGCGGCGAGATCGGGGAGCGATGAGATGGCCTGCTGAACCTGCTTGATATCGAAGCCCGGCTTCACGCGGACGAGGATGTACGTCATCGAGTTGCGCCCCAGCGGGACGAACGTGACGGCCTGTTCGAAGGTCGTGTAGAGCAGCGCGGGTGAGTCGAAGCCCGATTTCGCCCGGCAGTATCCGACCACCACCGCCCGGCGGTCGTTGAGTTTCAGTTCGTCGCCGATCTTGACGTTTTCGAGCTTGGAGCGTGCGGACTCTTCGACGAAGACGGCGCCGTCGATCTTGAGGTCTTCGAGGCGGCCTTCGAGGATCTCGGGGGGCTGGCCGACCATGGTGGTGCGGTCGACGCCGACGAGGTTGACGAAACGCTGGTTGCCCGAGGGGAGATCGCAGTTGACGCGGGCGTTGAAGAACGGCTCGGCCCATTCCACGCCCGGAACCGAACGCACGCGGAAGAGGTCGGCGTCCGCGAGTGGGCGGGTCTCACTGACCCAGCGGACGAAGGGATCGCCGACCCAGAGGTCGGGCTGGTTGACGTTTTGAAGCGGGCCGGTGGCGCGGACGAGCAGGCCCAGGAAGATCGCGCCCTGCTGGCTGATCAGCAGCACGGCGAAGGAGAGCCCCACCACCAGGGCGAGGTACTTTGGGCGGTCGCCCAGCAACATGCGAAGAGCGATTCGGAGCATGATCGGGAAGAGCGTAGCGGCGCGGCGGGGGCATCAGCGGCGGGGCGTGCGACCCGCGGACCGGACCGGCAAAGCCACAACGTGATCGCGGACGCGGAACGGACGGTTGCGCGGCGGCTGAGATGGGTGTGGTGTGATAGACCCTGGGGACAGGCCGCGGACGCGGAGGGGGTGACGCGGCGGACCTGTCAAAGCCACTTCAGGGATTTGAACCCTGGACCTACGCTTTACGAAAGCGTCGCTCTACCGCTGAGCTAAAGTGGCGGCGAGGAGAAGTATCGGCGCTCTGAGGGGCAATTTCCACCCCGCGGGGGTCTTCTGGTGTGAGGGTGGGCGATTGAAGCCGAGCGGGAGGCGGAGGCCGCCGATATGCCCCCCACTGCCGGGTCTTGAATCTGCGGCGGAAGGACGAATCGCGCGGATGTTCGTCTTTTTCACGGTTGATTCAGGTGCGGCGATGGATGTCCGGGGCCGATGATCAGGGCTTCTCGGACTTCTTTGCACGCGGCGCTTTGGGCTTCTTTGTCTCGGGCTCGGCGGATTCGGGCGTAGCCGCGGTTTCGGGCTCTTTGGGCTCGGGCTTCACGCGGTCGAGGAGGAGTTTGCAGAGGCCCGTGTGGCGTTCGCTGTCATCGGGGGCCCAGTTGCCAGCGAGGATTCCCTGGATGACTTTGGCGATGGCCTTGTCGATCTTGGTGTGGTTGATGGCGGAGAGGTCGATGGTGCCGCGGAGGCCTTCGTGGAGGATCCAGTACTCGGCCGAGCCTTGGACGTGCCCGTTGGGGCCGAGGTCTTCGGGGAAGAGCTGGTCGAGGGCTTTGGCGTAGAGGCCGAGCTGGAGGTTGTCGTCTTTGGGCTTGCTGAGCGACTGCCAGTTTGCCCCGGTTTTGTAGTCGATGATGCGGTAGCGGGTGGAGCCGTCGGCGGCGTCTTCGCGGTCGATGCGGTCGATCTTCACGTCGATGGTGTGCACGTGCCCGCCCAGGGTGAAGGGGATCGTCGCGGCGCGTTCGAGCTCGAGGATGTGGGCGTTCTCCTCGTGCAGACGCGAGAAGAGCGTGCGGAGTTGGGCTTCGAGTTGCGTGAGTTCGTCGCGGTCGGGGGCGTGGCCCTTCGGGACGCTGCGGAGGAACTCGGCCCTTGCGATGGCGATCAGGCGATCGAGCGTGGGCTTGGGTTGGCCTTCGTTGTCCGCCTCGGTCCAGAGGCGATAGAAGCGTTCGAGGGCGGCGTGGGCAACGGTGCCCAGGATCGTCCGGTTGGTCTCGTCCTCGGGCATGCCCAGCACGTACCGCAGGAAATAGCACATCGGGCAGCGGTCGTAAGCGTCGAGCTTCGAATAGCTCAGTTTCAGCGGCGGAGTCGGACGCTGAAGTACCAGACCGGGGGTTGAAAAGAGTTCACCGACACTCGCGGCGCGGCCGGCGTGAAGCAGATCGTCGGGCGAGGCCAGCGCCGCTCTGGCGCGGATGATCAGCGGGGCGACGCTGGCATACTCGCTTGCCCATTGCGGGATGTTGTCCAGAGAGAAGTCGTTCAGCGCGGCGATCTTGGCGGCGGCCTGTGTCAGGCGATCGGCCGCGGTTCGCAGATCCTCGGCGCTGCGGTTAGGCGCGTCGATGGCGTCGAGCGCGTCGGCGGCCTCGCGCCGGGCCTCGTGCTTCAGGCGGTCGACAACCTCGCGCCGTGTCTGCTCGCGCTCGCGGGTGATGCTCCATTCGTCGGCCGGGATCATCGAGGCGGCGCGGAGGGCTTCGTCTTCGGTCAGGCGACGCGCCGAGTTCTTCGCCGGTTCGTCAAGCGTGAGCTCTTCGAAGTAGTTGGTGCCCTTGGAGCGGTTCTTGTTCGCCTTGCTCAGCACGACGAGACGACGCTTCGCACGCGTGCAGGCGACGTAGAACAACCGGCGTTCTTCGTCGGCGCGGGCCTGGGATTTCTCTTCGGGCGTGCGCGAGTCGAGGAAGCCCGGCGGCTCTTCGATGGGCGTAGGCTCGGGTTTTCGGCCGTTGGGCCACTTGTTCGTTGGCGACACCCCCGGCACGAAGACAGTGTCGAACTCAAGACCCTTCGCGGTGTGAACGGTCATGAGCGTGACGGCACCGCCCGCACTCGGCGCGGTGCCCGTCACACTGGCGTCCTCTTCGTCGGTCTCGTCGCTCTTCACACCTTCCACCTCGCGTGGGGCGGAACGGTCGTCATCATCGTCGTCGTCCGGATCGGCGGCGACCTCGTCGCTCTTGACGATATCGCCGGCGTAATCGCGCATGAACTCGCTCAATCCGCCGGGCGGGTCGAGGCGTTCTTGCCGCGCGGCGACGAACCGCAACAACCCGACGATGGCGCTCACGCGGCGGGCACGCTCTCGCGCGGGGAGAATCTCCGACGACGCCACCGCGCTGGTGTGGACGATGCGCCGGATCATCTCGCTGGCGGTCTGCGTCAGACACTCGGCGCGAAGGGTCTGGATCTCCTGGCAGATCACCGCGAGAACGGCGGGTGCCTCGGGCTGCTGGGCGACCCACGGCAGGAAGGCGCCGGGGTCCGGGTGCGCCTCGGCGTCGATCTCGTGCAGACTGCGCAGTCGCTCGTAGAGCTGGACCAGGCGCAGCGCGACTTCGCCTGGAATCGAGACCGGAGCACTGACGAGCAGGCTGATGACGTTGCTCCAGTTGCGCTCGTCAAGAACCGCGTAGACCCAGGCGAGGATCACCCGAACCGCGGGGTTGTCGAGCTTGCCCGGGGCTTTCAGGCGTCGGATGGGGATCCCTTCGAGCTCCAAGGCCGCGGCGACACGCGAGAGCTGCGCGTGCGAGCGTGCCACCACCGCGTAGTCGTTGAGCGTGCGCGCCGGGCTTGAACGCTGGTCCGCGCGAATCGTCGCGGCGATGACGGCGCCGCCGTTGGTATCTGCCTTCAATGCGACGGCTTCGACCCGCCCTTCGAGCTCTTCCGCCGAACGTTTCTCCGCGGGCGATTCGCACTGTCGAACGGTCTTGCTGGGGTCGAAGCGATGAGCCGCCAGGGCGATGGCGGCGTTGCTGACCGCGATGATCCGCTTGCCCGATCGGTAGTTCTCTTCAAGACGCACTTTCGTGTGCGCGGGGTACCGGCTCGCGAAGGTGTCGAAGGCGCGGTCATCAGCCCCGCGGAAGGCGTAGATCGACTGGTCGTCGTCGCCCACCACGCAGACGTCGGTGGTCTTGCTCGGCGGCAACAGCAGGCTCAGCAGCTCGATCTGCGAGCGGTTCATGTCCTGGAACTCGTCCACGACGCAGTGACGCAACTCGCTGCGCACGATCGCGGCGGCCTTGGCGTGCGTGCGCAGCAGACGGATCGGCAGCGTGATCAGGTCGCTGTAGGTCAGCGTGCCGCGGTCGATGCAGCGGCGGAGCGATTCGTCGTAAAGGGCCGCGGCGTCGGCAAAGTCGCGCGCCTTCGCCCGCTGCCCGTCACGCTCCGCGGGTTTGAGTTGCGTGTCGGCTTCGACGCGTTGCTGCCAACGTTCCGCTTCGATCACCGCGGCGGCGGGCTCGACGGCGTGGTTGGAAAGATGATCGAAGAGGTCGGCGCAGTACTTCGCGGTGGTCTCGATGCCCCGAGCGCTCGAGTCCTTGAAGAGCTTCTTCTCGCGGATGATCTCCATCAGCAGGCGGCGGTGCTGCACGGAGTCGATCAGGTCGATCCGCGGCGGCAGCCCAAGCAGATCGCTGAATCGGCGGAGCATCACCATGCCGAGGCCGTGGAACGTGTGCACGTTCACCGCCGAGGCGACGGCGGCGCCGCGGCCGTTGGGCATGGCCTTGTGCAGTTCTTCGCCCAGACGGTTCTGCATCTCCTGCGTGGCCTTCACGGTGAAGGTCACCGCGAGGATCGATTCGGGCTTGACGCTTCGTTCGATGATCTGGTGCGCGATGCGGTTGATGATCACGCGCGTCTTGCCCGTCCCCGGGCCCGCGAGGACGATCAACGCGCCTCCGTCGCGTGCGTCGTGCAGCACCGCCTGCTTCTGTGCCGCGTTCAGCTTGCCCAGCAAATCGTGCACGGCGTCACTCCCCATGGCTTCACTTTGCGTGCGGTGATCTTCCGCGGACGTCTCGCGTTTACTCGCTCAGCGGATCGGGGCGGAAGAGCTTGGTCTCCAGGGCCCACTGCTTCTCGGTGAAGTTGCCGCCGAGATCGGCGTTGAACTCGCGGTCGGGCCTTGCAGCGGCTAGGGCGATGAAGCACCGCGCGTCGAGGTTGTCCAGCAGGCTGACAAGGATCGCCTCGGGGGTCGAGGGGAACTTCGCGGCGCCGAACTCGGGCTGTCCGTGGTGGCTGAGGATGATGTGCTGCAGCACCATGACGCTGTGACGGGGAAGACGCTGGCCCGTGGAACGCATGACCATCTGGGCGCGGTCGTGAAGCATGATGGCACCGTCGACGATGTGCCCGATGAGCTCGCCTCGGTCCGTGTAGCCGAAGGCGCGGTCGTAGACGATCTCGCGCGTTTTGCCCAGGTCGTGCAGGAAGAGGCCCATCATCACCACGTCGCGGTTGATCTTCGGGTAGAGCGGGCAGACGACGTTGGCGAGCTTGACCAGTTGCAGCGTGTGTTCGAGCAGGCCGCCGAGATAAGCGTGGTGCATCTGCTTCGCGGCGGGGCAGATCTTGAAGGCGGCCATCAGCGGCTCATCGTCGAGATAGACCTTCGCAAGGGCCTTCATGCCCGGGTGCTGGAGCGTGTCGAGCAGGGCGGTCAGTTCCGCGAACATCTCATCGACCGAACGCGGCGCGACGGGCAGAAGCTCGCGCATCTCGTCGGCGCTCGGCGTGTGCGGCTCGATCACGCGGACGATGATCTGCATATCACCCTGATACGCCTGGGCCTCGCCCTCAACGTAGACGAACCCTTCCGTCGGCAGCGAACGGAAGTACTCCGGATCGATCGACCACATCCGGGCGGCCAGCTCGCCGGTCTTGTCCTTGAGCAGGCACTTGAGGTACGGCTTGTCGTTCTTCGTGCGCCCGAGCTGCGCGTTGGAGATGCAGAAGACGCCCTCGACATAGTCGGAGGGCTGGTACTCGCGGATGAACTTTCGGCTCGAAACAGGCATAAGCGCTCCGGTGCGAAACAGGCTTGGCGTACGAAGGACAGTCACCCGACGGTGCCCTCAACGCTCGCATGGTTGAAGGCGGCACTGCGGGCATTCTAACCCGACGGTGTGCCCGCGCCGCGTGGGCGTGCGTGAGAACACCGACAAAAGCAACCGGCCCCGCGGGTTGCGCGGGGCCGGGGCATGATTGGCTTGAACCTCGGTTCTCACCGAGGGCCGAAAGCCCGATCGCGGAAAGCGATCAGGCGTTGGGCGCGGCCGCGGCCGGAGCGGCCGGCGCGGGGGCCGACTCGGCGCGGAGGTTGGCCTCGATGAGCAGGTCGGCCTGACCCTCGGCGGCCTGCATCTCCTCAAGGGTGAGGTGATCGGCGCGGACGATGAGCTGGCGGATGATCTGCTCGGAGAGGTTGAAGCTCCGCTCGATGGTGCCGAGCTTGTCGGTGGTCACCGAGAAGTAGCACAGGATGTACAGCCCGCGCTTCTGCTTGTCGATCGGGTACGCCAACGGACGGTCCCCCCACTTCTTCAGCGCGATGATCGTCGCGCCGTTGCGGGTGAGGATGTCCTTGATGTGCTCCACGGCGCCCTTCAGGTCCGCGGTTGCGCCCTGGGGGAAGAGGAACATGGCTTCGTATGACACGGTGGGAACGTTCGGCATGGTGCTTTCCTTGTTTCTTGACTCGCTCTTTCGAGATTCGTTGGCTTGAGGGCTTCGTGAATGGTGTTGGATTCAGATTCGTTCGCGTCGGTTCAGGCCTTGCCGGTTGGCTTCTGCTCGCTCGCCGTAGACGGCTGAGCGGGCTTCGTTCCTTGCGGCGCGGCGGTGTTGGTTGCGGTGTTGGCTTCGGGCTTCGGCGTCACTTTGGCGTTGAACTTGTTCATCGCCTTGGTGATGCTGTCGCGGGTGAAGACCTCCACCGCCTGACAGAGCCGGTCGAGCGCCGGTTGCAAAAGCGTCAGCTCCGCATCGGAGAATCGACCGAGGACCCAGTCGGCCGGGTCGTCGTACCCCGCGGGGGGCTGGTCGATCCCGATCCGCACGCGCGGATACGCCTGGGTGGAAAGGGCACGCTGGATGTCGGACAGACCGTTGTGCCCGCCGGCGGAACCCTCGGCGCGGATGCGCAGAGTGCCCAGCGGCAAGGCGTAGTCGTCCACCAACACCAGCACGTCGGTCGAGGGGTTGAGCTTGTAGAAGCCCACCGCCTCGGCGACGCTCGTCCCGGAGCAGTTCATGAACCGCATCGGCTTCAGCAAAACGCACTTATCCCCGGCGACGGAGGCCTCGATGACCTCGCCGCCGAATCGTTGCCGCTTGCCGGCCTCACGGGCGAACAGCCGCGCGAGGCGGTCGATCGCCAGGAAACCGGCGTTGTGGCGTGTGCGTTCGTACTGGGTGCCCGGGTTGCCCAGGCCCACGATGAGTTTCATGTGACGCTGACCGGTGTCCTTTCTTCCAATCCCGCGGTGCCCGCGTGCTGTGTGAACTCGCAGGCACGCGCGGGAAATGCGAATCACGCTGACAATCAACCGACGCGAACGGAGGATTACTTCTTGGCGGCGGGCTTGGCAGCCGCGGCGCCCGCGGCGGGCTTCGCACCCGCGGCCGGGGCCTTACCTTCGGCGGCGGCCTTCTCCAGACGCTCCTTCTCGCCGATGACTTCCGGGGCCGTCGCTTCGGCGCCGACCGCGGCGGCCTCGGCAACGACCTCTTCCTTCGCCTCGACGATCTGCGCGATGATCGAGTGCGGGTCCGTCAGCAGCTTCATGTCCTTCACGGGCAGCACGACCTTGTCGGCCGTGATCGACTGGTTCAGTTCCAGCCCCGAGATATCCAGCGTGATCACGTCGGGCAGATCCGCGACGCGGCACTCGATCTCGATCTCGTTGGTCGGGTGCATGAGGATCGCGCCGGCGATCTTCAGCCCGATCGCCTCGCCGCGGAGCTCGACGTGAACCTTCGTCTTCACGCGCTCGTTCAGGTCGACGCGCGCGAAGTCCGCGTGCACGATCGTGTCGCCCAGGTAGTCGAACTGCACTTCCTTCAGCAGCATGACCTGACCGGCCGTCTCGCCGCCCAGGTCAAGGCGGAAGACCTTCTCGCCCTTCTCAATGTGGTCGACGGCGTCTTTGCCCTCGAAGTCCACCGCCACCGGGGCCTGCCCGTGGCCGTAGATCACGCCGGGGAGCTTGCCCGCGGCGCGGCTGCGGGCCGCGTACCGCGAGCCGAGCCGTTCACGCTTCGTTGCCTTCAGAATCGGTGCCTTCTCGTGCATGTGTTTCTCCTCAAACCTGTGAAAAAGTGGTGCTTGGTTTCAGTACGTTTCAACTTCGTTCAACTCAACCGCTCAACGCCGCTCAGCGTTTGGTCCCCGAGCTCTTCTTGAACAGAGCGCTGATGGACAAGTTCTTGTGGATCCGATCGATCGCCTCGCCCAGCAGTTCGCCCACGCTGAGCACTTCGAGCTTGCCCCGGCACGGGTCCAGCCGCGGACCATCGGGGATCGTGTCGGTCACGATGATCTTGCTGATGGGCGAAGCCGCCAGGCGCTCGCCAGCCTTGCCCGCGAAGACCGCGTGCGTGGCGGCGGCGATGACTTCCTTCGCGCCGCGGCGCATCAGCAACTCCGCCGCCTCGCACAGCGTGCCGCCGGTGGAGATCATGTCGTCGACCATCAGCACGCTCTTGCCCTTCACCTCGCCGATGATGTTGTCGGTGATAACCTCGGAGCCCGAGACGCGCCGCTTGTTGATGATCGCCAGATCGCCCCCCAGCGCCACCGCGAAGCTCTCCGCGACTTTCACGTTGCCCAGGTCCGGGCTCACCAGGCACAGGTTGCTCAGCTCGTTGCGCTTGCGCAGGAAGTACTCAACCAGCACCGGGCTGGCGGTAAGGTGGTCGACCTGGATATCAAAGAAGCCCTGGATCTGCGCCGCGTGCAGGTCGATCGCCAGCACACGATCAGCGCGGGCGCTGGTGATGAGGTTCGCAACCAGCTTCGCGGTGATGGGCACGCGCCCTTCGTCCTTGCGGTCCTGCCGCGCGTAGCCGAAGTACGGGATCACCGCCGTCACGCGCCGGGCGCTGGCGCGCTTGAGGCAGTCGATGAAGATCAGCAGCTCCATCAGGTTTTCGTTCACGGGCGAGCACGTCGACAGCACGACAAAGCAGTCGCGCCCGCGCACGTCGTCCTCGAGCTTCACGAGCGTTTCCGTATCCGGGAACGTCTCGATCCGCGCCTGACCCAGCGGCATCTTCAGGTGTTCGCACATCCGCTTGGCAAGCGAAGAGCTCGCCCGCCCGCAGAAGATCTTCATGTCCGCCGTATTCGGCCCTGGGCTCACCGTGCACCCCCAACCGCGCCGCGTTTGCGATAAATCGCGTCAACTTCAGCGAGCTGCTCGGGCGTGTTGATGCTCAACACGTCCTCGGGAGGCACCGCGTCGATCACCTCGACCCCCTGCTTCTCAGAAAGCATCATCGCCGGCACATCGGTGATGTAGTACTCGCCCGAAACCTCGTTCCGCTTCACACGCGCCAGCGTTGAGAACATCTTCGCCAGGTCGAAGCAGTAATAGCTCGGGTTCACCTCGCGGATGGCGAGCTGATCGGGCGTGCACTCCTTGTGCTCGACGATCTTGCTCAGCTTCCCCGACGCGTCGCGGACGATCCGCCCGTACCCCGTCGGGTCGGCGATCACGCTCGTCGCCAGCGTCGCCCCCGCGCCGCTCTTGCGGTGCAGAGACAGAAGCTGCTTCAGCGTCGCCCCGCGGATCAGCGGGCCGTCGCCGGCAAGCACAAACACATCCCGCGCCGGCGCACCGGGCTTCAGATCGTCGGCGAAGCACTTCTCCGCACACCGCACCGCGTGCCCGGTCCCAAGCTGCTCGTCCTGGATCGCGTACTCGATCCCCGCCACCCAGCTCTTGGGCTGCTTCGCCACCGCCTCATAGACCAGCTCGCGCTTGTACCCCACCACCAGCACCACCCGCTGACACCCCGCCTCGCGGCAGGCATCCACCACCGCGCACACCATCGGCCGCCCGCCCACCTCGTGCAGAACCTTGGGCAGGTCGCTGCGCATGCGCGTGCCCTTGCCCGCGGCGAGGATGATCGCCGTCGGCGGCAGCATCGGACGGTTGGAACTTTTCGCGGAGGTGCTTGCGTTGGTGCTGGACATATGCGTGCGTCAGTGCACGCCCGGTCAACTGAACTTCACGAGGCGGCGATGGTGTCTTTCGCGACCGGCCTTCACGCTCCCGATCACCCGACTCGAAGCGACGTGCGCCGCACGCTTTCGAGAGGGTCGATCCGAGAAAGGAAGCTGGCCGACCTGGATTCGAACCAGGACAAGCAGAACCAAAATCTGCTGTGCTACCGTTACACCATCGGCCAGTATCGCGAAGCCTGAACTTCTCGCCCGTCGATCTTTCGATCGGTTTCAGGGGCCTCGTTGACCGAGCAGCGCTGATAAGCCTCCGTCTGCGAACCCCGGATGGAGGCGGGGTTCTTGGGTGCGTGTCGCCGTCGCGTGACGCGACCGGGACTCCGCACCAGCACTGATCGCCGTTCGATCAATGCCCGCAGAACCAGGCCGCGGCGAGTCACCCGGCGTCCTTTTCACGCACGGGTTGAGGGCGGGACCTCCGATCAGCCGCGATCCGGAGACCCCTGACCGCGCCTCGGCATGCTGAAAACTATCCAGCACGCGTCCGTCACGGTCGGCCCTTGGGGGAGGAACAATAGAACCCCCGCATACCCCGGTCAAAGGCCCCACGAACCACCAGTTCGCAAACACAACCGATCAAAAACCAAACCATCTTTCATCCGCTCAGGAGTGCCGACGACCCGGGTTCGGGAACTCCTCAAAACCCCGTCCTGAAGCCTGACAGTTCCGAAGCAGGCTATACGAAAATCCAAAAACGAGCCAGGCCGGCTTGAGATGCCGGCCTGGTTCGTTTACGCGGAGAAGAGGAGAAGTCGTGACCCCCCTTCTACGCCCGGCTGCGATACCCAGTTCGGGCACTCTGGCACTTTCTTTGGCCCGTTTTCCACATACACAAACAAAGACCAATCTTCTAGAAGACTGGGGATGCCCCTCGCCTTAGGGGCAGGGCAGGAAGAGGTTGTTGAAGAAGCAGTTGAAATCGCCTTCATTCACGCCGTTGTTGGTGCAGGTAACGGGGGGCAGGGGCAGCGGGTCGCCCGAATCGCAGGCGATGTCGCAGGTGCCGCCGATGGCCGAGGGACCCAGGCTCGCTTGGAAGAAAAACCCCGCTGCGCCGAAGAAGGCGTTGTAGTCCCCCTCGTTCAGGCCGTTGTTGGGCAGGTTGCTGGGGAGGGTGTTCCCCGAGTCGTCGGCGATGTCGGCGGGCTGGCACCCGAAGCGGTACGGCGCGGGGCCTTGGGTGATCTGCACACGGGAGAGGAGCGTCGTTGCGGAGGCGCTGTTGGTGTTGTCGCCCAGGAAGAGAAAGCTCCGCGTGGTGTACGGATTGAACGGCAGGCCTGAAGAGGCCGCGTCGAAGGCGCTGTAGTCCCGCAGCGCACCGAAAAGGACGAACCGCCTGTCCTTGAACAGCACGTAGAGGTTCTGGTGCACGCTGAGTTCGTAGCGAGCGAACGCGCTGGTGGTGTCCACCGACGCCCCCTCGGCCTGGGTAAACAGCAGCGGTGCTTGCCCGCCTTCCTGGGCCCAGATCGAGCCCGGCCAGAACGACAGTTCGATGCCCTTACCCGTCGAGTCGATGGTGATGACGCTGAACCCGGCGCGGTTGGGGGTGGCGTGCGATTCGCTTTGCAACCGAACGTCGAACCGCACGGTGTAGCCCGAAGCCGAACTGAGCACGGGCCACGCGATGTTCACCGGTGAGAGCGGTATGAACGGCGGGAAGGCCACGTGCGAGAAGTACCCGCCTCGGTTGCTGTTCTCGGGGAGCGTCTGCATCCGCACATGCGCCGGCACACCGGGCCCCGGATTGGACACGAGCGTTTCGCTGCCGCCACCGGTGCCCAGCGGCGGAAGGTACGCAAGGTACCCCTGATCGCCGGGGAGTGACGCGAGCGAGGCGTCGTAGAGCACCTGCGCGTGCGATGTCGTCGCCGCGAGCATCAACGCCAGCACAACGCCCTGTGCGATGGTGCCCCCGGGCGAGCGTGAAGATGGCGGCGGTGGATCGATCACGATGGATGAAGTGTGCCGCACGATAGAGCGGTTTGCCAGCGATCGGCGAACTCGAAGATCGCAAAACCCGGCGTATGCTGATGAGCATGAGCACGAACCGCACGCTTGCAGCGAAGTTTGTCCCGCCCGGTGAGGGATTCGTCATGCACACCCCGGGCGGGGACGCGACGATTCTGAAGATCGCCGCGGCGGAGACGAACGACCATTTCTCGCTCAACGAGTACGTCGCGATGCCCGACGCGGGCCCGCCCATGCACGTGCACACGCGTGAGGACGAGGCGTTCTACATCCTCGAAGGCACTGTGACGTTCATCTGCGACGGGAAGATCATCGAAGCGCCGAAGGGCTCGTTTGTCTTTGCGCCGCGCGGGCTGCCGCACACGTTCAAAAACCGCACCAAATCGCCGGCGAAGTTCCTGCTGATCGTCACACCGCCAGCGAACTTCGAGGCGTTCTACAGCCGGATCGGCGGGAAAGATGAGAAGGGCCAACCCCCGGCGGAGTCGCTCATCATCGAGCGGATCGGCCGCGAGGCACCGAACTTCGGGATCACGATCCTGGGACCGAATCCGTTGTGAAGAAGTAGGCACTGGGCACTGGGCATCAGGCAATCGGCAAACGCAGAACTGCGAATGCGCTTACGGCTGCGACTGTCAGATCGAAGCCTCGCTGTCGGCTTGGTCCGGCGCTCCGCCTTCGCTCGCAGGGTTTCCTTCGCTCGCCTCGGGGACGGGCGACTTCATCGCCTTTGCCGAGATCACGTCGTAGCACGTAGCCAGCAGCCCCACCAGCGGGAACTTCGCGCCGGGAATCGGGCTTGCACCCAATCGCCTCAGCAGCGGGTGCGAGACGGGCGGGTTGGTCGGGGCAAGATCGAGCCTTTGAACGCTCGTGACGCCCTCTTCGCCATCGCCCGATTCCGTTCCTTCGAAACGATCGGACTCGGCCGACGCGTCGCCCGCGCCCTTGTTTGGGTCCTTGCTCGGTTCGGCAAACGACCAGAACTGATCCAGGCACGAAGCGAGGCTGGGGCTGGGCAGATCCGTCACACCCGGCACATGGGGTGAGAAAGTCGGCAGCGGACGATCCGCAACACCCAGCGTGCCCGAAGTGCCGCTGGAGGCGGCGCGGGCCTGCGCGAGCGCACGCTTCTGTCGCAGGCGTTCGAGCAGGTCTTCCTTCCACAAGCCGCGGAGCCCAAAGATCAGGAACGGGTCCTGCCCCAGGCGCTCAGCGACCAGCGCCATCGCGCAGCAGACGTGCTTGCAGAACGGCGTCTCGGGCACATCGGCTGCGGGTGCTTCACCGGTCGGGCGGGGGTTGATCGGTCGACCGCCCGGTCCGAGGACCGACGCCGCGGCCAGGGCGTTCTGCCGTCGGCACGTGCAACTGATTGCCAGGTCGCTGGGATCTTGCGGGAACAGACGCAGGCCGTGGGGTCTGAAGACGTCCTCGATCGCGGGCAGCACTTCACCGGCGAGCAGGCCCGCGACGTGCTTGGCCTCTTCGATCATCGTGCCCAGCACCAGTTCCCACTGCTCGAAACTGAAGACCGGCAGGCGGATATCGACGTTGTACGGCGCGGGCAGGCGACCCTGCACCCGCGCGACGATCTGTCCCGGGCCAACGGTGTTCAGCGAGCCCGGCGCGTGAGTCCCCGGCGGTGCGGGCAACAAAAGCGTCTTGGTCTGACCGAGGCGCGCGTACACAATGCCCTCGGCAAGCTGCTCGTTCGGCGCGTACTCCTCGAGCAGTCGCATCCAACGCTGCGCCGACCAGGCGGGCGAGACCGGGCCGGTCTTGCTGGCGATCTTCACCCCGCCGCGAACTTTGCGCGGGTTGACCGACGGCGCGGTCGGGCGGGGCACGTACCGCGGACCGGTCGGCAAGCCGGGGGCCTGGCCCGCCTGCGGTCCATCACCCTCAGCATCGTCAACAGGTTGCTCCGCACCGTCAGCGGAAGTCGGCAGTTCCGCGTCGGCGATCTCGCTGCTCTCCATCGCTCCCGCAAGTGCAGATTCTTCGTCCGTCGGCACAGGTTCAGCACGTGGCGTTCCAACAGGCGCGGGAATCGCCCGGGGCGCACTCTCCACAACCCGTGTCGGCACCGCCGCGATTGCGCCGGCTTCATCCGCTGCAACCGTCGGCGTCGAACTCGAATCGTCCGCAGCTTTCGCCGGCTTCGTCAGTGACTGGGTTTTCGACTTTGCCGACGAACTCGATGAACCGGTCGGCTTCGCGGCCGGTTTGCTCGCAGGCTTTTTCGTCGGCTGCTTCGGTGATGACGACGATGACGACGATGCGTTCGATGTCGGTGGTTTGCGTTCGCTCACAGCGCCACCTCCTCGCCGCCAAAGTCGCTGCCGTCGATCTGACCGATGTCGCCCTCGCCTTGCTCGGCCATGCGTCCGAGCTTCGCGACGTTTTCTGCCGAGAAGTCCTTCGCCGCGAGTTCCGCCGCGAGGATCGACGAACGCTTTGAAACCTTGCCCGCGGGTTCGCCCTCGCCATCGTGCTCGTCGGGTTCGACCGATTCGGGCCTGAGCATGAGCACGTCGCGGAGCTGGTTGAGCGAGAGCTCGGTGAGCCACGCTTCGCCAGAACCGATGACGTTCGCCGCCAGATCGGTCTTCTGCTCGATCATCTGGTCGATGCGTTCTTCGAGCGTCCCCGCGACGACGAACTTGTGCACCTGCACGGTGCGCGTCTGCCCGATGCGGTACGCGCGGTCGGTGGCCTGTGATTCGACCGCGGGGTTCCACCAACGGTCGAAGTGGAAGACGTGGTTCGCCGCGGTGAGGTTCAGACCCACGCCGCCGGCCTTCAGCGAGAGGACGAGGATCGGCGCCGAGCCATCGCCCTTCTGGAAGTTTGCGACGATCTGATCGCGCTGCTGCGCGGTTGTGCCGCCGTGGAGAAGGAGGACCTCGCGGTCGAGCTCATGGCGGAGCATGTTCGCCAGCAGCACGCCCATCTGTCGGAACTGCGTGAAGACGAGCGCCTGCCCGCTGGAGGCGATAACTTCGTCGAGCATTTCGACCAGGCGCACGCACTTGCCCGAGCGTGCGGGGGCGATGACCTGCTCGGTGATGGGCGTTTCGTCCTCGCTGCCGCGGGAGCGGAGGAACAGGTGCGGGTGGTTGCAGATCTGCTTGAGCTTCACCAGACCCGCGAGGATGATGCCGCGGCGTTGGATGCCCTCGGTCGCCTCGGCGGTTGCGAGCATGCTCTTGACCGTCGATTCGTAGAGCGAGGCCTGCTCGGGCGTGAGGTAGCAGTAGTCCTTCGTCTCGACCTTCTCGGGCAGGTCGGCGATCACCGCGGGGTCGGTCTTCAAACGGCGCAGCACGAACGGCTGCACCAGCGAGCGCAGACGCTTGGCCCGCGCGGTGTCGTGGTACCGCTCGATCGGCACCGCGAACCGCGTGCGGAACTCGTGCAGCGTCCCCAGCAGCCCGGGGTTCAGGAAGTCCATGATCGACCACAGCTCGCTGAGGCGGTTCTCGATCGGCGTACCCGTCAGCGCCACACGCCGGGGGGCGTTCAGCGCGCGGATCGCCTGCGTCTGCTTCGCCTGCGGGTTCTTGATGTTCTGAGCTTCGTCGAGGGCGATGCGCCGCCAGGGGATGGGCTCAAGGTGCTCGCGGTCGCGATAGGCCAACGCATAGGTGGTGATGACCAAATCGCTCTTGAGCGCTTCCTTCAAGAGGGTTTCGCCCTTGGTGCGCTCAAGGCCGTGGTGCACGAGCACGCGAAGATCGGGCGCGAAGCGGCGTGCCTCACGCAGCCAGTTGCCCACCACGCTCATCGGCACCACCAGCAATGTCGGGCCCGCCTCGCTCGATGCGGCGCTCCCCTCCGCCTTCTCGTTCAAGAGCATCGCCAGGAACTGGATCGTCTTGCCCAGACCCATGTCGTCGGCAAGGCACGTCCCCAGCCCGAAGCGATCCAGGAACGCCAGCCACGACATGCCCTTGAGCTGATACGGACGCAGCGACCCGACGAACGAGCTCGGCGGCTGCAGCATCGGCAGCTGCTGGTTGTTGTTCGCGTCGCCGAAGATCGCCGCCGCCCAACCCGTCACGTCCATCCCCACCACGGGCAGGCCGGTCTGCCGCATGTCCGCGGCGTACGCAAGGCGGATCGCCTTGCCCAGCTCCATCTCGCCGCCCGGGTTCTCTCGGATGAACTTCACCGCGGCCTGCACGTCCTCAGGTCGAACCTCGACCCAGCGACCGCCGATCATCACCAGCGGCGTGCGCGCGTTGGCGAGCTTCTCAAAGTCCGACAGGCTCAGGACCGTGTCGCCCAGCGAAACCTGCCAGTGGTAGTTCACCAGCGTCCCCAGCCCCACACGCGAACCCGCGGCCGACGTGCCCGCGGCGTTCGCCTGCTCATCCAGCGCCGAATCGATCCGCAGCCGAACACCCAACCGCGAAGAAGGCGAATCCCACCACGCCGGAGCCTGCACGCCGTAACCCTGCTCGATCAGCAGCGGGCGGATCTCGCGAAGGAACTCGTACGCCTGCGAGGTGTTGAGGCTCAGCGTCGTCGGCTCGCTCTGCGCCATGGCGCTTTCGAGGAGCTTGTAGACGCGGGCCGCACGTGCGAGTTCCGAAAGCAGCAGTTCCTGCGGCTTGTCCACGCGAAGCGTGTCAACCATCGCGCTGTCGCTGGGCAGCAGCCACACCTCCTGCGCGTCGAGCATGATCGACGGGTCTTCGATCGATTGCAGGTGCAGCGAGAGCTGCCAGGTCAGCCCGGGGCCCGGCGCTTCGAGGTCGTGCAGACCACCGAGATCCAGCGGCTCACCCAGGCGAAGGCACAAACGCCACGCCGACGAGGGCCCGCGCTCTTGCAGCGTGGAGATCCACCCGCGCACGCGTTTGAGCAGGTCGGGGCGTTTCTCGGCGGGGCACTTGATCTGCGACTGATCGCTGAGCAGGCCCGTCAGCCACGCGACATGGTTGTCGGCGCTCTCGTCGCGCCCTTCGATGGTCTCGTGCATCGCGTCGGCGATGAGCGCCGCCCGGCAGAGCGCATCGCCCACGCGGATCAGGAAGTCCTCAACCGTCGCCCAAAGGTTGTGCTCCAGCGCGTCGACACCCGCACGCGCCGAGGGTGGCATGACGCCCAGCAGAATCCGCAAACGCTGCGCCGAGGCTTCGTCCGCGGGCCAGGGCTGCCATAATCCGCGGAGTGCACCGCTGGGGTCCTGCATGAGCATGGGCACCACGCGCTGCTGCGCCGCCAGCCAGCGCACGTACCGCCCCAAGAGCGCGTAGAACTCAAAGTCTTCCGCCAGCGCCAGCTCCAGCCGCTCGGCGTGCGCTTCCGCCCCCGACTCCATCACTTCAAGAACTTCCAGCACGCGCCCGGCCTCGACCCGCACCGCGCCGACGCGGAACGTCGAAACCGCCACCGCGTGCCCGTCTTCACTGGAAACGTGCCCGCTGGCGTGCGCCAGGTGCGGCGACATCAGCGGCACCGCCCGTCCCTGATTCACCGATCCATCCCCGCCGCCAACCCCAACCGCCTCCAGCACCACGCCCGGCAGCGCCAGAGCAATGTTCGCTTCACGAGCGATCGCACCCTCATCAACCCCCAGCGTGACCAAGGCCGACTTCACCGCGCTGGCGCTCATCGCCCGCGGGTGCGTCGTCTTTGAATCCTGAGTGCTGGCGACTTCAGCAGAACCCACCGCGTCGACGGGCTCACCCGTCTCGCCCCACACGTGCAAAGCACCCTCACACCACACCGCATGCAGCACGTGCTTGAGCATCCTGCCTCGCTGCCCCTCTGCCCCCCCACCGCCAACACCTCATCACTCCGTCGGCCCGAAGCACAAGGACCTCCCTTACGCTCGAACAAACGACCGGCCTGAACTCCGATTCCCGACGATCTTCGCCGCCCGCACCGTGCTTCGCGGGCAGATCCGCACACGCTTCAACCTCGATCCGAGCAATGAGGGCGCAGGGACTCGAACCCTGGACCTACGGCTTAAAAGGCCGCTGCTCTACCAACTGAGCTACGCCCTCGGACCTTGTCGGATGAACCACCACGACCCCCGCTGCACACATCGCTGCGCGCACGAGGATCGTCGGAACACATCCGAAGCGCATGGTAGAACCCAAATCACCCCGCGGAAAGCCCACGCACCGTTCTTTCACGCACCATCGGCGTTTTCCCTGATCTTCCCGCTGATCAAACTTCCCGGCTCATCCCACCCCGCACCCTCAACCGCCCCGCACCCACCAAATCTCCCGCCGGTTCAGCCGCCAAAGGCCCGCCCATCCCGAACCAGCCCCAGCAGCATCTCCGCGTGCCGATCACTCGCCCCCGCGTGTGTGCGGATGCACGTTCTTGCGTTCGCGGCCATCGCCGCACACGCCGAGCGATTCCGCATCAACTCCTCGATCTTCGTCCGCAGTTGCCCCGGATGAACCACGCTGATCGCCTGGTTCGCCTTCAACTCATCAACGATCGTCTGAAAGTTCGCGTAATGCGGGCCGACGATCACCGCCTTGCCCAGCCCCGCCGGTTCCAACGGGTCCGACGCGCCGAGCTTCACGAAACTCCGCCCGATGACCACCAGGTCCGCCAGCGCGTACGCCTGACGCAGTTCACCCAGCGTGTCGAGCAGAAAGCGGTCGGTGTGCGCCCGCGAGGTGCCGGTGGCACGCTTCACGCTCGCGCCCGTGCCGCCACGCTTCTGCGATCGGCGCACGCACATGGGCATGTCCGCCGCCGCACGATCAAACCGCTCGGGCTTGCGCGGCGCGCACAGCAACTGCACCCCGGTCGGGCACGAATCGCTGATGAGTTTCTCTTCACCCTCCGCGGTCGATCCCGCCACGATCAGCGGGCGGTTCGGGTCGATCCCCAGATCCGCCGCGAGTTCCGCGGCGCCCTTCACCAGCGCCGCCCCCGCCCGCCCGTGCGCGAGGCTCAGCGATTCCTCACCTCCCTGCGCGATGAGTTCGTTCAGCGCACTCAGGGCAGAGTCCCACTTCATCGAGCCCGTCACGCTCAATCTCTGCGGGCTCACACCCATCGCCGCGAACCGCTTGGCGTACGTCTCGTCCTGAGCACCGACCTTCGAGAGCCGTTTGAACGTCGCGCCCAAAATCGGCTTCAGCTTCGTGTACCCGCCGAACGACTTCGCCGACAGCCGCCCGTTGATCACCGCCACCGCCACGCCCCGCGCCTCGCACGCCTTCACAAAGTTCGGCCAGACCTCCAGCTCCACCAGCCCCACCACGTCAGGTCTCACCGCATCCAAAAACCTCTTCACACTCCACGAAAAGTCCAGCGGGTACCGCACGATCGGGCACACATCACCGAAGAGCTTCTTCGCGCGGGCCGTGCCCGTGTCCGTCGTCGTCGCGACGATGACCTCCGCCCGGGGCAGCAACTTGGGCACCAGCGTCACCAGCGCACTGACCTCCCCCACACTCACCGCGTGCAGCAAAACCCGCGGCCGATCCGCCTCCCGCCTCTCCGCTAATACCGGCGCATGCCCAAGCCGCTCGCGCCAACCCTGCCGCCCCTTCCGCGCCCAGATGGGCGAAAGCGCCAGAGCGGCCGCGAGATATCCAAAGTCAAGAACGTTCATCGTCGCGCATGCCGCTATCAACCCCCTTCGCCCCTGCGAGTTCTTCGTCACAACCAAACCGACTCATCGAACCGATCCAATGGGCAGGCCGGGACTCGAACCCGGGACCCTTCGCATGTAAAGCGAATGCTCTAGCCAGCTGAGCTACCCGCCCGAACGACGCATCATAGCGTCGCACGCACCAGCATCGCACACCGCGACAAGCAGACGCCCAGCTTCATGCCCCACCTCGACACACTCAACCGATCTTGCTGCCACTGGCACACAAAGGACGCCTCGCACACAATCGGCCCCCGCGCATGAAAAAGGGCCGAGCGGTCGAATCGCCGCCCGGCCCCTGCGTTGCTCACTTTGCCGCCCGCGCTCAATCGCTCGCCCAACCGGGCGTGATGATTCAGCGGTCACCGGGCTTCAGATCCGCCGTCGACGCGGGCTTGGTCATCTGCGGATAGATGATCACCCGGTCGTGCACCAGGAAGATGATGTCGTTGGCCCCGTCGCCGGTCGCGTCCGCGACGATCGCGTCCCGCGGCTCAAACTCCCGCGCATCGCCACCCGAGAACATCCGCGTCTCGAAGATCTTTGTCTCCATCGCCAGCAGCAGGTTCCGCTTGGTGGTGAAGGTCAGGATCGAGCAGTTCTGGTCCTTCGCATCACAGACCACCACGTCCAGCGCGCCGTCGCCGTTGACATCGCCGCAGGCGATCTGGTGCTCGCTGCGGTCGGCCGCATCAGACCGGAACGCCGCGAAGCTCTCCATCTTCAGCTTGCTGCCCGCCAGGCGCACCAGGGCAAACGCGTCATCGCCCAGGCACAGCACGCCGGGCTGCTTGTCACCCGCGAACGCGCCCGCGATGATCTGACCCGCGGTGAAGCCCAGCGTCCGCACGCGCCGCGTCACGCTGCTGTTGTCCATGAACAGCAGCCGCCCGTTGCCACGATCCGAAGCCACCAGCGTCGGCTTGCCGCCCTCGCTGGGTAGAACCGTCAGACCCACCAACTCCGTCCCCGGGTCGCTGACGGTGATCTGATTGACAACCTTCCAACCCGTCTTCTCGTCATACCGGCATGCACGCACAAAGTTCTTATCCGCGATGAGCAGTTCGCTCTTGCCGTCGCCGTCGATATCCACCAAGGCCGTGTTGTTCGGGCCCGCCGCCTGCACCAGACCAAACTGCGGCATCTGCTCGCTGGTCAGCACCACCGCCGGCTTGCCCTTCTCACCCTTCTCGCCGGCGCGGACCATGACCATCGGCTCGCCCGGCGTGAACAGCAGCAGGTCGGTCTTCCCGTCCTGATCAACGTCCGCCGCGAGCATGCTCGAGGGCGGGCGCGTCACGCCCTTGAGGTCCACCGTGGTGATCCCGTCGCTCTGCCCATCACCCTTACCCTTCGCCGAGGGCTGGTGCAGTTCGAGCGTGTGCTCGCGCTTGTTCTTCACCACCACCGCCAGCGTCCCCACGCCGTCGAGCGTGACGTACCCCATCGCCGCGGGCGAAGCGCCCGCCGTCTTGAGTGTCAGCGGCGCGGGGAAGGTCAGCTTCCGCGTCTGCGCGTCGTACCGCGAAACGCCCACCGCCTTCTCCTCTTCGCTCATCACGAAGACCGTCGTCGTCTGGGCCTCATCCCACGCCCCCGGGCCCGCCGCGGCGATCATCTTCGGCGCCTTGAACGCGCTGAACATCTCCGCGTCGCCCGGGCCCACACCCGTCCGCTGACGGTACAGGTTCAGCGTGTTGGTCTTCGCGTCGGTCGCCAGCAGATCCGCCAGCCCGTCGCCGTCGATATCGATCGTGACCACCGAGCGGTCCTTGTTGTTCCCGTCGGCAAAGCCGTAGACCTCCGCGTTCGCCTCGCGCTCGCTGATGGTCCCTTCCGCCGTCTTCTCCGCCTCGATGGGCGAAGCGTTGAAGTCATAAAAGACCACCCGCCGGCTCGCACGCTCGATCACGCCCAGCCCCGCGGGCTTCCGCCCCGCGAACCGCGCCGTATCCGCGTCGCGCACGGCCGGCGATTCAAACCGCAGCTCGCTGTTCAGCAAACCCCGCTTGTCTTTGCTCGACGGGTCCTGCTGCTGACGGAACAAACGCATCGGGCTCGCATCTTCAGGGACGATGCCCATGATGTCCAGCAGCCCGTCGCCGTCAAAGTCTTCAACCAGCATCCCCGCGATCTGCCCGCCCGAACCCAGCCGCCGCGGCTCACCCAGCGAGCCGTCCTTATTCAGCGGGAAGACATTCACCCGGTCCTCCGCCATCACCACCAACTCCGGCGCCGCATCACCCATCACATCCGCGATCCGCAGCATCGACTGCCGAGCCTGCAGACCCTTGATGCGGTGACGCTGCGTCTGCTTGAACGCGCCGTCGCTCTGTTGCGTCAGGATCGTCACTTCCGCGGGGCTCGTCCCGCCGACGATCAGGTCGAGCTTGCCGTCGCCGTTGACATCAAACGCCCGCAGCGCACCCGCCCGGCCTGAGAGTGAAACTTCCTTGCGGTCATAGAACGCCGTGGGACGGAGCTGATTGACCTTCAGGTCCTTGGTCATCTCCTCGACGGTCTTGGGCGTCTTCCGCCCCAGGTACAACTCAACCCGCGACTTGCTGTTGTTGATCACCGCCAGATCGGCGATCCCGTCCCCGTTGATGTCCTGCACGATCATCGGCCCGCAATCGCGATCAATCACGATCGTCCGCATCGGCTCAAACCCGAAGAACGAGCTGAGCTTGGGCTGGTCGGCCGCAACCACGCCCATCGCCGAACCGGCGCACAGAGAGATCATCGCGGCGCCGGAAAGTGCATTGACAACATTCAACATGAGAAGTTCCTTGCAGGGTCTGTCTCTCCGCAACGCGGGAGAGGAGCAGCAGTATACTTGCCCGATCGGCCCGAGTTGCTCCGCACCTCGCGGAAGCCGCGCCCGACCCGGAGTTTCCTTTCATGACCACCGTCGCCACCCTGCTCAGCTCCCTGTGTGTCGCACTCGTCAGCGCCCAGCCCGCACCGAGCGCCCCGGAAAAGCCCGCCGCCGGTTCGGCCCCCGCCGCGCCCGCCGCAAAGGCCCCGGCCGCTCCCGCCAAGCCCGAGAAGGCCGACAAGTCCGACTCAGCCTCCGAAAAGGGCGACATCATCGCCATGACCGACGGCACCAGTCTCACCGCCCCCATCATCAAAGAAAACGCCGACACAATCTGGGTTGACCTCGCGGGGAAACCCGTAGAAATCGCCCGCTCCAAGATCAAAGAAATTACCCGCCGCGCCGCCTCCTCTTCCGCAAGTGAAGAAGAAGTCGCCCCCACCGGCTCCCTCTTCCGCTCCCTTCCCAACGCCGCCGCCGTTCCCGAGCGCTCCCCCAAGGAACTCGCCAAGATCCACGGCGAGGCCGTCATCATGGTCTCCACCCCCGGCGGGCTGGGCTCCGGCTTCATCATCCACCCCGAAGGCTTCGCCATCACCAACGCCCACGTCATCCAGGGCGAAACCAAACTCCGCACCACCCTCTTCCGCCTCGATACCTCCTCCGACGCGCAGAATCTGCGCCGGCTCGAGATCGACGACGTCGAAATCATCGCCGTCAACAACCACCTCGACCTCGCCCTCATCAAGATCAAGAGCCCCGACGGCAAGCCCTTCCCCACCGTCTACGTCCAGGGCGCTGAAGAACTCACCGCCGGTCAGGATGTCTTCGCCATCGGCGCCCCGCTGGGTCTCGAACGCACCCTGACCACCGGCGTCATCGCCACCACCCAGCGCAACATGGACGGCCTGACCTTCATCCAGACCACCGCCCAGATCAACCCCGGCAACTCCGGCGGCCCGCTCTTCAACACCAAGGGCGAAGTCATCGGCGTCACCAACATGAAGCTCATGTTCATGGAAGGCCTCGGGTTCGCCATCCCCGCACGCTACGTCCGCGACTTCATCCGCAACCGCGACGCCTTCGCCTACGACAAGAACAACCCCAACTCCGGGCACAACTACAACGCCCCCCCGCCCCGCCAGAACTTCGGCAAGGCCCCGCAGCTCGACGATTCCAAGAACTAAGCCGTCCGTCGTCGTGATATTCCAGCCTTTATGGCTGAGAATATCGCCGATGGCGTGTCCAGCGATTCACCCGACGCACCAGGCTTCAACCCCTGGTGCGTCGTGCTAACCGGGGAACCCCTCGCTTCGTGCGTTCACAGACAACCTTTCCCCGGCGGTGTTCTTCTTCGTCCGCTTCGACGTCAAACTGACAGATTCACAACCAACGCGCCTTGCACTGTCCGTTCTTCATGCCTCAGATTCACCGCTTGCAGATCCACATGGGCACACTTTGCGCGCCCAATCTCGACCCTTGAAAGGACCTTTCGATGATGCGACCGTTTTTCCGTGCTGCTGCCGTCGTCTCGGCGGGGTGGCTGAGCCTGGCGAGTTGCTTCGCGGCGGCGCCGAAGTCCAACATTGCCGATCTGGTTTCTCCCCAGACCGTCTACCTGGTCACCGTGGACAACGCCTCCGCGGCGAAGGAACAGTGGGAAAAGTCCGGGCTGGGGAAGCTCTTCACCAGCGACCAGTTCAAGGCCGTGTTCGAGGCGATCTCGGATGAAGCCAAGAAGGCCGGCGCGGGTGAAGCCAACGCCATGCGCAAGTGGCTCGAGGACGCGGGCGTGAAGGTTGACGAGCTGCCCTACCCCACCGGCACCACGGGCGTGGCGTTCATCGCGCACGTGGACGCGAAGACCAACCTGCCCGAACTGCGGTTCGTCGCGGTGGCGCAGTTCGGCGATCAGGCCGACAAGTTCGCCGAGGCGGTCGACAAGGTCCTCGCGGAGATGGAGAAGAAGAAGCTCGCCACCATCACCGACCAGGAGATGGCGGGGGTGCAGGGCAAGAAGGTCGTGCTGAACAAGCCCGAGAAGCCCAAGAAGGACGAGAAGAAGGCCGACGAAGAGGATGAGATGGATTTCGATCTCGAGGGTGATTCACGCCCGTTCGAGGAGGGCTTCTACGCCCGCTCGGGTGAGACGTTCATCTTCGGCGCCACCGCCGACACGGTCGAATCGGTGCTCGATCATCTCACGGGCAAGGCGAAGGGCGACACGCTCTCGTCGACCGCGACGTACGAGCTCGCCCGTCGCCAGCAACCGCCGAACACCATCGCCAGCCTCACGTGGTACATCGAGCCGATCTCGGCGATGGTCAAGGACCTGAAGGGCAAACTGCCCGAGCGGAACTGGGAGAAGCCCGAGAGCAGCCTCGCGGGAATGGTCCGTTCATTCCAGGACGAAACAGGCTCGGTCGCGTACGCGGCGCTGGGGATCATGGGCACCAAGGCCGTGACCGCGAGCGTGGCGCTGGAGACCGAGACGGCCGTCGCGGAAGCGCGTCTGTCGATGCTGACGACCAACCGCAAGGGTCTGCTCACGCTGCTCGAACCGTTCGGCAGCGCGCCCGAAGCGCCGGCCTTCGCGGGGGCTGATGCCGCGGGTCTCGCGACGTTCAAGGTGAAGTTCAACAAGATCTTCGACACGGCGCGTGAGACGCTCAAGTCGATGCCGGCCGAGTCGCGTCAGCAACTCGAGCCGACGATCATGCAGGCGGAGAGCTTCGCGGGCCCGGTGCTTGCGAACCTTGGGCCCGAGGTATACCTCGTGACCAACATCGATCAGCCGCTGGGTCCGGACAGCTCGCACATCTTCGGTGCGGCGAAGCTCAGCGACGCCACCCCGCTCGTGAACCTGCTGACGGCCTTCGGTGCTCAGGCGGGGCTCAAGCCGCGTGAGTTCGAGGGTCACACGATCTACGACCCGCCGCAGCAGGCCTTCGGCCCGCAGATCTCGCTGGGGATCGGGCTGGGCTACCTCTTCGTCGGTTCAACCAAGGACGTTGAGAACGCCCTGCGCACCGGCGGTCGGACCGACGGCCCGCGCCTGAACACCGAGGCCCGCTTCAAGGCCGCGGGGAAGGTGACCAACCCCGAGTCCTTCGCCTTCGGGTACACCGACATGGCGCAGACGATCAAGCAGCAGTACTGGCTGCTGCAGAACCCCGATCTGGTCTTCGAGTCCCAGACCCGTCGCTTCCGCGATATGGGCATGGACCCCGAGTCCTTCGGCATGAAGAAGCCCGAGAAGCCCAAGTGGGTTGAGAAGCTCCCCCCGGTCGAAACCGTGCTGCAGTATGTGGGAGATGCGGTGCTCGACTCGTACTGGAACGAGGACGGCCTGCAGGTCCGCTTCCGCTACCTGCGCCCGGCGAAGTGATCAGCGTCGGGCCAAGGTGACACACACCCGCACCCGTCACACTCCGAGATTCTCACGAACCGACCGCGTGAACCACGCGGTCGGTTTTTTCTTGTACGCCTCAAGCCCCGTGAGCAGCCGCCGAGCCCGTGCTTGAACCCGCGCCGGATGAAGAACCATCGGAAGACGCGGGCTGTCCCCCGTTCATCATCGCCTCGCCCACGGCATCGCCGATGGCGAACGCCTTCAGCACGTAATGCACCGAGGCGGCAAAGAACCCCAACACCACCCCGAAGATCACCACCACCGCAGCGACCTTCATCGGGCCCGACGCATCCGCCCAAAGGGTCGTGTTGAGTAGAGCCCGCGTCCCCGCGAGCACAACCACCACGGGGATAAACATCGCCACCCCGCGGATGAGCGCCCGCAGCGCGGGCTGAGGTTGACGCAGCAGCACGACCGACGCGGAGCCGATCGCCATGACAAGTGCGCAGGCTTCACGCGTGAAGAACCACGGCTTCATCCCGAACGTGCCGAGCTTGCCGTTGACGCTGACATAGCCCAGCAGGGCCCCGACACCGAAGCACGCGCTGACGCAGAGCAGCCCGATGGCTGGCCCGCCCTTGAACTTCCCCAGCGAGAGCAGCACGCCGAAGACCGCCGCGGTCAGCGTGACGAGTTCGAAGCCCATCAAGAACCACAGGGGCTTGGGCTGGAGTGCGGCGGCGGCGATGCACACTGCGGCCGAAACACCGACCAGCGCACAAACCGCGCCGATGGTGATGGTGAATGCTCGACTTTGCGCGATGTCCATAAGGTGCTCTCGATCGGCCTAGGTGGTCTGAATACGTCCCAAGACTATCGGCCGTTCGAGCCCGGTTCACCGGTCTGGTCGGGCGGAAGGTCCGTGAAGGGGGTGTAACTTCGAACGGACCGGGCAAAAGGCTTGAAGTTCGGGCCCTGCGCGGGTCGATCTCATCATGGGGACCAGCGGTCCTCGTTGACAACCCGTGCCGACGGTGCGCCCGGAGACAACCGGCCTGTCGAGCACGCACTTTGCTCTGCTTCTTTTCCGGGGCCTGTGAACGCGACGGACCGCGTTCATCGCCCCCTCTTCCCTCCCCCACCTCTTCGGTTGGGCTTCACGACTCGGTCGGTTCGGATGAAGGAGTATCCATGAGCGGCATCACCTCCGGCGTCGGCGTCTTCAGCGGGATCAACCGCGAGCAGATCATCGGTCAGCTCCTCGCGATCGACGCGCGCCCCAAGAGCATCAGCCAGAAGCGCATCGTCCAGCTCCAGGGGTTGCAGGCCGCGTACCTCGACGTGAACTCGAAGATCTCCGCCCTGCGCACGGCCGCCAAGGCCTTCGGCACAAACAACCTCTTCAACGCGGCCGCCACGAGCAGTTCGAATCAGGACGTTCTGACGGCCAAGGCCTCCGCCGGCGCGGCGCAGGGCTCGTATTCCTTCGTCGTCGATCGCCTTGTCTCCACGCAACAGACCCTCTCCAACGGCTTTGCCAACTCCGGCACCGACGGCATCGGCCTCACCAAACTGACCATCGAATCCTCGCAGGCTCGCCTCGACCGCGACACCGATCTCTCACAACTCAACGGCGGCGCCGGGATCGCCCGCGGCAAGATCATCGTGACCGACTCCAGCGGCGCGCAGGCCACCATCGACCTCTCCCGCGTCGGCACTGTCAACGACGTCATCACCGCCATCAACTCAACAACCGGCGTGCGCGTCCGCGCCAGCGTTGACGGCGACCGCTTCGTGATCCGGGACAACGCCGGCGGCTCGGGCGCGGTCACCATCGCCGATGCACCGGATTCAACCACCGCCACCAGCCTGGGGATCATCGGCACCAACGCCGGCGGGTTGATCACCGGCTCACGCGTGAACACCCTGGGCGGGCAGACGGCTCTGTCCTCGCTCAACGGCGGGCTGGGCGTCGCGATCCGCACCGAGATCTCAACCGCCGCCACGCCCGACTTCCGCATCAAGGCCCGCTCGGGTGTTTCGTTCGATATCGACATCGGCGATACCTACGCCACCGTCGACGGCAAGCTGACCAAGACGCGATCCGCCGCCACCGACCTGGCGGGCGTGGTGCAGCGCATCAACGAGCAGTCGGGCGGGGCGATCACCGCCTCGATCGACACCGCGACCAACGCGCTGAAACTCGTCGACAACACCGTCCCCGACTCGGGCGATCCCTTCGTCGTCGAAGAGATCAACAACGGCACCACCGCCCGCGACCTGGGCATCATCGCCTCCACCACCGGCGGGACCATCAACGGGCGACGCCTCAACGCCGCACTGAACTCCACGCTCCTGCGCAATCTCAACGGCGGTCAGGGCATCAGCGGCAACGGGGCCTTCAACGTCACCCTCGCCAACGGCACCGCGTTGAATCTCACCGTCGACGCCAACACATCCGTCACCGACTTCATCCGCGACTTCAACTCCGCCGCATCGGGGCGGGCAACGCTCGCGCTGAACAAAACCGGCGTGGGCTTCACCCTCACCGACAACACCACCGGCGCCACACAGCAGCAGATCAGCGGCGCGGGCGCAACCTCGCTGGGATTCACGGCCGGCAACTTCTCCAGCACCACGCTCAACTCCGCCCGCTCGCAGCTCCAGTACATCAGCGACTCCACCCGCCTCGATACGCTCAACGGCGGCGCGGGTATCGGCACCGGGCAGATCGAGCTCATCAACTCCTACGGCGAACGCTCCGTCGTCGCCATCGACTCCTCCGTTCAGACCATCGCCGATCTCAAACGCCGCCTGACCGGCAACCAGCTCAAGGCCCGCGTCAACGACAAGGGCGACGGCATCCTCATCGAAGAAGTCCAGAAGCCCGCCGGCGCCGGCGGCAGCAAGATCTCCATCAAGGACATCTCCGGCGGCGTGGCCCGCACGCTCAACCTCGTCGGCACCGCATCGGGCACCGGCACTTCGAACAAGATCGACGGCTCCTTCGAACGCGTCATCACCTTCTCCGCCACCGACACGCTCGAGCAGGTCTCAACCAAGATCAACGAGGCCGGCGCGCTCGCCTCCGCCTCCATCCTCAGCGACGGCTCCTCCGCCCGCCCCTTCCGCCTGTCGCTCACGGCTCGCTCCTCCGGGCTTGCCGGTTCGTTCGTGGTCGAGTCCGAGGGCGTGGACCTGGGCCTGACCAACACGGCCGAGGCCCGCAACGCCCGCGTCTTCTTCGGTTCCGCCGACCCTGCAAAGGGCGTGCTGCTCACCAGCACCACCAACACCATCACCGGCGCCATCGACAAGGTCTCCGTCGATCTCAAGGGCGTCAGCTCCTCGCCCGTCACGCTGACCGTCTCGAAGGACACCACCGCCATCGAGAAGGGCATCACCGACTTCATCGACGCCTTCAACGCCCTCGCCGACTCGATCGACAGCCGCAGCAAGTACGACGCCGACACACAAAAGCGCGGCGTGCTACTGGGCGATTCCACATCCTCGTCATTCAGGGCCCAGCTCTTCTCGCTGGCCGTCGGCGCGCCGGTGGGCGTTTCCGGTCGGTACCAATCGCTCTCGCAGGTCGGCGTGACCTTCAGCAACAGCAAGCTCTCGCTGAACACCGACAAGCTGCGTCAGGCTTTGGCCACCGACCCGAAGGCCGTGGCCGACCTCTTCGCCGCGAAGGGTGCCACCACGTCGACCACCAGCCAGCAGCCCATCCGCGACCGCAACGGCAACGTCATCCCCGGTGCTTTCACCAACACCACCCAGTCGGGCACCTTCACCAGCCAGGGCGTGCTGGAACGCATCGCCGACCTCGCCGACCGCTACACACGCTCCACCGACGGCCTCTTCACCCGTCAGAACAAGACCATCGACGACCAGATCAAGTCCGCCAACGCCCGCATCTCCGCCATCGATGCGGGGATCGAACGCCGCCGTTCGCTGCTGAACAGCCAGTTCCTGCGGATGGAAGAAGCCATCGGCAAGCTGCAAAGCCAGCAGGGCTCGATCTCGAACCTCTCCAACCTGGTCGGGCGCTGAACGGGAAGCCCACCGACGACGTTGAACGTTTTTTCCCCCAGACCCCCAGCGACGCTGAAGACCCCTTCGTTTCAGGCCGATAGCTCATGGCGATGCCCGCCGACACCAACCAAGCCGACGCGTACCTCGCTACAAAGGTCCTCACCGCCAGCCCCGCGGAGCTTCGTCTGATGCTCCTCGACGGCGCGATCAAGTTCTGCACCCAGGGGCGCGACGCCCTTGAGAAGAAGAACTTCGAGGGCTGCTACAACGGCTTCAGCCGCACCCGCAACATCCTCGTTGAACTCGTGGGCACCATGAAGCCCGAGCCCAACCCCGACCTCTACAACAAACTCTCCGCCCTGTACATGTTCATGATCTCGCGCCTGCTCCAGGCGAGCCATGAGAAGAACGTCGTCAAAGCCAACGAGGTCATCGACCTGCTGCACTTCGAGCGCGAAACCTGGGTCATGGCCATGCAGAAGGCCGCCCAGGAACTCAAGGGCACCAACGTCAACGACCCGCTCACGGCCGCCCTCACCGCCCCCGCCCAGTCCAACACCAACCGCCCAAACGCCCCCCGCGCCGTGGCCCACCCGGGCCTCGCCGCCGCCGCGGGTGATGGGTTTTCGTCGGTCAGTTTCCAGGGCTGAGCGCACCTCGCCTTACACGATCAACCCTTCAAAGCCCCGCCGTCAGCAGCACTTCCGGGCTGGGCGTCATCAACTGCGCCGCCAGATTCTCAAGCACCGCGCCGATCTGCACATTGCTCTCCGCCTGTCGTTCCGCGACGCGGATCAACTCGATGGCCGCACTGCACCGCGCCACCTGCTCGCCGTTCTCCGCCCGGCGCAGAAGCACCCGCCAGCGATCCGCCAGCAGCCCCAGCATCCGCTTGCACCAGAACTGGTTCGCCGCTTCTTTGCTCGCGTTGGGCTTCCCTTCAACCGTCGCCTTCGCCCGATCTTCAACCAACTTGCTCATCAGCGCCCCCACCCCCGCCGCAACACTCGGCCCCGCGGGCAGCGTCCCCCCGCCGGGCGTCATCGCCGCCGCCTCGATGGCCTTTAGCGCCGGGTCCAGCGCGCTGTGCCACTGGTACAGCCCGTGCTCGATCGCAACCAGCGCCGCCCCCGGCGAACCCGCCGCGAACCGCAGCAGCCAGGGCGAAACATCCGCCTCCACCTCAACACCGCTGATCTGCATCCACGCCTGCATGTCGCGCTCGGTCAGCGTCCCGAACGACACACGCTGACACCGCGACCGCACCGTCGCCAGCAGCCGGCTTTCGTCGCTGGTCACCAGGATGATCACCGTCCCCTCCGCCGGCTCTTCAAGGGTCTTCAGCACCTGGTTCTGCGTGACCGGGTCCATCAGTTCCGCTTCGTCGACAATAAAGACCTTCCCCGCGAGTCCCTGCGGCAGTTCACTCGCAACGCGCGACAACGCCGCGGGCTTGAGCAGGAACTCATCGACCACCGCCTTGGCGATGGTGCGTTGCTTGCTGCGTCGAGCGGCGTCGTCGCTGCTGACCTTCGCGAGTTCCTTGCGGATCACGTGCACGTCCGGGTGCGTGCCGCGTTGCACGAGCCCGACGATCCGCTCGCGCGTTTGATCATCGACCGACTCGCCCGTGGACAGCAACGTCGCCGCGAAGGCCCGCGCCGTGGTGAACTTCCCCACGCCGCGCGGACCTGAGAAAATCCACGCGTGGTGCACCCGCCCTGTCCGCACCGCCCCGCGCAGGATTTCGATCGCTCTCCTCTGCCCGATGATCCCATCCAGCGAAATCGGCCCCTCGCGCACGCCCTCCCCCGGCTCATCACCATCATCCAGCACGCTGTTGGCCTTCGTCTCGGTGACAACCGCCGCCGCCGCCGATTCACGCTTTGCCGCAGCGCCGCTCGCCGCGGCTTTCACGCCCGACTTCGCGGGTGGCTCGATCTTGCCCGCCCCCTCCACCTTCTTCGGCTCAGGCGTCATCGGCCCCAGCAACCCCATCTCCGCGAATCCACCCTGCTCCGCTTCACCCTTCGAAGCGCCGCCCGCGCCCGTCTTGCCGCCCTTGCCCGCCGCGCTCTTGCGCTTCGTGCCAGCCGCGGCTTCCTCCGCCCCACCGTCCGACTTGCTTGCGGGCTTCTTCGCCATAGACGCAAGCATAACCCGGCCTCCGCCGCTGTCCCATCCGCTCCTGCGCCTTCGCCCCTTTTCCGATCAACCCGCCCACCCAGACCGGCAACAATGCCCCTTCATGCCGCCCCCTTCACCCGCACCTTCCCCCTCACCATCAACCGCTCATCCCGCGGCTTCACGCACGCACATCGCCATCCTCCTGACCTTCTCCCTCCTCGCCCTCTTCGCCCCGTTCATCACCCCCGCCATCGCCCTCGCCCTGGGCATCATCCTGGGCCTGCTGGGCATCAGCCCCCTGCCCACGCTCCAGAAGAACGCCAGCAAACTCCTCATCCAGATCAGCATCGTCCTGCTGGGCTTCACGCTCAGCCTCTCGCAAGTCGCCCTCGCCGGGCGCGCGGGCCTCGCCTTCTCCACAGGCGCGATCATCCTCGTCCTGATCATCTCCGAACTGCTCGCTCGCGTGCTGAAAACCGACCGCCCCGTCGCCACGCTCCTCTCCGCCGGCACCGCGATCTGTGGCGGCTCCGCCATCGCCACCACAGGCCAGGTCATCCACGCACCCGCCGCCGCCATCGCCCTCTCCACCGCCATCGTCTTCATCCTCAACGCCGTCGGCGTCTTTGCCTACCCGTTCATCGGCCGCGTCCTGGGCCTCACCGATCACCAGTTCGGCGCGTGGTGCGCCGTGGGCGTGCACGACGTCGCGGGCGTTGTCGCCGCCAGCGCCGACTACATGGGCACAAAGGTCGCCCAGCAAGACGCAACCGTCATCAAGCTCATCCGCGTGCTGTGGATCGTCCCCGTCGCCTTCGTGCTGGGTCACATCCACCGCAAGGCCCTCTCCGCCTCGCGCGATCAATCCCCCAGCGCCGCCAAAGCGCCCTTCCCCTGGTTCACTGTTTACTTCGTCTTCGCGTGCCTTCTGCGCGCGGGGCTCGATGGCCTCTTCTCCGCCGACACGCAGACCATCGCCAGCATCGCTTCGTACGTCAAGCTCGTCGCCTCGCACCTGCTCAGCCTCGCGCTGCTGCTCATCGGCACCGGCCTGACGCGCAACGCCATCGCCGCCGTCGGCTGGAAGCCGGCGCTGCACGGGCTCGTCTTGTGGCTGATCATCAGCGCCGCTTCGTTGTTCGCCGCGATGCACCTGCTCTAAGTGAGGTGCCACGCTTCACCGCGGGCTTGCCCGCTTCCGCGCACGGCGCGATCATCTCGCGATACACCGCCCCGCACTCCGCCCCTTCGCTCGATCCCATCTTGTACGTGTTCATCTTCGTGATCCGCGGCGAATAACAGTGCAGCGTGATCAAATCCACCCCCGGCCCCTGCATGTTCGCCACCTGATGGATATCCGCGTCCATCGCCGCACACACATACCCCGGCGGCATGGGCACCGCACCCACCGGACAGATCAGCCCCGAATCCGTCTTGCAGAACCGAATCTCCGTCCCCGTCCCCTCCACCACCCGGAACGCGCACGAAACGCCCTCATGGTCATGGATCGGCGTGCAATGCCCGCTCCGCCAACACAGCGCCAGCAGTTCAAACCAGGGCGTCGCCGCGATCACGTTCCGCCGATACCCGCGCACGCCGAAGATCACCGCCGGCTCAAGGTCCGCGCGCGTGACGCTCGTCTCGCCCAGCATCTTCGACAGCACACCCAGATCCGCACGCCCGTTCAGCGACGCGAGATAGTCGATCAGCTCCGCGATCTTCGGGAACGTCACGCGCGGGTCCCCCGGCGCGTCACTGCACAGCGAAGCCGATTTCATCCGTGCGATCATCGACAGCTCCAAACAGCTCCGTGGCCAAACGCCCGACCCCTAAGGGTGGCTCCAAACAGTCTACACCGATCGGCCCCAACCCGCACCTCGGTCCGTCCGATCCACCAGAAATGGCCCCAATCAGTCGCTGAAACCCGTTCATATACCAAACAAATCATCAAAATCGACGCTGGATCATCGACCCGGCGATTCCCAAACCGTCACTCTTGGCTCGCCCGGGCAAGCGACCTAGGATGGGTGGTCCGCCGATCGAGACTCAGCGATCGGCCTGCCCGTGCATGTCGTGCGGGTTGACCGGATCTTTCGATTTGCTGAAGCGCCCTTGTGGCGGTCAGCGCTTCGAGCCCACGGACGGGCCTTCGCCCGCTCCTCACTTGGGCTCGATGCTGTCTGAGTCGCTGCCGCCGGTGTCGCTGAAAGGTTTGTGTCCCATGGCCAACCAACTCGTCCAAGATCTCATCGAAGCCGGTATCCACTTCGGGCAGCGCGCCGCGAACTGGAACCCCAAGATGCAGCCCTACATCTGGGGCAAACGCAACAACATCCACATCATCGACATCAAGGAGACCATCAAGGGTCTCCTGCTGGCGAAGAAGTTCCTCGCCCGCGTCGTCGCCGACGGCAAGGACGTCTGCTTCGTCGGCACCAAGCGTCAGGCCCGCGCCGTGCTCGAGCAGCACGTCGGCGGCGTCAAGCAGCACTACGTCACCGAGCGCTGGCTCGGTGGCACCCTCACCAACTTCCGCACCATCCGCTCGCGCCTCAAGCGCATGGAAGAGCTCGAAGGCGTTGAGCAGAAGGACAACTTCGCCTCCTACTCCAAGAAGATGGAGTCTCAGCTCCGCCGCGAGATGCGCAAGATCCAGCGCAACCTCTCGGGCATCCGCGGGATGGACAAGCTCCCCGGCGTGCTCGTGGTCATCGACACCAAGCGCGAGATGAACGCCCTCAAGGAAGCCAAGAAGCTCGGCATCCCCACCGTCTGCCTCATCGATACCGACGGCGACCCGGACATGGCCGACATCGCCATCCCCGGTAACGACGACTCGATGCGCTCCATCGACGTGGTGATCCGCGAGCTCTGCCTCGCCATCGCCGAGGGCAAGCAGCAGCGCCAGGCCAAGCTCGAAGGCGACCAGGGCGCCCCGGGTGCCGACGGCCAGCGCCGCTCGCGCCGCGCTCAGTACCGCGCCGACGACGCCCCCGCCATGCCCGAGGAGGCCGCCGCGGCCCCCGCCGGCAAGCAGGGCTGATACGGAGCGTTCTCGCTTTCCGCACGTCCGCCGCCGCCGCGGGACCTGTTCTTCAACCGAAGAATCTCCCGCGGGCGGTTTGACCTTCCCCAACCCGATTCCCCGACCCGCTCACGGGTCTGCACCAAACGCAACGCACCGCGATTTCCCACAAGGACCGACCCATGGCCGAGATCAACGCAGCCGAAGTGATGAAGCTCCGCAACCGCACCGGGCTCTCGATGATGGAGTGTAAAAAAGCTCTCGTCGAGGCCGGCGCAGACCTTGAAAAGGCCGAGGAAATCCTCCGCAAGAAGCTCAAGGGCAAGATGGACGCCCGCACCGACCGCGCCACCGGTGCCGGTCGCATCACCGTCGCGATACACAAGCCCGACGCCGGCGGCAACGTCCCCCACGCCGCCATCGTCGAGGTCCGCGCCGAGACCGACTTCACCGCCATGAACGAGCACTTCGTCGCCATGTGCGCACGCGTGACCGACCTCGCCGCTGAGCAGCCCGTCGGTTCCGTCCCCTGCACCGGCGAAATCCAGGCCGAGATCGACAAGATCCGCATCTCCACCGGCGAGAACTGCTCCTTCGCCCGCGGCTTGAAGTACAACGGCGGGCCCAACGCCGTCTTCGGCGCGTACGTCCACCACGACGGCAAGACCGGCGCGCTCATCCACGCCGAGGGCAACATCACCCCCGACCTGCTCAAGCAGATCGGCATGCACTGCGTCGCCGCCGTCCCCGCCCCCAAGGGCGTCTCCGCCAACGACATCCCCAAGGACGTCGTCGAGAAGGAACGCAAGTTCCGCATCGAGCAGGCGATGGAATCCGGCAAGCCCAAGGAAATCGCCGAGAAGATGGTCGAGGGCGGCATGCGCAAGTTCTTCGAAGAAATCGCCCTCCTCGAGCAGCCCTACATCATGGACCCCACCAAGAAGGTCAAGGACATGCTCCCCAAGGACGCAACCATCGTCGCCTTCGCCCGCTGGGCCGTGGGCGAGACGAGCTGAGAAGCGTTCGTTCCCCGCAGCACAATCACATCAAAAGCACCCAACGACCCGGCCCCAAAGCCGGGTCGTTGTGCTTTCATACCCTCCGCTCATGTCCAAAGCTTCCGCACGCCGAATCGCGACGTGTATCTTCGCCGGAGGATCGCTTTCGTACGCCTCAGCGCTCGTCTCGCAGTTCGAGCCGAACGATCTTCGCACGTTCCAACCACTCCGCACACAACATCAACCGAAGCTCGCCAGGGCGTCATCGAAGGAACCCCTCGATGCTCTCCGGCAGAAGGGCTACACCTTCGAAACCTGGGACTTGTACTTCGACCGTCAATACAGTTTTTCGTTCCTCCCTACGAAGTCCGTATCCGATCCTGCACCGCTCTGGGCACATACGCCAACCGCCGACGAGTTCGCCAAACTCGGCAGCCCCTCACTGATCACCAGCACCGCCCGCGGCTGGCCCATGCTCTGCGCCACATACTCCTTCTGGCACGAACAAACCGCCTCGCCGTCGGCAACCGCTTCCCCGCAACATCGCACGCAATACCTAGGCGCGTTCGCGTTCTCTGATAGACCCACCCCCACCTTCGTCCTTCCCTACACACCCATCTGGTCCGGCCTGCTGCTCAACACCGCCTTCTACGCCGTCCTCTTCGCCTTCGCCCGGCGAATCGTCCGCGCGGTTCGTTCGTTCGAACACGAAGCGAACTCCGCCTCGTTTTCTCGTCATACCCTCTGAACCATGAACATCCGCCCCGGCGAGCACTACACGATCCGCCGAAAGTTCTTCAGGATCTTCGGCGCCTCGTTCCGCATCGTCGATCCCACCGGCAAGGTCGTGGGCGTCTGCAAGCAGAAAGCCTTCAAGCTCAAGGAAGATTTCCGCGTCTACACCGACGACTCGCAGGCCATCGAACTCGTCGCCATCAAGGCCCGCAACATCCTCGACTTCAGCGCCACCTACGACGTCACCCTTCCCTCGGGTCAGATCATCGGCTCATGGCGCCGCCGCGGCATCTCCAGCACCTTCTTCCGCGACGCGTGGGTCGCCTTCGACCCCGCCGGTCGTCAGATCGCAACCCTGCAAGAAAAGAGCGGCCTGCTCGCGATCCTCCGCCGAAAGCTCGGCATCATCGCCATGCTCTTCCCGCAGAAGTTCATCCTGCGCACCGACGACGGGCGGCAGATCGCCCGCTTCCGCACCCACATCAACCCCATCCTCTACCGCCTGAGTATCGCCGTGCTCGAAAACGACGACCAGCTCGACGATCTGATGATCCTCGTCGCGGGGTGCCTCATCGCGGCCATCGAAGGCCGACAGGTTGACTATTGATCTGTCGATCCTCAATGAATCGCCGTGAGAGCTTTACGCGACCGTGCCCTCACGAGGCCCCATCGCCGCCAGCTCGCTCGCCTCTTTCGCCAGCGCCCTCCGATACTGCACGAACCCGATCGGCATCGTCATCACGTACAGCGTAAAGACCACCGCCGAGGTCAGCCACCCGTCCCGCATCACCCCCAGCGCCAGAACCGCCACCAGCGCCAGCAGCAGCGGCGCCAGCGCCCGGCTGATCTTCACGCCCTTGATCGACATCATCGGGATCTTGCTCACCATCAGCAGCGCCAGCACCGTCGTGATCGTCAGCGTCGCCCACACCGGCATCGTGTACTCCACCGTCGGGCTCATCGCCAGCATGACCGGGACAACCACCGCCCCGCCCGCCGCCGGCGCGGGCAAGCCGCTGAAGAACTTCGACGTGGGCGTGCCGGGCTTCTTCTTGCTCGCGTTCGCCGCGAACCGCGCCAGCCTGATGGCCGCGCACAGCGCAAAGAGCATGCACGCCGCCTGACCCATCAGCTCGATATCCCGCGAAGCCCCCGCGCCCGTGATCCCCGCGCCGCCCAGGGCTCTGAACTGCCACTGATAAATCAAGAACGCCGGCGCTACCCCGAAGGCCATGAAGTCCGCCATCGAGTCGAAGACCTCGCCGAAGTTGCTCGTCACGCGCAGCAGGCGGGCCATGCGGCCGTCGAGCCCGTCGAGAATGAAACTGATCACAATCGCCAGCACCGCCTCGCGGAGCTGCCCGATCATCGAAAAGTGCACGCTCGCCAGCCCCGCGCACAGACTCGCCGCGGTGATCATGTTGGGGAGAAGCTTCCGCAACTCCACCTCGCGCGGCCGCAAATCCCTCGGCGCCCGCGGCTCACGCCGCCGACCACTCCACCCCCGCCGCAGCGACGGTTCCAATCCCTCGCCGTGCTCACTCTGCGCGCCGTTGATCCGCATCATGCAGTCCCTTTCCCCCGACAGCCCACTTAACCCCCCACCACCGCGTCGGCCGGGGTCTGCGACTTGACCACGGGCTCAACGATCGGCCCCTTCGGCAGCGCCAGCTTCGCAAGCAAACTCTCACCCGCGATCACGCGGTCGCCCACCTGCACCAGCACCTCCGCATCCATCGGCAGATACACCTCCGCCCGCGAACCGAAACGGATCAATCCGAACCGCTCCCCCGACTGCACCGTCTGACCTTCCTTCAGGTGGTTCACAATCCGCCGAGCGACCCACCCGGCAATCTGGGCAAAGGCCACGTACCGACCGCGCGAATCCACCATCAGCACCGCCGACCGCTCGTTGTGCTCACTCGCCTTATCCAGCGACGCCGTCAGGAACTTCCCCGGAACGTACGCGACCTTCGTGATCTTCCCCGCCGTCGGAACACGGTTGACGTGCACGTTGAAGACGTTGAGGAAGATCGCCACCCGCTGCATCGGGCCCGCCGGCGCGTCGGGGTTTCCCGCCCGCAACTCGGGCGGCAGCGGCGCCTGATCAATCCGGATCACCTTCCCATCCGCCGGACTGATGATCTGGTCCGCCCCAGGCGGGGTCACCCGGGCCGGGTCTCGGAAGAACCACAGCGCCCACCCCGCCACCAACAGGGCCAGCGCCATCACAATCAGCCCCAGCCAGCCCAGCACAATGATCGCCGAACCGCCCAGGATCAACGCCCCAGCCGTCAGCGGAACAATCACAACCCAACCTTCTGGTGCAATCTTCAACGCGGTCGCCTTCTCAGGCGGCAAGTGCCCTCGGGACTTCGATAGCCGCTCGCCCGTCTTGCCATCGGGCGAACCACCCCCCACCCCCCCTAC
>JACVCS010000110.1 GCA_016741915.1 Phycisphaerales bacterium | reverse complement strand
CCCCCACACCCGCCAAGCCCAAGGACCCCGAGTCCTTCTGGGATGGCTGGAAGGGCACCGTCGATCTGGGGCTCAACGGTTCCTCCGGCAACTCGGAGAACCTTTCACTCCGCGGGGCCGTGGGCCTGAAGCGCGCTACTGAGGACATGGAGACGGCCGTCAACTTCTCGTATATCTACGCCACCGACGACGGCAAGGCCACCAAGTCCCGCGCCGAAGCCTCCATCCGCAACGATTGGCTCTTGAAGGACTCCCCCTGGGGCTTTTTCGCCCAGGGCAAGTTCGAGTTTGATGACTTCCAGTCCTGGCTCTACCGCGTCTCCGCATTCGCCGGTCCCAGCTACACCTTTATCAAGAACGACGACACCCTCCTGCGCGGGCGGCTGGGTTTCGGTCTCTCCCGCGAGATCATGCGCAACGCCGACAACGCCATTAACCCCGAAGCCCTCGCCGGCCTCGACTTCGAACACAAACTCAACGACCGCACCAAGGTCTTTGCCAACGTCGATTACCTCCCCTCACTCAAACGCTTCACCACCTTCCGCATCGACTCCAAGGCCGGCTTGGAAATCCTCCTCGACAAAGACTCCGGCATGAACTTCAAACTCGGCGCCAACGACCGCTACCAGTCCAACCCCGGCCCCGGCGCCAAGCGCAACGACATCGATTACTTCGCAACCCTCGGCTGGAGCTTCTGACCCCACCGCCGTGGTGGCTCCGCTCTCCGGGGGCCGTGCATCTTCGACCTTCAGTCGCCCTCATCACCCCGCGGCCAGTTCCCTCTTCGTCAACGGCCGCACACAGAAAGGACCTCGTATGGGTTTCGTCTCCGAGTTTCGTGAGTTCGCCCTCAAGGGCAACGTCCTCGACCTCGCCGTCGGTGTGATCATCGGCGCCGCCTTCGGCAAGATCGTCAACTCCATCATCGAAGACCTCATCATGCCTGTTGTGGGCATGGCGGGCAACGTCGATTTCACAAACGCGTACATCCCGCTGAGCAAGGCCGTCACAACAGCCAAAGAGGCCGCGGACAAGGCCATTGTCAACCACGCCGCCGCTCATGCCCAGAAGGTCGCCAACGGCCTCGAAGCCGCGAGTTCTGTCGCTCCTTCACCGCTCGGCCTCGCCGACGCACGCAAGATCGGCCCCGTACTCGCGTATGGCAACTTCATCACCATCACCATCAACTTCATCATCCTCGCCTTCTGCATCTTCCTCGTCGTGAAACTGTTCAACTCCGCCCGCCGCCGCTTCGAGGCCCAGAAGGCCGCCGAGGCCCCGGCCGCGCCCGCCGGCCCATCCAGCACCGACAAACTGCTGATGGAAATCCGCGACGCGTTGAAGAGCCGCTAAACCGCAAACCTTCACCCCGATGTCATCAACCCAAAGCACCCCGCGAAACCCGCGGGGTGTTTTCATTCCCGGGTACCGCCACGCTCCGCGTGGCGTATGAGCCCAGCCCACGCGCCGCGTAGGGGGGGTGGGCCAAGCCCCGACAACGCGCCGCCCACGATGCTCAACTCCCCCAACAACCAACACTCAACTCCACACCCAAATCCACCCGATCTTCCCTCCTACGCCATGCCGCCACCCCCGCTCACCAACCCGAGCCCCACAAAGCCTCAGGCCCTCCCCCCCATCAACCACCTCCTCGCCCTCGCCTCCAGCAACCCCTTCGCCTTCCTTCGCCTCGCCTTCCCCGCCCTGACCAATCAACCCGAACCCGACCCGCAACTCCTCCTCCTGACCTGCGGCGTGCTCGGCAAGCTCTCCCTCAAACACCCCTGCCGACTCCTTCTCGATCGCCTCCCGCCGCCCCTTCGCGCTCAACCCGGTGCGCAGGCGATCGAAGCCGCCCTCCGCTCACTCCCCGACGATCGCCTCTCAACCACGAGCCTCATCGCCCACGCGAGAGAGAACCTGATGACGCTGATCTCGCGCCGGCGGAGCGAAACCGCGGGTGCCGTGCGCCTGACCAACGACGAAACGCTGCTCTCCCGGTTTGAACTGTGGCAACGCTCGATCTCGACCGTGTCTCATCACGCGGGTCCGGGCGGGGCGCTGCTCACGCTCACGCGCGAAGGACACCTCCACACGCTCATCGAATCTCTCCCGCCCCACGCCTTCGCACCGTCACAAACCAACAAGCCGCACGAGAGCATCTACCTCGCCGGTTGCAACAACGCCGAGGCGATGCTCGCCGCCCACGCACTCTCCGCCCCGCGCGCCCTGGGAATGCGGACGCGCCTCATCCTCCTCGAAACCAACCTCGACACCTTCTTCACCACGCTCGGACAACGCGACCTCCATGCCGTCCTTGCCGATCCGCTGGTCGACATCCTCGTCGGCGATTCGGCCCTCGCCGAGCTGCAATCACTGCTGCACGCGCGGCTGCACCTCGATCTCTCCGGAATCGTCGTCGGGCCCGAGCCGCTCAACCGACAGGTCGACGCGATCCTGCAAAGTACGCTCAGCGATCAGCACGAACAGACGCAGCAGCTCGCCGGCGAGTTGACCCTTCGGCATGACGCGCGCAACGACGCGTGGTATCAGAGCCGCTGGACGACCGCCACGGCCAGGGCCAGCACCGATCCCCTCCGCATCCTTCTCACCACCACCCGCTACTCCACTTTCGTTAAACACTCCGTCAGCGACATGGCCAACGCGCTCACCTCCCTCGGTCACAACACCCGCGTGCTCATCGAGCCCGACGACGCGTCGCGCATGACCACCCTCACCCTCGTTCAAACCGCCCTCCGCTTCGATCCCGACCTGATCCTCTGCATCAACCACCTCCGCTCGGCCGTCTGTGGCCCGCTGCTGCGCAACGTCCCCTTCGCCTGCTTCATCCAGGACCGCATGCCCGCGCTCTTCACCACCCACGCCGGGCTTTCACAGGACCGCCGAGATTTCATCCTCGGGCACCTCCACCCCGAACTCTTCTCCACCTTCCGTTACCCACGCACGAACACCCTCATGGCCCCCGTCCCCGTCTGCGAAGAGAAGTTCTCCGCCGCGCCATCGCTGCCCACCGACCGCGCCACACTCGACCGCCTCACCTGCGAGATCGCCTATGTCAGCCATCAGTCCGCCACGCCCGAATCCCTCCGCGACGAGCTCCGCGCGCACAAACCCAAGTTCATCGACGCGCTCTACGAGCGCCTGCAGCGCGAAATCGCCGAAGGGCTCTTCACCCTCACGGTGCACTCCATCACCGATCTGACGCAGGACCTGCTGCGCGCAACCGTCCCCGCCGCCCAACTCCCGAGCAGCGAACAACTCGCCGAGATCGTCAGCCAAACCGCCCTCCCCATGGCCGAGCGCTTCCTCCGCCAGCAGATGCTGTCGTGGGCCAGCGAACTCTGCCGCGAACGCTCATGGCGTCTGCACCTCTTCGGCCGCGGCTGGGAGAACCACCCCAATCTCGCCCAACACGCCAAAGGACCCCTCCACCACGCCGACGAACTCCCCCTCTCCTACCGCCTCGCACGCGTGCACCTTCACGCCGGGATGGGCGGCATCCACCACCAACGCCCCATGGAATGCGCCCTCGCCGGCGGCGTCTGCGCCGTGCGCATCAAACAGCACGACCTCGACCTCGTCGACTGGTGCACCCGCAACGAAATCGCCCGCGACCTGAACACCTGCAATCACCCGATCAACCAACCGATCCACCTCACCGATCACCCGCTGGCCCTTCAACTCAAGGCCCTGCATCAACGCCTGAACATCCACAACCCCGCCGACACCGACGACACCCTGCACATCCCGCAAGCCTTCCGCGACGCACCCTTTGCCGAGGGTCGATGCGTCGTCCCCTCCGCCCGCGGCTCATGGCTCCTGGGCGACCCCGCCCGGCACACCTTCTGGTCACGGGAAACCTTCCGCAACCTCGTCATCCCCCTCGTCGAGAACGATCAGCACCGCGCCAGCCTCAGCGCCTGGCAACGCGCCGTCACCCAAGACATCGGCACCCACCGCGCCATCATGCGACAACTGCTGCAACTCATCCGGACCAACATCACAAGAATCTCAGAGTCCGCGACTTCAGTCGTTGGCGCCATGTGACACACCCCAAGTCCTTTCACCCTTCCCCTCGCAACTCGCGACGCGCGACTGAACTTCCCCCGTCCTACACTCCCACCCACTCGCCCCGGTTGACGGCCGGGCCCGGTGCACGGATCGTCCGTGAACCTGGTCAGGGCTTGACCGCAGCAGCCATAAGCGGCGCGGTCCGGGTCGCCGGTCACCTGGCCGTCAACCAGCGCGAGTGATCCCCCCATCATCTACCAACCCCGTGCCACCGACCGTCATCAGACGATCGGCGACTTTTCTACGCCCCTCCTTCAGAGAAGGCGGTATCGTGATCTGATCGCAGCACCATGTCACCCCACCCATCAGCAACACCCCGGCCCATCGTCCCGCTGCTCTTCCGCGCCGTCGGTCGCGTCGTTGTTTCGATGATCATCATCACCGTCGCCACCGCCCTCGCCACCTGGCTCTCGATCGTTCAGCTCCCCACCACCAATCAACCGTTCACCCTTCCGTGGTGGACCCTTGTGCTTCTGACAAGCACCTTCCCCGCGATGATCCACGCCGCGGGCACAACGCACCCAAAGCACGACGCCCTGCTCATCTTCGCTGCCGCGTGCCCGTTGATCGCCATCGCATTGTGCCTGTACACGCTCCTCAGCCCCGGCAACTCCCTGACCCTCTTCGAGGCGTTCTTCCTCCCGATCCTCGCCATCGCCCTCCCCATCGCTCTGCACCGCCGGTGGAAACATCACGAATCCCTCTTCGTCTTCGCCCCGTCACCCGGGTTCATCCCCAGTAACCCGCGCCCCTGATCCTCTGATCCCTCGGTCCCTCGGACCCTCGATCCCTTCCCCAAGAAAATTTCCGTCCGGTCCCTCACCCGCGCCGATTCTCCGCGCGCATGACCCCTTCGCACATCCTCTCCGCCATCTCCATCCTCCTCTTCGCGCTGGCGTTGGCGATGCTGCTGCTCATCGTCCTGCTGCTCTTCCGTGCCGCTCTCCCACGCGCACACCGCTGCCCCGCCTGCAACCACTCGCGCAAACGCTTGCCACCCTCGGCACCCTGCCCCGAGTGCGCCGCACCCTTCAGCCCCTTCCCTCATCCGCCCAGCCTCCGCCGCCTCGCCGCCGTGCTTGCCCTGAGCGTGCTCTTCCTTCTTCCTTTCCCGATCTGGACGCTCTTCCACAAGCCCATCCGCGCCGCCTTCTGGTCACTCGCCTACCCCGCCTGGCAAGTCGAATCCGTCCACACCCGCGACGCCTGGACCATCCGCCTCCATCGCGGCGGCCGCCCCAACACCACCTGGGAATCACTCGTCACCGTCGAGTTCGTAGGCCAGACCATCCTCACACTCCGCGGCGACGCCGCCAGCGACCTGAAATCTCGCCTGAACAACGCCAACCCCGAAGCCCTCATCGCCCTCGCCGACATCGACAACGACCTGACCCCCGAACTGCTCATCCGCACCCGCGTGGATTACTCCGCCAGCACCGACTGCATCGTCCACGTCCTCTCCCAAACCGCCAAGCAACCCCTCCTCGCCAAACTCCGCATCAACTGGCCGCTCGACAAAGCCGACTGGCTCACCGACCCCGACAACAACCATGTCTACCAGCTCAACACCCTCTCCACCGCCAACTTCACCGCCACCGCCCTCACCTGGTCCAAAGACCGCTTCACGCCGCTCATCACGGCCACAAAGTAAACTCCCCAAGGCCAACCGACATTCCGACCCGCCCATTTGGCCATTTGGCCATTTGAGAGTTCGACCATTTGACTCTTTGACCATTTGCCCCCCCGCATGTCCCTCACCGCCATCTACACCCTCGCGACGATCATCGCCTCGGCCCTCGGGCTCGCCACGCTGCTCTGCCTCCACTTCACCCGCCGAAAACCCAACTCCTGCCTCAACTGCCACTACCCACGCGAAAACCTCCCCCCCGCCGCCCCCTGCCCCGAATGCGGCGTGATTCACAGCCCCGCCGCTGTCCAACGCCGCCAAACCCACCGCCGTCGCATCCTCCTTATGGCGCTCATACTCCTTCCCGCCTTCCCGCTGGGCGAACTGAGCTATTCCACCGCCCGCTCCCTTTGGTGGCGCGTTGCGTATCCGCGGTGGGTTCTGAAATCGGAAACTGCTCAAGGACTTTGGACCGTTCAAGTCTTCGTCGGTGGTAGACCGGACAACGGCAGCGATGGACTCGCGGTTCTCCTACGAAACGGCTCCGTCGTTCTCGAAGTTCCCAACTTCTATCCGCGGTGGGATGATTTCGGCTTTACGAGTGCTTCGTTTTCATCCGAGGCCCGCTCAACCCTCAGCCTCACCGCGCCGGGCTCGAAGGACATGCTCCTTCTTCATCGCAAGAGAGACGCCGATCTTCACAATCAAATCACGCTGTACGTTCTTCCGGAGAACAGTGAAGTGCCTGTTACTCTCCCTGTCGGCGATGTTGTCCGCGCGTTCGTTCTTCCTGCATCCAGCAGTGACGCGACGAACATCACTTTTTCGACAAGGATCGATCCGGAGATCACCATCACCGACATCGACCGCGACAGCATCCACGAACTCCACATCACCGACCCCACCCTCATCCCAGGCTCCGCCCTCACTGGCGCCGCTTCTCCTCCCTCCATCGCCCTGATCTGGAACGGCACAACCCTCGTCCCCTCCGCCGAACACTCCCGCCGCCCCGGCTACGTCATCCCCGCTTCGCAGATCGTCGACATCGAACTCGCCGCCAACCCCGTCACCGCGCCCTGGCCGCCGCAAGCCCTCCGCCAACGCATCGTCGATCTCTTCTATGCCGGCCACGAACCACTCGCCGAGGAAGTCCTCGCCGAAGTCACCCGCCGCACCGGCCACGACATGACCGACTACCTCACCAGCCTCCGCGCCAAACTCAACTCCAGCCCCTACTGGCCAACCCTCAAAGCCCAGTTCGACCAACTCCGCGCCCTCACTCCAACCCCACAATCCACCCCAAACTGAAATCCCACCCTTCCCCCCCTTCCCTCCCTTCGTTGAAGAAACCCCACCTCTCCAGCTCCCCTCCGCGCCCTCCGCGGCCCTCCGCGTTGAACCCCCCGCGTTCAGCCCGTCCTTCCCCATTTGACCATTTGACCATTTGACGATTTGGAACTCCCCCTAAACTCCACCATGACCTACACCGTCCTCGCACGCCGATACCGCTCCAAAGACTTCGACCAGCTCGTCGGGCAGAACGCCATCGCCCAGACCCTCCAAGCCGCCGTCAAGGCCAACAAGGTCGCCCACGCGTACCTCTTCACCGGCACCCGCGGCGTCGGCAAAACCTCCACCGCACGCATCTTCGCCAACGCCCTCAACAACCCAAACAACGCCCCCGACATCCACGCCGCCATCATGCGCGGGCAAGACACCGACACCATCGAGATCGACGCCGCCTCCAACAACTCCGTCGATAACGCCCGCGACCTCATCGCCAACGCCGGCTACCGACCCCTCCGCGGACACAAAAAAGTCTACATCATCGACGAGTGCCACATGCTCTCGCAGGCCGCCTTCAACGCCCTGCTGAAGACCATGGAAGAACCACCCGAGCACGTGGTCTTCATCCTCTGCACCACCGAGACCCACAAAGTACCCGCCACCATCCAGTCCCGCTGCCAACGCTTCGACTTCCGCAACATCCCCGCCTCACAGATCGCCAAACACCTCGCCGACGTCGTCAAAGGCGAATCCATGGACGCCGACGACGAACTCCTCCACATGGTCGCCCGCCTCGCCAACGGCTCCATGCGCGACGCCCTCTCGCTGATGGACCGCCTCATCGCCGCCGGGCAAAAACGCCTCACCCCCGACCTGCTCGAAGACCTCCTGGGCCTCCCCGATCGCGCCGTCATCTCCGAACTCATCGACGCACTCGCCGACAGCAACCCCGCCGCCGCACTCGAACGCGCCAACGCCCTCCTCTCCCGCGGCACCGGCTCCGAAACCCTCCTCACCACCCTCGCCGAGCGGTTGCGCGATCTCATGATTCTCCGCATCTGCGGCACCAACACCGAACTCGTCGACCTCCACCCCGAGGCCCGCGAGCAAGCCGCCGAACAGGCCGCCCGCTTCGACCCCGCCTCACTCGTCCACATGATCGCCCTCTGCGAAAGCGTCTCGCGCAACGCCAAGGGCTGCTCCTTCCCCCGCGCCCTCGTCGACGCCCTCATCGCACGCCTGGCGATGACCGAAAAAATCGCCGAGGTCTCCAGCATCCTCGCCAGCATCCAGCACAACCCCGCCGCCCCGCCCGTCACCTACCCCGCACAAAGTTCCCCGGCAAAAAAAGCCTGACCGGAACCTCGCCCCGCTCGCCATCGATCGAGCCACCTCCTCCCCCCCCCCCCCCCCCCCCCCC
>JACVCS010000109.1 GCA_016741915.1 Phycisphaerales bacterium | reverse complement strand
GGGGGGGGGGTGGGGGGGGGGTGGGGAGAGGGGGGGGGGGGTGGCGGGGGGGGGTAGTGGGGGGGTGGAGAGGGGGAGGCGTGGGGGGGGGGGGGGGGGGTGGGGTGTTCATGGGGAGGACTCGGTGGTGCGGTTTGGTGGATTGAACGAGGTGTTGGGAGTGGAGGAGGGATGGGAGAAGTAATGAAGAGGAAAGGGAGAGAGAAAGGGTGGTTCGGTCGGTGGAGGGTGCACGGCTCTGGAGAGCCGTGCCACCACGGAGTTGTACGCGGTGGAGGAGTACATCGGTTCAGCGGGGATCGGGTGTTCAGTGGGGTTTGGGGTTCGCTTGGCGGATGGACGGGGATTGAGGGGTTGAGTGCGGGATAGAGGAGCGGACGGGTGGTTGAGGGTGGTTTGCCCACGCGGAGCGTGGCGGTACCCGGAGGGGGTGGGGTTCACCTATGCTGCGGTTATGGCTGAGAAACCCGTGTACATCACCACGCCGATCTACTACGTGAATGATCGGCCGCATATTGGGCACTGTTATACGACGACGTTTGCGGATGTGCTGGCGCGGTTTTGGCGTCTGGCGGGGCGGGAGACGTACTTTTTGACCGGGACGGACGAGCACGCGGACAAGGTCGTCAGCAAGGCGCTTGAGAACGGGATGACGCCCAGGCAGTGGGCGGATCGGTGCTCGGAGCAGTTCAAGGTCGCCTTCGATCTGATCGACATCCGCAGCGATGTGTTCTATCGCACCAGCGACGCACGGCACAAGGAACTGGCGCAGCGGTACATCGCGGAGCTTCAGCGGAAGGGGGACATTTATCTGGGCGACTACGTCGGGTGGTATGACACTTCGCAGGATGAGTATCTGACCGAGGCGGTGGCGAAGGAGCACAACTATCTGTCGCCTGTGACCAAGCGGCCTTTGGAGAAGCGGACGGAGAAGAACTACTTCTTCAGGCTCAGCGCGTATCAGGACGCGCTGCAGAAGCACATCGACGCGAACCCGGGGTTCATTCTGCCCGAGGCGCGGCGGAACGAGGTGCTGGGGCGGCTCAAGCAGGGGTTGCAGGATGTGCCGGTGAGCCGGGCGATCAAGGCTGGGGAAAAGGGGTGGGAGGATTGGGGTGTGCTGATGCCAGGGGATCCGGGGCACCGGGTGTATGTGTGGATCGAGGCGCTGTGCAACTACCTCACGGCGGTGGATGATGCGGAACGGGGGCGGTTCTGGCCCGCGGGTTTCCATCTGATGGCGAAGGACATTTTGTGGTTCCATGCGGTGATCTGGCCGGCGATGCTGATGGCGATGGGCAGGGCACTGCCGGGGCATGTGTACGCGCACTCGTACTTCATCCGTGACGGGAAGAAGATGTCGAAGTCGGAGGGGAACTTCATCGACCTGGACACGATCTCGGCGTATGTGCAGCGGTACGGGTCGGACGCGTTCCGGTATTACCTTTCGACGCAGGGGCCTTTGTCGACCAACGACGCGGACTTCACACACGCGAAGTTTGTGGAGGGGTACAACGCGGACCTGGCGAACGGGATCGGCAACGCCACGAGCCGGGTGGGGAACATGATCGACAAGTACTTCGCGTCGGTGGTTCCTGATCCGAAAGGTGTGCTTTCGCTGGAGGGGCACGACTGGGCGGCGATCACCTCGGCGGCGGCGGAAGGGGCGCTCTCGGCGATTGCGCGCGGGGATATCACCGCGGCGTTGAACGAGGGGATCGGGCTGGTGCGGAAGGTCGACGGGTTTATCAATATCACCGAGCCGTTCAAGCTGGCGAAGCGGTTGGAGACGGAGGCGGGGGCGAAGGACCGGCTGGCGGCGATCCTGTATCAGTGTGCGGAGGCGCTGCGGGTGGCGACGGTGCTGCTTTCGCCCGCGATTCCGAGGGCGTCGGCGCAGTTGCTTGCGACGTGGAACTGTGCGCCGATCGGGGCGGGGGTGGGACTGCGTGAGGTAGCGGATATCCGCGGGGCGTACGCGCTGAAGCCCGGGCAGGGGCTGACGAAGGGTGCGGCGCTGTTCATGCGTGCGGACCCGGCGGAGGCGGCGCCGGTAGCGGCGGCTTCGACGCCGGCGTGAGTGAGCGGAGTCTCGGCGGCGTGCGCGTGAGTCGTTTGAAATGAGCAAGGGCCCGGCTCGTTGATGAGCCGGGCCCTTTGTGTTGGTTGAGGAAAGGATCGGGAGAGTCTCAGGCGTGGTCGCGGGCGAACTCGGCGATGGTTGAGCGGAGCTTGCCGGCGCGGTTGGCGAGCTTGGTGGAGGAGGCGGCGACGGAGCCCGCGGCGCGGGTGGATTCGTCGGCGGCGGCGGAGATGGCGCTGATCTGATCCTTGATGAGGGTGCCCAGTTCGCTCTGCTTGGAGATGGACTCGGCGATGACCTTGAAGGTGCTGGTGGTCAGCTCGACGCTGGAGACGATCTTCTCGAGGCTGGTGGTGGTTTCGCCCGCGCGGCCGATGCCGGTTTTGACTTCGGAGGTGCCGGCGTTCATGCGCTGCACGGCGTTGGCGGTTTCGGACTGGATCATCTTGATCGAGTCGGAGACTTCCTTGGTGGCGGTGGTGGTTCGTTCGGCGAGTTTGCGGACCTCGTCGGCGACGACGGCGAAACCGCGGCCGTGCTCGCCGGCGCGGGCGGCCTCGATGGCGGCGTTGAGCGCGAGGAGGTTGGTCTGATCGGCGATGTCGTTGATGACGTTGATGATGGCGCCGATCTGCTCGGAGCGCTTGCCGAGTTCGGAGACGCTGGCGGCGCCGGCGTTGACGGCCTCGCTGATTGAGTTCATGACGGCGATGGTGCGTGCGACGGCTTCGCGTCCTTCGCGGGCGAGGTCGCCTGCGCGGGCGGCCGATTCGGAGGCTTGTTTGCTGGAGGCGGTGGCCTCGGTGACGGCCTGGGCGAGTTCGTCGACCGCGCCGGCGATGTTGGTGACCTGCTGGGCCTGGCTCTTGGCGGAGGAGTTCATCTCCTCGCCCGCGCCGGCGATGGTGCCGGCCTCGTCGCTGACGTCCTTGGCCATGGCGTCGAACTGTTCGAGGAGCTTGTTGAGTTCGGCGGCGAAGCCGTTGAAACTGGTGGCGAGTGAGCCCAGCTCGGCGTTGTCGGGCGGGACGAGCCGACGGTCGCTGAGGTTGCCCTTGCCCGCGGCGATCTCCTGCAGGCGTCCGGTGAGGCTGTTGATGCGGGAGTAGAGGCGGAGGGCGACGAAGCCGCCCAGCACGAGCGAGAGACCCGCGGCGACGGCGGAGACGGTGACGATGTTCCGGCGGAGGGTGTTGACCTGGCCCATCGCTTCCTGCTGCACTTCCTTGCGGGAGTCACGCATTTCATCGGCCATCGCCTTCAGGGGCTGGCAGGCCTTGGCGAGGGCTTCGCCCTTGAGCATGTCGGCGGCCTTCTCGCTATCGATGACGGTGTTGCGTTCGATCAGCGCGAGGATGGGGCGGAGGGCATCGGGGATCGGCTTGATCGCGGCGAGGGCTTCGGCGGCTTCGCCCGGGTGGTGATCGACGTTGACGTCGTGGAGCTTCTGGCCGGCGTCTTCGAGTCGTTTGATGGCGGCGCGGGCCTGAGAGAGGACTGCGGCGCGTTCGGCGTCGTCGGAGATGGAGATCGCCGCGCGGGCGGCGCTGATGGCTTCGCTGGTGGCGTTCTCGGCGCTGGCGATGGCCTCAGTCTCGGGGACCATCATGCCGAAGACCTGGTTGAACTGTTCGTCGGTGCTCTTCAGCCCCGAGGTTGAGACCGAGACGATGACCACGAGGGCGAACATGGGGCAGGCGAGGACGAGCGCCATCTGCCCGCGAACGCCTTTCAGAAAGCCGAGGATGTTGAACATATGAACCTCCGTTTGAAAGCAGTGCGGGGAGAGAAAGTTCGAGCGGCGCGGGCGTGTGGACACCCCGGCTCGTCAAAGCCGCGCGGGTGATTCCTCACCCGCGCGGCGGTTGGCGCATGTGCGCACGCCCGGGGGGCGGTGCGCGGAGATCACGGGATTACTTGCCCTCGGCCGAGGCGACGCCCGAGTCGATCTTCTCGGCGATGACGAGGACCACGGCGACGCCGATGAACTCGTTGTTGTCCCAGATGGGGATGGAGACCTGCACACCGGTCTGCCCGACGGTGTCGTCACGCTTCGGCGCGGGGTAGAAGCAGTCCTTCTTGTTCTCGACCTTGGTGAACTTCTCTTCGTCGCCCTGGAACCAGTCGCTGGTGATGGCGGTCTGGACGACGTTGGCGCCCTTGGCGTCGGTGACGAAGCACTCGGCGACGGCACCGGCGGACTTCGTCTGGAAGGTCTTCATCGCCTCGGCGGCCTTGGTGGAGGTGTGCTGCGAGCGGAAGGTCTTGTCCTTCTTTGCCGACCAGAGATACTCGCCGTAGGTGAAGGAGTCTTTGTTCTTCTCGGCCTCGGCGGGGGTCCACTTCTTCCAGTCCTCGGAATAGGCGGCCCAGGTCTTGCGGGCGGCGTTGGCGGCCTTGAGCTCGTCCTTCAGCTCGGTGAAACTGTTGAAATATGGGACGAGGGTCTTCTCGGTGTAGGCCTTGACCTTCTCCGCGGCGGAGTCGGCGCTGGTGGAAGCCGCGGCGGGCTCGGCCGCGGTGAGGGCGGCGGAGTTGCTGAGGGTGAACAGTGAGCCGCTGACGAGGGCCAGAGCGGCGGCAACGGTGCTGATACGGGTCTTCATATGAGAACGCCTCCGAACGAAAACTGATGTGCGCCCGCCCCGGACCACCCGGATTAGGTCGCACGCCCAACATCGACCGCGTGCGGAGGCGAGTTCAGGTTGAGGGGTTCACCTATGAAGGTGTTTGAACGTGTCTTCGACATAAACAGCACAGAGTGCGGTGGTTGATTCAGATGATGAACCGAACCGTTCAAAACGCTCAGAGATATGGGCGTTACGCGGGCGTTGTTGAATGAATGTCCGGATAAGTCGAGGCCTAGCCGTTGGATTCCATCCGGCTGAGGTACTCGAACTCGAGCGGTTCGAGCTCTTGGGCGAGCTTCTGGCGTTCGTCGCCGAGCTGCTGGCACTTGCGCGGATCGCGCCAGACGTCGGCGTCGGCGAGTTGCTGGTCGATCTGCTTGATACGCGATTCGATGGTTGCGATCTTCTGTTCGATCTGCTCGGTCTTCATCCGCGCCAGGGCGTTGTTCGACTTGTTCTGCGGCTTGTTGGCGGCTTGCTGCTGCTTCTGCTGCTGCGCGGCTTTGGCTTTCTGCTCCTCGGCCTGGCGGCGCTGGCGTTCGGCTTCGTCGCGGCGGCGTTTTGATTCAGACTCGGCCTCGGCACGTTGCTTCTTCAGTTCGTCCTGCTTCTCGTGCCACTGGGTGTAGTTGCCTGTGAAGGTGGAGACGTTGCCCTGGCCGTCAAAGATGAGGAGGTGATCGCAGGTGGCGTCGATGAGTGCGCGGTCGTGGGAGATGAGGATGAGGGTGCCGTCGAATGTGCCTTCGGAGTCGGGGTCTTCGGGGTCTGGTGCGGCGAGGGCGTCTTCGAGGCGTTCGGCGGAGGGGATATCAAGGTGGTTGGTGGGTTCGTCGAGGACAAGGACGTTCTTGGCGCTGGCGAGCAGGCCGGCGAGGACGGCGCGGCTGCGCTCGCCGCCCGAGAGCATGTGCATCTGCTTTTCTTGATCATCGCCTGAGAAGAGGAAAGCGCCGGCGAGGTTGCGGGCCTGTTGCTCGCTGCCGCCCTGGCCGGGTGCTTCTTTGAGGATGACGCGTTGGAGGTATTCCCAGACGCGCGGCTCACCCTCGACGTGGTCGTGGGACTGGCGGTAGTAGCCGACCTTGACGTTGGCGCCGATGCGGACGGTGCCGGCGTCGGGGAGTTGCTCACCGAGCAGGACGCGGACGAGGGTGGATTTGCCGGCGCCGTTGGGCCCGATGATCCCCCAGCGTTCGCCGCGGGCGATGACGACGTCGAGCTCTTTGAAGAGGGTGCGGACCTCGCCCTGGTCGTTGGGGTAGGACTTTTCGACCGAGCGCGCGGAGACGACGATATCGCCCGTGCGTTCGGACTTGGGGAGTGAGAGGCGGAAAGCCTCGACCTCCATGGGGCGTTCGAGGGTGCTGGACTCTTTGGCGCGTTCGAGCTTGGAGAGGCGGCCCTGGGCCTGCTTGGCGCGTTGCCCCGCGCGGTAGCGGCGGATGAAGGCCTCTTCTTTCTTAAACTGCGTCTGCTGATTCTCATACGCACGGAGCTGCGTCAGGCGGCGCTGGGCGCGGATCTCGCGGAAGGCTTCGTAGTTTCCCGGGTATTCGATGAGGCGGTGCTGCTCGACCTCGATGATGCGCTTCACGACGCCGTCGAGGAGGTAGCGGTCGTGGCTGACCATGACCACGGCACCCTTGTACTGGTTGACGAGGAAATCCTCGAGCCAGAGACGGCCTTCGATATCGAGGTGGTTGGTGGGTTCGTCGAGGAGCAGGACGTCGGGCTCCTCGAGGAGGAGTTTGGCGAGGGCGAGCCGGCCGCGTTGACCTCCCGAGAGCCCGGTGACGGGGATGGAGAACTGGGCGTCGATGAAACCGAGGCCGTGGAGGACGGCTTCGATTTTGTGGTCGATGGCGTAGCCGCCGGCGGCCTGCATTTGCTCCTCGTAGCGGACCTGGAGCTTCATGAGGCGTTCGAGTTCGTCGCCCTCGGCGGTTTCCATTTTGTGGAAGACGTCGTCGAGTTGCTGGTGAAGGCGGTGGAGCTCGGCGAAGGCGGACTCGGCCGCACCGCGGAGGGTTTCGCCCTCGGCGAATTTGGGATCTTGCTGGAGGTAACCGGCGGAGCAGCCGCGGGCGATAGCGACTTCGCCGCTGTCGGGCTTGGTGATGCCCGAGAGGATTTTCATGAGCGAGGATTTGCCGCAGCCGTTGCGGCCGACGATGCCGAGACGCTCACCGGGCTCGAGGGAGATCGAGACGCCGTCGAGGATGATCTTTTCGCCGTAGGCGAGCTTCAGGTTGGTGGCGGTAAGAACGGGCATGGTTCAGCGAGAGGCCCACCACTGGGCGTAGGCGACGAGCGCGTAGAAGGCGACGGCGAGGAGGACCATCCCTACGACGATCTGCACGGTCATCATGAGGACCTGGCGAACGTATCCGGTCAGTTCGTGCATGCGCACGGCCTTGTAACCAATCGAGACCAGGAAGGCGATGGGGATCAGCAGCAGGAACCACCAGTGGTGCACGTCGACGGCGTCGATGAAAGGGCGGTACGCGCGGGCGACGCCTGCGGCGGTGGGCGTCTGTTGTGCGATCGCGGCAGAAAAGACGGAGATGAGATTCACGCGGCACCTCCGTTCGTCGCGGCGGGTGCGGCGGGTTGTGAAGAATCTGTTGAAGCCGCGGCACCCGGTCGGCGGCGGCGGGAGTAGGCGACGTCGATGAGGGCGATGAGGTTGACCATCCCCGCGAGGGTGCAGCAGAGGGTGCCGATCTCTCCGGAGCGGCCGAGGGCGCGGACGTTGGGTGCGATGCCGGGGACGGGCTTGCCGTCGGCGTCGCGGGCCTCGGTGGGCTTGGCGGAGCGGAGGACGCCGTTGTCGTTGACCTTGAACTGGAACTGGTGGGCGTAATCGACGGCGAAGGCGGCGGGCCCGACGAACATCGTGCCGAGGAACCAGACGGCGTCACCGTCCTGAACCTGAATGGGCTTGTGCTGCTGCCCTGTGGCTTTGGCGTAGAGACCGGTGGCGAAGTTGTGCACGGCGAGTGAAGAATCGACGGCGTCGATGCCGGCGATGGCGAGCCCGCCGACGAAGAGTCCGGCGACGGAGGTGAAGATGCACGCGCCGCGGGCGGTGTAACCCATGAAGGCGTGACCGAGGCCCGGGATGAGGAAACCAAGACCGAGCGCAACGGGCTGGAAGCGGTCGTGATCAAGCTCGAGGTCGTCGGCGGGCATGGGTCGATGTTATGGCGAGCGCGCGGGGGGGTGCGGGGGGGGCGCCGCGGCCCGGGGCGCCCGCCGCGCCGCCCCCCGCCCCGGCCCACCGCCCGCGCACCCGCCGCCCGCGCCGCGGCAACACTGCCGTCGGTCGAGCCGGAATCGACATAGACGAGCGGCCTGACATCCGCGGGAAACGAGGCCAGACAGGCCACCAGCCGCGCGCCTTCGTTGCGGCCAATGATCACCGCACCGATGCGCCCGGAAGACGGGGATTCGCCGGTCACGCGATCAACTCGGACATCGAAAGCCTCATTGCGCCACAATGCACGAAACCACCCGGGTTCCAAGGCCGGGCATGGCCCGGAAATGTGATGCCCGGGGGGCTTCCCGCATCGAAGCAGCATTTTCCTTGCGGGCCAGACCGGCTACAACAGACGAAGCCAATCGCTTTCGCGCGGACCTGGATGCCAAACCTTTTTGCCTATCTGGTATTGTTCAGCTGGCCGCTTGTCGCTGTCGTGCTTTTCCGGCTGATGTCCGTGCAGCGGGCACTGGTCTGGACCCTGATCGCCGGCCATCTTCTGCTGCCGTCGGCGACGGGCATCAAGTTTCCCATGCTGCCCGTGATCGAC
>JACVCS010000108.1 GCA_016741915.1 Phycisphaerales bacterium | reverse complement strand
ACCGCCGCTCCACAGCCCCCACCCCCCCCATCTCCCGCGCACCACGACCGCCGCCGCCATCCCCCGGCCGGCCCATCTCCTCCATCTCAAGATCAACCGTGTCATCATCGCGCACGCCGCAGCGTATCCCATGCCGCCACGCTCCGGGGTACCACCACGCTCCGCGTGGTGGATCACCAAACCAAGCCACGCTCCGCGTGGCGCCAAACCAACGCCACGTCCAGAACCAATCCGCCAGACACCCACCCCACTCCACACAGATCATCCAACCAAACTCACCAACCCAAAGCGTTCCAACAATCGTCTTCAGCAACCCCTACCCTCGGCCATGTCCACACCCGCTCCCGACCCCGCAAGCGACGCCCTCGCCAACGCCGCCGTCGCACTCATCAAGCCCCGCTCAATCGTCGGCCTAGGCACCGGCCGGGCCGCCGCCCGCGCCGTCCGCACCCTCGCACTCCGCAATCAACGCGAAAACCTCGACCTCACCTGCGTCTCCACCAGCAACGCCACCGAGCTGCTCGCACGCTCACTGAACCTCCGCGTCGTCCCCCTCAACGACGTCTCCAGAATCGACCTCCTCTTCGACGGCGCCGACGAGGTCGACCCCGCCCTCCACATGATCAAAGGCGGCGGTGCCGCCATGACCCGCGAACGCATCGTCGCCCACGCCTGCCTCCAATCCGGCGGCTCAACCATCTACCTCATCGACGATTCAAAGCTCTCCAACCACCTGGGCGAAAAACGCCTCCTCCCCATCGAGATCATCCCCCTCGCCCGCGTCAGCGTCCTCCGCGATCTCGCCCAACTGGGCCTCGTCCCCTCCCCCAACCACCCCGATCCCCTCCGCCGAACCCAGTCTTCGCTCGGCTCCGCCCCCAACCCCCTCGCCGAGCCCACCATCACCGACAACGCCGGGCACGTCCTCGACCTCCCCATCCCCGCAAACATCGCCCGATCCCCCGCCGCCCTGAAAAACCTCGCCCAAACCATCCGCCAAATCCCCGGCATCATCGACCACGGCCTCTTCATCACCGAATGCCAAACCCTCGCCACCGAAGACCCCACAGGTAAAGTCCACATCACCACACGTCGCGCGTAAAACACAACGCATCGCCGCCAAAAATGAAAAGCGGCCTGTGAACACACAGGCCGCTTGATGATCGTTTCGCCATTCGTGGACTTCGCAACTTACTGGGCGCGATAGTCGTTCAGATTGAACTGCCACGTCTCGCTCGTGGCATCGTTCGCCCACCTTCTCATATCCGTCATCTCCGACAGATCCGCGGGGCGGACACTGCCGTCCATCTGCACCGACACCAGCTTCTTCCCGTGACGGAAGTCCAGGAAACCGTGCTGACGAGGACGCAACGACGGATCCCACTGCCGCAGCGAAGCCACCGACCACGAAGGCTCGCTCGTCGGCACCGCGTGCCCGTGCGACGGCCGCGGACCGCTCGGAGCCTCAATACGGTGGTGACCAGGAACGATGCGGGTGTCGCTGGCCGACAAAGCGCCGGTTGAGAAAATGTTCCGCGCTGAAGCAAAGGTGATCATCTGCGAAGGACGCTTCGCTTCCTCGGTCTTCTGGAGATAGAACCGCTTCCGCAAGCGAACGGTGTTGCTCCCGAACGGTCCGTTGAAATCCGCAAACGCCCCGGCCTCATAGTCGCCGCCGATGTACACCGTGTTCAGCCCAAACCCCGAATACCGCGACACATACACCTGCATGAACATCGGACTCGACGAATCCGGCACGTTCGGATTTCCCGTGTTCATCCAGCGAGGAAGTGAACGCATCTCTTCGTACGACTGCGGATTGAACACGATCGATCGCGTATCCCCGCCCAGGTATGGCAACAACCGCCACGGCCAACGCTTCGTGACGTAGTTCTCCATGTACTGACCGTTATCGTCCCACACTCGGAAATGGAACGGCGTGTTGTTCGCGTGAGCCCAGTTCCAGTGCGTGTACCCAGGCATCAACGCCTCAGCCATCGCCGGCCCATCGCCACCCTTCTCAGGCAGCACGCCCGCCCACTGGTCCGTCAACGTCCCGGGGAGCAGATGAGCCTTGTTGTCACCCGAATACCCCAAGTACGCCACGATGTGCTGCTGACCCAACCCCATTTCCTGCGTGAGCTTCGCCATCGCCCGCGCCTTCCCCAACGCCGGCAGCAAAATCGAGATCAGCAACGCGATGATCGCAATCACCACGAGCAGTTCAATCAACGTAAACCCCGAACGCGCAATGTCCTTCTCGTTCTTCCGCATGCATGTGCTCCTGCGAGTTGCGAACCCCGAAAGTCGATCGACTTCGACGCCGATCGACCAGAACGGCCAACCAACGCCGAACACCGCCAAGTTCACGCGAGCGGCTACCACACCACCGAGGATTTGAATATACCAAAGTCCGGGGGGTTTGCCGACAGTGACACCCCTCATTCAGGTCAAATTACACAAAAACCCGCGATCGTCCCCGAATACAACTGAAAAGTCACCCACATCCCGCAAAACACGCCCGACCGGCTTACTTTGGAGCCGACGAACCGCCGGTCGACGGCTTCTCGCGCGGAACGGGCATTGGGGTTTTTCCTATTTTCACCTTCCACTCCACCGCGATCTCGGGCATCTGCTTCTGCACCGCCGCCACTTTGGCTTTCAGCGCCTCCAGGTCGGCCGCCGTTTCCACAATCCCTTCCATCACCATCTTGCCGTCCACCGGCTTGGGTTCGACGAACATGAAGACCATGTTTTCCATCATGTTCAGCCGCCCGTAAAAATCCGTCAGCGGGTCAGCTTTCGCCACCTTCACCGGGCGTGACTGCATGATCGTGATTGTCACCACAACCAACGAGATGAGGATTGCCGTGATCGAGAAGCCGAGCATCAGCTTCTGCTTCAAAGCCTGATCCATCCCGCTCTTTTTCCCAAATCCGTTGTTGAGTGCCATGGAACACAGTCTACCCCATCCCCCTATCGCACTTCAACAAAAACACAGGCGGCCTGATCGCTCGATCAGGCCGCCTGATGATTTGCTTTCACACTCGAATCACCCGACTCACCGCTGATAGTCGGCCATGTTGAACTGCCACGTCGCCGACGTCGCGTCGTTCGCCCAGCGGCGCATGTCCGTCATTTCTTCAAGATCCGAGGCTTTCACGCTGCCATCCATCTGCACCGAGACCAGCCGCTTATCGTGCCGGAAGTCCAGGAAACCGTGCTGACGCGGACGCAACGACGGATCCCACCCACGCATCGACTGCACCGACCACGAAGGCTCACCCGTCGGTACCGCGTGCCCGTGCCACGGCCGTGGAGCACTCGGTGCCTCAATGCGGTGATGCCCGGGCACCAGCTTCGTGTCCGCCGCAGACAACGCACCGGTCGAGAAGATGTTCCGCGCTGATGCGAATGTGATCATCTGCGACGGACGCTTCGCCTCTTCAGTCCGAAGGATGTAGAAGCGCTTCTTGAGCAGCGGCGTCCCCGAACCGTTCGGCCCGCTGAAGTCCGCGAACGCGCCCGCCTCATAGTCGCCGCCGACGTACACCGTGTTCAGACCGAAACCGGTGTAGCGCGACACGTACACCTGCTGGAACATCGGATTGCTCGAGTCAGGCACGTTCGGATCGCCCGTGTTCATCCAGCGCGGCAGGTTCCGCATGTCCTCGTACGCGGCAGTATTGAAAATCAACGCCCGGATGTCCATGTTCAGATAGGGCGCCAACCGCCACGGCCAGCGCTTCGTCACGTAGTTCTCCATCCGCTGATTGTTGTCATCCCAGACCCGGAAGTGGAACTTGTCGTTGTTCGAGTGCGCCCAGCTCCAGTGCGTATACCCCGGCATCACCGCGCCCGCCATCGCCGGGCCATCGCTGCCCTTCTCAGGCAGCACACCCGCCCACTGGTCCGCCAGCGAGCCGGGGAGGAGCTGCGCCTTATTGTCCGATGAATAGCCCAGGTATGCCAGCAGTGTCTGATGCCCGATGGACATCTCCTGCACCAGCTTCGCATACGCGCGGGCCTTTCCCAACGCCGGCAACAAGATCGACACCAGCAACGCGATGATCGCGATCACCACCAGCAACTCGATCAACGTGAACGCCGAACGCTTCTCATGTGGGTTCTTCCGCATCGACATGTTCGTGCTCCTGCTGCAATCTGCCCGCTATCCCGGGGTTCCAGAACGGAACCTCGCCGGTCTTGATCGTCGGCCCAACAAGGCGACGACCCGCACACACCCTCACCACCCAGCAGGTGAACCCGTGTTCTCCTGCCTAAAACGAAGTGTACAGATATCTCGACTGGAAACACCCTCAGTCGCTACAGACCTACCCCAAAATCACAAAAAACCCGTGGGATTACCGAAGTCGCAGCCGGTCACACACCCGAGGCTTCTCCCCCAATTCGGTCATATCAACGCGCCGTAATCCCCCAATCGGGGCGATCCGCCTTGTCCGACCAATACCGCATATCCCGAAGCTCTTCGAAGCTCAGCACCGACGTGTGGCCGTCGAAGAACGACACCACCGACGCGCCCGTTCCGCCCTTGCCGCCCCAACGCGGATCTACGTATCCGTACCGTTCCGGCGGCTGCTCGCGATCAAACGCACCCTCCGTCCACCGCGCCACATCGAACCGCGGCGAGTCCACCAGATAGAACCCCGGCTGCACGCCGTTCGCCTGATTGAACGGATCCACGCCGCGGGCCGAGCAGAAGACCAAGAGCTGGCTCGTGCGCTTCACCTCATAGTTCCGCGTGACGTACCACTTGCCGAAGGCCGTGATAGCCGCGGAGTTAAAGCCCAGCCCCGGGTCACCCTTGCCGCCGACGAAGTCCGCGTTGATCCCCAGCGAGGGCGAAAGGCTCACGACATACTGAAAATCCGTGCGTTGACGGTACTTTTCCAGCACGCTCGGGTCGTCGTACAGCCCCGCAAAGTTGTAATCCAGGTACGGCGCGATCCGCCACGGGTACCGCCGAGCGATCACGCCCGTGATCGGCGCCCCCTTGTCGTCTGTGACACGCAGAGCGTTCGGCCCGCCGCTGACCATCGTGTTCGTCGGATACCCGGGCAGCAACTCGCCCTTGAAGTCGTTCGCGTACGCCTGGTACGCCAGCATCAACTGCCCGCCGCCGCTCATCTCCCGCGTCTGCTTCGCGGCCTTCCGCGCCGAGCTCAACGCCGGCACCAAGATCCCCACCAGCAACGTCACGATCGCCACCACCACCAGCAGTTCAATCAGCGTGAACGCCGCCACCGCACGGCAGCCGCGGATCACCGGGCACCGCGACTGCGGCCCGAACCGCTCGCTCAAACTGCGCCCGGACGACCGGTCGCTCCCAGCCGCGTGTTGTCCAGATTGACCCTGCCGAATAGCGTGAATCATGGGCTTTCTCTTCAAATCCGAGCCATTCCCCACAACCGGCTTCACCCAAACCCCGCTCAATGGTGCTCTTCAACAGACAAACATATCGTTTAGTCGGCTGATTCCCATCGCCTCTTTCCCGTACAACCAGAAATCCTACGGCCCCATCGCATTCCAATCATCCCCACCCCCCTTTTTGTGCGTATCTCTTTTTCCACCAGCCAACCCCGTCTCCATTGAATTTTCATTCCCTACTGAAATCAAGCCGGGGCCTGTGCGTTCTCTGTGGATATCGTCTCTTCGCCCTCTTTCCTGTCCGTCTGATGGAGATTTCCGCGATGGTTCTTCGCACGGTTCCGCGTTTGTCACTGACCGGTTTGAACGCTCAACGCTCAGCATCGCGGCGTTCTTTCCTTCGCGTGTCAACTTCCACGATTTTTTCGCTCGCGGCCCTTGGCTCACTCGCCGGCACGCAACTGAACTCCGCCGCGTACGCCGGCGAGATCACCGCGAACATCTCGCCCCCCGCGCTCGACCGCTGGATGTACCCCTTCGGACCGGCCGGCCCGCGCGCCACCGCTTCGCTCTACACCACCATCGGTAGCTCCATCGAAGGCTTCGACGACCGCGACGCGCAGTACCTCTTGGGCTTTGATACCTCTCCGACGATCCCCGCCGCTCGCCCGATTTCCACGTACCGCATCATCAGCGCCACGCTCACCGCGCGCGTCACCGTCGATGACGGCGCGCCGGGGTTCGTCTTCGATCCCACCAGCGACCCAGCGACCAGTTCGCTCGCCGCGGGCGACCCGGCCCAGACCGCCGACCCTGATGCGGGCAAACCGATCGAGCTCTTCGCCTGCGCCTATCGCGGCAACCACCCAACCACCGACGAGCCCTGGAGCGCTCTGAACTACGTCCAGACCTCGCCCTTCTCCACGCTCGAGCCCATCGGCTTCGCTCGCGGCAATCGCGCGGTCTATCCGATCGACTTCGATTCAGCGGGCCTCGCCCGCGACGTGAGCAACAACGTCACCGACCTGCCCCGATTCGATCCGCGCCCGCTGGCGGTTGGTCAGGCTTCGGGCGTGCTTGCCGGTGCGACGGTTCCGAACAACACCGCCTTTGTCTTCAGCATCGACCTGACCAAGCCGGGCGTTGAGCAGTACCTGCGGCAGGGACTCTCGATCGGTCGCATCAACCTGCTGGTCACTTCTCTGCACAACGCGCAGGACTTCGGCTCAGGCCCGGTGGTCTACCCCGTCTTCGCGACGCGCTTCAACCCGCTGGCGACGCCCGCGAGTTTGCAGATCACCGTTTCGCTGTGCACCGCGGACATCGCCGACGATCAGGGCACGCCGCTGGCGCAGAGCCCCGGGAACGTCCCGAACTCGGGCGTCAACGAGGGCGACTACAACGCCTTCTTCGCCGCCGACGGGTTCTTTTTCCAGTCCTCGCTGGGCCCCGCGGGCGTCGGCTTGTTCTGCGACATCGCCGACGATCAGGGCAACCCGCTCCCCCCCGCGCCGGGCGTCTCGAACAACGGCGTGAACGAAGGCGATTACAACGCCTTCTTCAACAACCTCTTCCTGCCCTGCCCGTGAGCACGCCGGCGCTGAGCACGAGCTCGGCATCATTGACGTGACAACGAAAAAACAAGCCTTCGGAACAACGCGTTCCGAAGGCTTGTCTCTATCCGCGAAATCAACGCTTTGTTGACTCTCTCTCGCCGACTCCGCGGGGCCCAACGTGGTGAACCGGTCCGCTCTTTCGACGTGATCGAAATCGATGCGGACGGGTGTGTTTCAAGCGGTGCGGTGGTCGTCGAGTTGTTCAGTCCTGCGTGTTGTCCTGATCGTCACCCTGCTCGCCTTCGGTGTTGTTCCCGCCGGCCTGCTTTTCAAGAAGCTTGCGGAGGTACGCGTTCTCGCGGCGAGTCGCCTCCAGGTCGAACATGATGTACTTGACGCTGAGGCGGAGGTAATCCAGCGAGTCCTGAAGATCGCTGACGGTCTGCTTCATGCGGTTGTGACGGTCCTTGGTCTCTTCCGCGAGCTGCGTGAGGCGGGAGCGTTCGGATTCGGGGAGCGAGCCGATCTGCTCGAGGAGGTCACCGAGTTTCTTCTGAAAGTCGTGCTCGTTCATGGGGCAAGCTCCGTGTCTTGGGCTCCGGGGTGTTGTCCGGGGCCGGTGGTTGTTCCTTGTCCGTCCCGCGTCGCGGGTGACGAAAGAAGAAGAACAACCGCCGGGCCGGGGCGGCACGAACTGGCGTGCCACAACCCAAGGTCCGACAAAGTGCTCGATCCGTCGATGAAAACGAGGCTCCGTCCTCTGGACACAGTTTAGCGGACCAGCGGAGCGAAGGTTGGTTTATTCGGGGTGATGCCGGGGGGCAACAGACTGTTACCGCAGCGCGTCGAAGCGCTTCAACACATTCTGAGCCGAGCGGGGCGCCAGCTTCATGGCGGCGTTCAGGGCGAAGGGGTCGACCTTCTTCAGTTCCATGACGACCTTCTTCAGGTGCTCGTCGCGGTTGACCACGAACCGCCGGTAGAGGTCCTCCAGCTCGTGGCGGTTGAACCGCGTCATCGGGTCTCTCAGCCCCGACTGAGCCGCGGCCCAGTCGATCAGCGACCCGCCGTGCTCCGAATATCTGAAGAGCGCCAGGGTGGCCTTCAGCCGGGCGAGGGGGGTGGTGAACGGATCGGTGGCAACGTCCGGTAACTTGAGCATCACTTCCTTCGCGGCGGCTTGCTGCGAAGGGCCCAGGATCGAATCGTTGTGTGCGTTGTCGTGTTCCGCGGCGTGGAGCTTCGGGGCGTCCTCCGCCGGGACGAGGTTGGCGATGCCCGTGGAGAGGGTCTTGACCCCCGCACGATCAAACCGCACGGTGACGCGTTGGCAGGGTTTCCCCTCATGCGAATCGGCGGTGGCGGAGTTGATGATGCCCACGCCCCACTCCGGGCGATCGAGGTGGACGACCTTGTCCCCAAAGGACCATTGTTTCAGAAGCATGCGCGAGTCCTTGCCCGGCTGCCGGGGGTGTTGGCGAACGCCGAACCCGGTGGGCCCGAATCGGAAAACGAACTGAACCGTTGATTTTCGATCAGAAACACGGGGTCAAGGTCGAAGCGACCACATCGCGTCAACCGACCCGCGAAAAACACGTATCACCCGAGACACCCAACCAAACCAAAGTCCCCCCCACTCCCACCCCCCCCCAACCCCCCCCCGCCACCCCCAACCCAACCCC
>JACVCS010000107.1 GCA_016741915.1 Phycisphaerales bacterium | reverse complement strand
GCCCCCGCCACCCCCCACGCCTCCCGTCCGCTTCATCGGCGCCATCATGACCGGCCGCACCCGCCCCGACGGCATCCCCGACCGGCGCGCCATCCTCTCCGTCAACGAACAGCAAAAACTCGTCGCCCAGGGCGACTACATCGACGCCCAGGGCGATCAGCCCGGCAAGACCAAGCTCGCCGAGGTCCAGACCAGCTACGTCATCCTCGAAAAAGAAGGCGGTATCACCGAGAAAATCGAACTCCGCCTCCCCACCACCCCGCCGCCGATGGCGATCATGCCCATCGGCAACCCCGCGATTGCCGCCGCCGCGGGCATGAACATGAACCCCAACGAAGACCCCGCGGGCAAGGCCGCGCGTGAACGCAATCAGCAAAACGAACGCATGATGCGCGAACGGGCCAAGATGCGCGACACGGGCAAAGAGTCGCGAGGTGAAGACAAGGGCAACCACTCACCCCAACTCGGAGAAGAGGGCAAGTGAGTCACGCGGTGGTCTACCTACGTCGGACCGGCGGCGGAGCCGCCCTCAGCGGCGCAACCCTCGTCCACGCGCGAGGCCAGGCTGAATGGTCCGCCGTCCTCTCCACCCCGCGCACCCGTCTCGGCCCCGCTCCCACAACCGAAACCCCCGACAACTCCTCCGCCGCAAGTAACACCCCCCAGAGCCCGGAGGTCCGCACGCTGAGCGAGGCCCAGCCCCTCGCCGCCGCCGCCACCAGCCTCGCTTCATGGATCTCTAAACAACTCGCAACCGTCCCCGGCCAGCCCGAACTGACCGTCTGTCTCGATCTCGATGGCTCACGCTGCGGCTGGCTCAGCGCCCCCGGCACCGACGAAACCCTCGTCGCCGCCGCCATCTCCTCCGCACAGCTCGAATCCCAGACCGGCGAAGGGTCCAACGCCCTCGCCTGGCTCGGCGCTGGTGAACTCGGGAGCGACTTCAGCGCTCAACCCCTCGCCGCCCCTTCGGGCAAAGGCGCCAAGGCCGCCGCCCTCGCCCCCGCCCAGCGCGTCGTCGTCCTCGCCACGCCAGACCTCGCCGCCCGCCTGGTCCTCGACGAACTCGACAAACTCAGCATCACCCCCGCCCGCGTGGTCAGCCTCTGGCACGTGATCACCGAGGTCTGGCAGAGCACCGCCCCCGCTTCGCGCTCGCCCGCCGCCGCCTCTTCATCACCCGCCAACCCCAACGTCGTCGGTGAGGTCGCCTCCAGCGCCGCGGTCGCCGCCAGCGTCATCATCGATCCCGAAGGCCGCCTCGCATGGACCTGGTCCACCGAGCGTGGACTCGTCGCCTGCGGCAGCATGCTGCTCCGCCGAGTCGTCTCCACACCGCAGAACGCGGTCGTATCCGCCGACTCGGGATCCTCCGCACTCGCCGTCATCGACGAGCCCGCAAACGCCCCCGACGCCGACGCGCCTTCGCTGGTCGAGATCACCCGCAGCGACGTCGGCCGCCTCATCACCGAGTGGCTCGCCTTCGCCACGCAGACCGGCGTTGCCCCCAGCCGCGTGGTCTGCATCGGGCCTGAGAACCTCGTCTGCGCCGGGCTCGACGACGATCTGCCGCACGCCAGCGCCGTCAGCGCCGTCGGGCAGACCCTCGGGCGCGTCTGGCCCAACACCGCCGTGGCGGCCCAGCTCGACCCAGCACCGATCATCAGCACCCTGCGCCGCGCGGTCGTGCAGGCCAACGACCTGGGCCTGCCCGGTCAGCGCCTGGCCGACAAATCCAAAGGCGCCGTCTCGCGTGCGGTGCTCGTCGATGTCACCGACGGGCGCGCCGGGCTGCCCGAGCTTTCCCGCCGACCCGGTCGCGCCAGCCGAAAGGTCTACGCCTGGAACTTTGCGATGCTCGCGGTCGCCTCGTGCCTCATCGCCGCCCTGGGCTACAAACTCTCCAGCGTCGCGGGCGACTTTGCCCAGCGTGAGATCGCCGAGAAGAACAACCTTCAGGACCTGCTGCTGGAAGTCCGCGACGTGGCCCCCAAGGCCAAGGACGCCTTCGACCCCGCGATCAGCCTGCGCGAGACCATCCGCGAGATGGAGCAGGTCCGCCGCGAGATCAAGCCCGAAAAGCCCGTGCTTGCCGAACTGACCCGCGTCCTCAACGCCCTGAGCGAACTCAACGACACCAAGGCCGAGCTCACCAGCCTGACCCTCGGCTCCGCCCTCGCCGGCTCACTCGCTATCACCGTCGAGACCGCCGACACGGGCACCGTCATCGGCCAGGCCCTGATCAACCAGCCCTCGGGCACGCCGTGGATCGAATGGTCGCAAGGCCGAACCCGCTCCCGTATTCAAGACGGCAAGACCTCCCGCGAATACTCAACCGCCGGCCTCTGGAAAGAAACCCCCCGCCCGGCCCAGCCGCCACGTCCCGCCGCAACGCCCGCCAAGCCCGCCGAGACCAAGCCCACCGAGACGAGGCCTGCTGAACCCAAGCCCGATTCGCAGCCGGAGTCCAAGCCCGACGTTCGGCCCGAAGCCAAGCCCGCGGAATCAACCCCGTCAGCCACCCCCGCGCCGGCGCCCTCGACCACTCCGCCTCCTCCCGACGGAGGCCGCCCATGACCACCCTCCCCCCCACGCGCCTGAGCGACGATGCCCGCCTCGAACTCGCCGGCATCGCCTCCGCCACCGCCCGCCAGAACCGTCCCCTCTGGCTCATCGTGCTCGGCGGGCTGCTCATGGTCGTCGCCGTGATCTACGCCCTCTACGGGTTCTATCAAGGCGGCGTCGCCGGTGCCAAGCTCGCCAGCCAGGCACGCCGCACCAGCGAAGTCCGCGGCCTCGTCGACCAGATCAAAGCCATCAAGGCCTCCGATGCCGCCGGCAACGAACGCTACCGCCCCGATCCGCAACTCGTCCGCAAGATCGAACAGGCCGCCACCGACGTCGGGCTCGTGCTCACCGTCACCACCACCGAGGACGATAAGTCCAGCAAGATCAAGAACTTCTCGCGCCGGCGCATCGCCATCGAGATCAAAGGTCAGCCGGCCGAGCCCCTGATGACCTTCCTGCAACGCGCCTCGGACATCCAAGGCCTCGAACTCGCCCAGATCCGCCTGACCCCGGGTCAGATGAAAACCGAAGCCGGACAGACCACCTGGGACGCCTCCATCCAAATGACCCGCTGGGAACGCCCATGAGCACTCCTCCAAACTCCACCCCGTCGTCCCACCTCACATTCCCGAGCGGCACGCGTCTCCCGCACTTCGCCCGATTCGGCGCGCTCGCCATCGCCCTGACCCTGCTCGTCGCAACCGCCCTGCCCATCACCGGGTGCAAGTCCCGCGGCGGTTCCGGCTCCGCCGACGGCATCGACCCCGTCTCCACCGACCAACGCATCGCCAAGGCCCAGGGCTTCATGCAGCAGGGCGATCAGCAATACAAGAGCAACCAGATTGATGACGCTATCGAGTCCTATAAACAGGCGATCTTGGCCTACAACGACCTGCCCATGGCCTGGAACAACCTGGGCCTGTTGCTGGTGAAGCGCAACAAAGACCGCGACCGTCTGGCGGCGGTGGAGTGCTTCAAGACCGCCGCCGATCAGGACCGCACCGACCCACGACCGGTAGCGAATATCGGCGCGGTCTACCACGAGATGTCGTATCTCGACGACGCGGCGAAGTGGTACGCCCAAGCCCTCGAACGCGATCCGAACTTCTGGCCCGCTTTGGTGAACTCCATCGCGGTGGATCATCTGCGTGACCACCGGGGCGAGGACACGGCCGAGCGCATCCGCCGGGCCTTACTCCGCACCGACGACCCCCAGTGGACCGATTACCTGAAGCGCCAGAAGGAAATCGTCGAGGGTCGCCTCGCAGAAACCCGGAAACCGCTGGGCCAATAGGCGTTTGGGTGTAGACTTTCAGAAGATTTCGATCGCCCGCCTGTCGATCACGTGATGATCGGTGGTCGGGGTGTCGAGTCGATGGCGGATCCGGCTCCAGGAACACGTCGGGCCATCGACGCGTACACCCGGGGCTGAATCGAAGGTGTCCGTTCAGGTGAGGGGCTTTGTGCGCGTTCGGTTGTTCAAGGCACCCCGTTCGGGGTGTTCAGGAGTGCGGTGATGAGCATGCTGCGTTGTGTTTCCTCGGCTCGGACGCTGGTGGCCCTGGCGGGCTTGGGCGCGGGCCTGTCGATGGGTTCCTCGGCCTTTGCGCAGGATTCGGTCTCGACCACCACCGGGCTGCCCGGGGATGCCGTCAGCGCGTACACCATCAGCCCCGCGGCCCAACAGACGCAGGTGCTCAACTACGTTGTGGACCTGAGTAACAAGTCCACGAGCTGGGGGAACAGCTTCCGCATGGCCCCGCTGGTGAAGAGCTCGCTCTCCACCAGCAGCGGGTACTTCAACCACCTCATCGCCTCGCAGGCGGTGAGCAACCGTTTCTCAGCGCCGGGCTCGCTGCTCCGCAGCAGCTACCGACTCTGGACCAACGCGGGTTCGGGGATCAACCCCAACAGCGCCCGCAACACCGCGGGCACGGCCCTGACCAGCACCGGGATCACGGCGCAGAGCTTCGGCGTGGCGTTCTTTGAATACGCCGGCGGCCCGAACACGACCTTCGGCGATTCCGACGACGAGAACAACATCATCTCCGCGGTGGTGGGCTTTGACCCCGCGGCGCCGAGCCGGTTGTACGTCTCGCGGATCGTCGCGGCGACCAACCGCATCAACGCCAGCACGGGCACGTTCCGCAACTCGAGCTTCGGGCTCGGCGGCGTGGACGAAGCGGGCAACATCGCGCTGCTGGCCGACGGGTACAACTGCGCCCTGGGTGATAACGCCATCGACCCGAACACCAAGCGGTACTACCGCATCAACTCCGCCGCCCGCGCGACGAACCTGGTCAACGAGATCCGCGGGACCAACGTGGGCGACACGACCCGCACGGCGCAGGTCTACAGCACGACCACCTCGCTGACGACGCCGACGCTGATCCCCGTGGGCATCGCCTCGCGCGCGGTGACGCTGGGGACCGACTTTGCCAACGCCGGGCTCATCGAGCAGACGGCGGGCGTGGTCAGCACGATCAGCAACCACGTCGCCTCGGGCGTTGGCGTCCGCGGACCCATGAGCTTCATCGGGCGCACCAGCCCGCGTGTAAACAGCGGCGGCAACAACGCGGGCATCGGCGCGTCGCTCGCCCGCGGGCCCAGCGAGACCCGCACCCGCTCGATTGCCATCTGGGGCGTCAACACCGACGGCACCGTCGACACCGCCCTCCGCGTGGGCATGCCCAACAGCAACGGGCAGATCATCGACCCCGTCGACGGGTTCGACCCCTCCAGCGCCTTCGGCTCCATCGGCAACCAGGAACTGATGAACTACCAGTCGCAGGTGAGCTTCCGCGGGCCCTCGGGCCCGGTGGCGGGGACCGTCCTGCCCAGCGGGAACATCGTGCTCGCGGCGGGTGTGGCGGCAACCGGCGGGGGCAGCTCGACGCCCCAGTCCATGGATAACTACATCGCGGTTGCGAATGTCGACGGCAGCACCGGCGCGGTGTCGTGGACGATCGCGGCCCACACCGGAAACGCCTCGGGTGCCGCGGGAGGTTTGAGCAAGGCGATCCTCGGTCCTTCGTCGACGGTCATCGGCCGACTGGCGAAGTACAACGAGGTCTTCCCCTCCGCCACCAGCGGGCCTTCGATCTCCGCCCCGGCGATGGACCGTCTGGGCAACCTGTACTTCCTGTCGACGGTCAAACTCTTCGGCGAGCCGGATGTCTACACCACCGCGCTGCTGAAGGCCCACCGCGACAACAACACGGGCGGGTACGCCCTTGAGCTCATCACCAAGGTCGGCGACGTGATCACCGGCGCCAACTCGCTGAAGAGCTACCAGATCCAGTTCATGGGTGTGGCCGACAGCGACTCGGTGGACTCGGGGGCGGTCTGGCCCAGCAGCATCGTGCAGGACCTGCCCAGCAGCATCACCGATCCGAACGCGATCCCGTACGGCTCGCCCTTGTCGCTGGGCGCGATGGTCTATCGCGCCAAGATCGTCTACGACACCGACAACAACGGGCTCTACGTCGATCCGACGACGCCCGGCGGCGCGGGCTCGGGCGATCAGGCGTACAACGTGCTCATGGCGATGCTCCCCGGTTCGCCCGCGAGCTGCCAGCCCGCGGACATCGCCTGCGACGACGGCATCCCGCTGTCGCAGAGCGTCGGGTGCGTGAACAGCGGCGTGAACGAGGGCGACTACAACGCCTTCTTCGCAGCCGACGGTTTCTTCTTCCAGGCGGGCCTCGGCAGCGCCGCGGTCGGCGGCACGTGCGACATCGCCTGCGACGACGGCACGCCGCTGAGCCAGGCGCCGGGATGCGTGAACAACGGCGTGAACGAGGGCGACTACAACGCCTTCTTCAACAACCTCTTCCTGGGCTGCCCGTAATCGGTTTGCTGTTCAAGGGAAGCGGGATTCACCACGGAGTCACGGAGGGCGCGGAGAAAGCCGACCGAGCCCGCGTTTTAGAAGAACGTGCAACGCAAAGCCCCGGGCGCTGATTGGCCCGGGGCTTCTTTGTTTCGTGGATGATCTCACTCCTCAGTGAGGAGATTCTTGGTCGTCGATCGCCGAGCACTCGACGCCAGCGACCTCGCAGATGACCCGAGCAATCCAGCGTGCCTGGGCAGAAGTGAGTTCACCCGGCAAACGCCACTGACGGTCTGTGACGACACTCCACACGATGACGTGCCCGTACTTGGCATAGAGAGTCTGACGCTTTACCCCGAGAACGGACGCGATTACGAAGCGCCGGTCGGCGCGGATGAATCGCGGAAATGTCGTGATGCGGATGTGCTCACCATCGATATCGACCCGCACACGGCCAACAAGCTTGATGATGAACTCTCGCGTCAGCACCACCCCACCAAAGGTCGTGATCAGCAACAGAGTGGCTTGCATCACGTCAACACCCCCGCCTTCATTGAGCATGGAAAGCCCAAAGACCCCGGAGATGTAGAAAAAAAACCAGCACAAGCACAAGCAGACCGACCGCATCACCGCGATCATCGGTCCGCGCGCAGAAGGCATAACCACTTTCAAGATGCTCGCTGTGCCAACCGTGGTCTTTCGCGCTGTGAAGAGTGGCGGCCGAGATTTTCAACGTGTGTTCCTCCGACAGTGCGCGCACGCGAAATCAGCCGCACTGTTCAGGCGATGTTTTCGAACACCGTGGTTGTACGGATTCGCTCGGTCGCTGGCTGTTCAGTTTGTCGCCGCCGGTGCGGTGGGCGTGTTCTCCACCCGCACCAGACCCGCCAGATGAGTCACCATCTCCGGGTGCTTGACGATCATCTCGTGGGCGGCGTACTGACCCAGGGCGATGGCGATCTTGCCGAGGTCCGCGATGGGCATGAGCTGCTCGTTCGTCGGCTTGTCGGTGGAGATCGGGTTCGCCAGCGCCTGCTCGCACCCGGCGAGCAGCTTCTCCTTGATCTGCGCCCGCTCGCTGGCGTTCATCGCACCGTCGCCCCACGTCACCTGCTTCGCCAGGTCGCGCACTGACGTGACGCACGCGGTGATCAAGCCGCCCGGGGCGTTGTCGACGCCGTGGAGGACCGGGATCGCGTTGAGCGTATGGATCAGGCGTGCGCCCTCGGTGGTCAGGCGCTCCGAGGGTGAAGAGAGGATCTTCTTCGCGTCTTCCAGCAGGGCCTTCTGATCGAGGAAGACCATGTTCATGACCATGCGCTTCAGCGCGATCATGGGCTGCCCGTAGTAGAGCGCCGCCTGGATGGGCTGCGCGCCCGCGGCGATGTACATGATCATCGGGTTGTACCGCGGCGGGAAGAGGCGGGCGATGTCCTGCTCGAACGAGGCGATCGTCTCGGCGTCGAACTTGTCGCCTGTGACGTGCTGGAACCACAGCGAGGCGGGCCCGATGCCCAGCTCGGTGTGCCCCTTGCCGCCGAGCGGGTCGACGTAGGAAACGTCGAGCGTGACGGTCATGAACGCGGGTGCTTTGCCCGGCTCGAGGTAAACGAACTGCAGCGAGGGGCTGGCGGAGTAGAAGAGGGCCTGCTCGAGGGTGAGATCGACGTTGAGCGGCGCGACGTAGGTGCCGTCTTTGCTTTGGCGAGGCAGCGAGAGGCGGATCTGGTTGCGGTCGATCTCGGCGCGGGTCCAGCGTGAGGCGAGCCCGGCGGGTCGGTTGTGGGCACGGACGAGGGAGTTGTTCCACTCGGCGCGGAGGGCCAAGAACCGCAGCTCACCCCCGGCGGCGGGCGCACCGCTGGAGCCCTTGGTGTGCTTGACCAGGTCGCGGATGATCTCGACAAGGTGCTCGGTGACGATGGCGCGGGTGTCCTCGATGCTGTCGCGCTTGGTGTGCAGGTCGAAGCGGAGGTTGACGCTGACCTCGGACTCGGCGCTGGAGCAGACGCGCGTGGCGGCGGAGGGGCCGAAGAGCCCCAGGGCCATCTTCACCCGGCACGCGGGGAACTGCTTGCGCGTCGCGGAGCGGAAGGCGTTGGAAAGAGCCGAGAGGATGGGGCGCTGCAGCTCGACCTTCTCATCGACCAGATCGGAGGCGAGCGGGTGGGCCCAGCACTTGGTCCCCGCGACCTGCGCCACCGCGAAGGGATCAAGCCCGACCTTGCTGGTGGCGGGGATGACCGCGACCCCCGGGGGCGTGGTGTTGGCGGGAGCGGCGGGGGTCGGGGG
>JACVCS010000027.1 GCA_016741915.1 Phycisphaerales bacterium | reverse complement strand
CGCCACCCCCTCGCCCCCCACCGCTTCTCACCGCTTCGAGTCGCGGATCTTCCGCCAGTTGTCCTTCCCCTGCCCGTCGGCATACTCCCACACCGTCACCTTCAGCCGCTTCACCCCCCACTTGCGGGCCTGCTCGTGCGTCGGAAAGAGCACGTCAAGGCGGTTGCCCTTGATCGCCCCGCCGCGGTCGAGCACCGGGACAATCTGCCCCGCGTCGTAACCCGGAATCGAGATCATCGAGCCCAGCGGCAGCACCCGCGTGTCCGCCGCCACCAGGCGGTGGGCGTTGGTCAGCACATGGTGGTTGGAAGCCGTGATGCCGTCCGCCGTCCCGGCGCACGAACGCTCGTCGGGCGAGTACGCCGTCACGACCATCCACATCGTCTTGCCGGGCTTGACCGCCCGCCCGTTGAAAAACCGCACCGAGGTGTCCAGGATCGCACCCTCGGGCAGCCCCGCGTCCGGATCCTCCCCCTCAATCACAACCGTCTCGGCCGGCTTCGGTGCCAGAACCTCTTCATCCACCGACGCCAGAAGCGGATCGACCGCGAACTGCACCGGCTCAGCCGGGATCGTCGTCTCCGCACCGGGGAACCCCGAGTCGTCCGACTCGACCATGCTCAGGGCTTCGGGCACCTCAGCCATCGCCGCCAGGTTCTTCACCACCACCGCGGCATACGCCACCAAACCCACGGCCGCCATAAACGCCACAACCTCACGCCCCTTGCGTTTGATCGCCGCAGTGCGCCGGAGCTGACGGGTCTTGGTGGTGATGGTGTTCATAGCGGATGGGAACAGGTCTTCTGAAATCTCAAACCGACCCACACAGGTCCGAAGTGCTGTCAGAGTGAATCGGTTCTTTCGCGTGTGCGTTTCAGGTATCCGTACTTCATCCTAACGATTTTCCACCGGCTGTCAACCGGTTCGGTCAGACTCTACCCCGACTTCGAGCCCGGGACGACCGCCGATGCACCGTTTTGCAGTTGAGGGTTTCCACCTATGCCGTCTAGGCAATCTGCGCGGTACACCGCGAGCGGTTCGGACGCTCGGCACCGCGATGGCGTGAACGGTTGATGGTTGAGAAAAACGGACCAGTCCAGAAGCAGGCCGATAAATCAGCCTTGCAGGCTGGCTTTTGCCAGCGGCCGGCCCTCGTCGTCGAGGAACGATTCGTTCATCGGGATCGTGCTGGGCTCAAAGCCCGTCCGGCGGAGGCGCTCGACGGCTTCCAGCCGAAGGTCCTCGACCGTCTGGCGGAGGTAGGCCAGGCCCTCGTCGGGGGACATTTTCAGGAGGGTTTCGGCGCTGATGGGCTGACCGACGACGGCCCCGATGCGCACGCCGTGCCAGAGTCGGGGGAAGGGGGTGCTGCGGGGGAAGGCGTCGAAGCACCCGTCGATGCCGATGGGCAGGATCGTGCACTTGGCGCGGGACATGAGCAGCCAGGCGCCGCGCTTGAACTCGTGGACGGCACCGTCGAGGGTTCGGCTGCCCTCGGGGAAGATCAACATGCACCGGCCCTGCTTGAGGTACTCGATGGTGGTGCGGATGGCGGCGGTGTCGCTCTCGCCCTGCTTCAGGGGGATCGAGTTGAGACCCTGGATCAACGCTCCGAAGAGTTTGGACTTGAAGAGGGTGGACTTGGCGACGAAGTTCAGGTGGCGGGAGGGGATGGCCATTCCCGCGACGATCGGGTCGAGGTGGGACTGGTGGTTGGTGACCACCAGCACCGGCCCGGTGGCGGGGCAGAGGTGGCTGTTCCAGACCCGGAACTTATAGAAGAGTGTCAGTGTGAAACGGACACAGAAATAGCAGAACTCGTAGAAAAGGAGCCCGCCCAACGAACGACCGGGATTTTTGGCTTGGAAGCTGGCCAGCATGGGGCGGGTTGGGTCGGGGAGGGCCTTAGGTGGAAGGGCGGAGCTGGCTGGCGATGCTGGCCATGACGATGGCGTACATCTGGTCGACGACCTGGGGGAGGGTCAGCCCGTCGGTGGCGATCACGTGGGCGTCGGGGGGTTGGACGAGGGGGCCGACAAGGCGGGTGGCGTCGCGGTGGTCGCGGTCGATGATCGAGAGGCGGACGGTCTCAAAGTCGAGGTGCTTGCCCTGCTGGGCGTGCTGGCGGACGCGGCGCTCGGCGCGGATCTCCGGGCTGGCGGAGATGAAGAACTTGACCTGCGCGTCGGGGAAGACGGCGGTGCCCTGGTCGCGGCCTTCGGTGACCAGGCGGGGGTGCTGCTGCCCGATGAGGCGCTGCTTGCGGACCATCTGGCGGCGGACCTCGGGAAGCTCCGCAAGCGGCGAAACGAGGCGTTCGACCTCGACGTTGGAGAGGCGCGGGGTGAGGTTGAGGGAGCGGTTGTTGACGGTGTCGCGGGCGTGGATTTCGGGGGGGTCGGTGGTCCAGTCGAAGTGCAGGTCGGCGTCTTGAAGGACCTTCGCGACCGCTTCGGGCTGGGATTGATCGAAGCCCGCGTCGAGGGCGAGGGCGGCGGCGGCGCGGTACATCGCGCCGGTGTTGAGGAACTCAAGCCCCAGGCGCTTGGCGAGTTGCTGTGCGGCGGAGGATTTGCCGGTGCCGGCGGGGCCGTCGATGGTGATGATGAGCTGCTCGGACAGATGAACCCCCATGACCCCCGCGGGGTAGTTGGAGTTTCGCAGCAGAACGGGCTGAGGCGGGTCCTGCGTCATTCGTCGTCGGCTCCGGCTTCTTCTTCGTCGGCGAGTTCGTCGGTCTCGTCGTCTGCGGACTGCACCGCGGCGAGGAGGGCGGAGAGCCCGGTCTCCTCAGCGGCGGCGGGCGCGGCGAGAGACTTCATCAAGATATCACGGGTGCGGGTCAGCGCGGGGATCGGATCGCCCGAACCGCGGAAATCCAGGGCGATGGGGCCTTCGTAGCCCACGGCTTCGAGGACGCCGGCGTAGGTCGTCAGGTCGTAGGAACCGGGCTTGGAAGCCGGTGAAGCGACCGGAGCGGGGGTCTGGGGGTCGGCGGCTTCGGCTTCGGCGATCTCGGCCTCGGCGGGCTTGGCTTTTTTGGATTTGCTGGCTTTGCCCTTGGCGGGTTTGGCCGGTGGTTCGTCGGAGGATTCGACGGGTTCGGGGGATTTCTTGGCTTTGGACTTGGTGGATGCGGCGGATGCGCTGGCGGCCTCGGCTTCCTGCTCGTTCATCGCGGGGACGAGGACAGCGGAGGCGTAGGGAACGAGGCGGCGGAGGTACTGGACCGGATCGGGGGAAGCGGCGGCGGCGGCGAAGTCGGGGAGAGTGCCGACGCGGAAGCCGCCGATTTTTTTCAGGACTTCGGTGAGACGGTCGGGGGAGGCGGTGAGGCCCGGGCGCGGGGCGAGGCAGAGGTTGAGGTCGAGTTTCTCAGCGCGGCGTGAGATGGGCTTGAGGTTGGCGGCGACGTTGGCGAGGGTTTCTTCGTCGTCGGGGGCTTCGATGGGGATGGAGAAGGCGGAGCAGCCCAGCCAGTGTGCGGCTTGCGCGACGCGGAGGCAGCGCTCGGTGGCGGCCTCGACGGGGAGGATGTCGGGCGAGCCGAGGGGCTGGGGGTTGACTTCCATGAGGACGAGGCAGGGGCACCCGGCCTTGTCGGCGGCTTCGAGGAGGCGTTGGAGGGCTTGTCGATCGGCACCGACGAGCAGGTCGGTGGAGATGACCAGGCCGTTGACGCCGAGCTCGTTTCGAGCGAGCGCGGGGGCGTCGGTGAGTTTGAGTTTGGGCTGGCCGGCTTGGCCGGTCAGACGGGAACGCAGCGCGCTGAGGTTAAGCGTGAGGAGCATGAGATGACAGAGCGTATCGGCCTCGGAGCACCGGGGCCATGACTGGAAGATGGAGAAGGGTGGGTGAAGGGGAGCTAGCATTGGCGCGGAGCGGGGTGAAGTTGGGCTGGAGGACGAGCCGGGCGGCGTGTGGCGTGCCCGGGAGTGCGTAGGTGTTTCGCCGCGATCTTGCCGGTGCGTTGGCTTCGCGATCTGCGAGGGTGCACGGTGGGAAGGGCGGATAGAAGGAAAGAAAGGACGCTGAGTATGGCTTCGCCGACGGATTGCCTGTATTCCGAGAGTCACGAGTGGCACAAGGTTCAGGGGGATGTGGTGACCATCGGGATCACGCGGTACGCGGTGGACGCGTTGACGGACGTGACGTTCGTGCAGCCCAAGGCGGTGGGGACGAAGATCAATGCGGGCGGGACGGTGGGCGAGGTGGAGTCGGTGAAGACCACCAGCGATATCTACAGCGTGGTCGGCGGGGAGATTGTTGAGGTCAACAAGGCGGTGGTGGAAGATCCGTCGCTGCTGAACAAGGACCCGATGAGCAACTGGCTGCTGAAGATCCGCATGAGCGACAAGGCGGGTCTGGGCAAGCTCATGGACGCGGTGGCGTACGACTCGAAGTACCCGGCGCACTGATTTGGAAGTGGCTGAGTGGCTGAGTGGCAGAGTGGCAGAGTGGCAGAGTTTTTGAGTGAGCACCGGATCGTTTGGCACTTTGGCACTTTGGCACTTTGGCACTTTGGCACTTTGGCACTTTGGCACTTTGACACTTTGACACTTTGACACTTTGACACTTTGGCACTTTGACACTTTGACACTTCGGCATTGAAGGTTTGGTTTCGAGATTCTCGGCGTCGCGTGGAGTTTGTACGAACTCGGCGAGCGCGAGGGGTGTAGGTGCGTCCGAGGTTCGGGGCGGCGTTGGGCCTAAGCGAGGTGTGTGCAGCGTTGAGTACGGGCGTTCAAACTGAAACAACATCGGCGGCACGCACCGAAGCGACGAACGAGCTGGTGGTCTGCACCGGGGTGCACAAGCACTACGACCTCGGGCATACCGAGGTGAAAGCCCTGCGCGGGGTTGATCTGACGATCGACCAAACGGGGTTCTTTGCGATCATGGGGCCCAGCGGCTCGGGCAAGAGCACGCTGCTGCACCTGCTGGCGGCGCTCGATACGCCCGACCAGGGGCAGGTGCGCGTGGGCGGGACCGACCTTTCACGCATGACCGACGCGGAGCTGACGAACTTTCGACGCAAGAGCATCGGGATCGTCTTTCAACAGTTCAACCTGATCCCGACGCTTACGGCGATCGAGAACGTGCAGCTCCCCGGCACGCTGGCGGGGGATTCGAAAGAGTTTTTGCAGAAGCGGGCGAGCGAGCTGCTGACGAGGCTGGGCTTGAAGGAGCGGATGAACCACCGCCCCGACGCGCTCAGCGGCGGTGAGCAGCAGAGGGTGGCGATTGCGCGGGCGCTGCTGTATAGCCCCAAGATTGTGTTTGCGGATGAGCCGACGGGGAACCTGGATAGCGCGAGCAGCCGGCGGCTGTGGGAGCTTTTGAAGGAGATCGCGGCGGAGCAGCAGTTGACGATCGTGATGGTGACGCACGAACCGTTCGCGGCGGTGCATTGCCGGCGTGTGTATGTGCTGATGGACGGCGTGGTGCGGGGGCATATCGACGTGGAGGGCATGGATGCGGGCGGCCTGGCGTCTCGCTATCAACAGTTTGTCGCAGCGGCGCGGTAGGACCGGGCTGCTGGCGGCGTCGGTGGCGATGTGCGCGGCGCTCATCGTGGCGGTGGCGTGCGCGATGGCCTCGCTGACCAAGGCGGTGGAGACGCGGATCGGGGAGACGATCGGCGCGGCGGATGCGCGGATCGAGCGGCGCGGGTCGGCGGATATGGCGTTGGGTACGGAGTTGCTGAACAAGGCCGACGGATGGGATGGGGTGAAGTTGGCGGTTGGTCGACTGGAGCGGATTGCGGAAGTGCGGGTGAAGGGGCGGGAAGCGGCGTTGCCCGCGGCGGGGGATGTGAAGAAGGGGCCGACGGGTGGTGGTGGTGGTGGTTTGGCAGAGAAGCTTGGGTTGGGGTCGATCGGTGGTGGCGCTTCGACGGCGATGAAGGGGCCAGCGCCGGTGCGGATCGCGTTGATCGGGGTGGATGTGGCGCGTGAGGAGCAGATCAGGCCTTTGAAGCTGATCAAGGGTGAGGGGTTGAAGGTTGGTGGAAGCGGGACGATTGTTCTGGAGGCGAAGGCGGCGGAGACGCTGAAGGTTGATGTGGGCGAGGTGGTGCTGGTTTCGACGGGTGGGAAGGTGCTGGAGCTAACGGTTGCGGGGGTGGTGGAGCAGCCCGGGCTGAGCGCGATCTTTGAGAAGATGGGCGCGCGGGTGACGCTGGAGACGATGTGGGAACTGACGGGGAAGAGCGGCGAGCTGACGGATATCGATTTGCTGCTGAAAGAGCCTGAGAAGGCGGAGCAATGGGTGGCGGCGGCGGAGAAGGACGCAACGAAGGTCGAGAAGGACAAGGGCGTTGCGATCAAGGCGTCGGCGAAGGTCTCGGGCGGGTTTCAGAATCAGGTGCGGAGCAACCAGATCGGCTTCCTGCTGGCGAGCGTGCTGGCGTTTGTCGCTTCGGGGTTCATTGTGACCACGGGGCTGACGACGAATGTCACCGAGCGGACGCGTGAGCTGTCGATCGTGCGGTGCATCGGCGGCTCGCGGCAGCAGGTGGCGCTGGCGCAGGTCTTTGTCGGCGCGGTGGTGGGTTTGATGGGCGCGGTGGTTGGGGTGCCGATGGGGGTTGGGGCGGCGGCGGCGCTGGTTGCGATCTTCCATGAGCAACTGCCGGCGGGGTTTGCGATGAGCTGGCTGGGCGTGGGGATGGGGATTTTCGGGTCGGTCTTTGCGGGGGTGATCGGGGGCGTTTGGCCCGCGGTGAGCGCTTCGCGGGTGAGCCCGCTGGAGGGGCTTTCGGTGCGGTCGCGCGGGGTGGCGGGGAAGTGGCTGTGGATTTCGCTGGTGGTGGGGATCGTGCTGATCGGCGTGCACGCGAGCATTGTGGGGTTGGCGGCGAACACGGACGTGACGTTCTGGTCGTACGTGTTTGTGGGTGTGCCGTGCATGATGGCGGGGTACTTTCTGGTGAGCGTGCCGATCACGCGCGGGGTGGCGGTGGTTGCGGCGGGGGTGATCTCGAAGGTGATGGGTTTGCCCGGGAAGATGTTGTCGCGGACGCTGGCGGCGACGCCTTATCGCCATGGGTATACGGCCGGGGCGATGATGCTTGGGCTGGCGTTGATGGTGTCGATCTGGACGAACGGGCGGGCGGTGCTGCGGGATTGGCTGGACCAGTTGGAGGTGCCGGACGCGTTCGCGGTGGGTTTGTTCCCGTACCCGGACGAGACGATTCAGCGGATTGAAAAGGTCGAGGGCGTGAAGGCGGCGACGCCGATCTCGCTGCTGGCGGTTGAGTTGCCCAAGGGCACGGCGCAGGGGGTGGTGGGGCTGACGAAGTTTCAGACGAGCTTTATTGGGTTTGAGCCGGACGAGTTCTTTGAGTTGATGGCGCTGAAGTGGGACGAGCCCAAGGACGAGGCGGGGGTGCAGCGTGCGAAGCAGCGGCTGCGTGAGGGTGGGGCGATCATCGTGGCGCGCGAGTTTTTGGTCAACCGCAAGATCGACGTGGGCGGGAAGATCACCATCAGTGCGCTGGGGAAGAGCAAGGAGTTTGAGGTTGTCGGGGTGGTGCACTCGCCGGGGCTCGATATCGTCAGTCAGTTTTACAAGATCGGCGAGGGCGCGATGGACCAGGCGGTGAATAGCGTTTTCGGCAGCCGAAAGGACCTGCGCGAGGCGTTCAACTACAGCGCGTGGAGTTTGATCCAGATCGGGTTTACCGACGCGGTGAAGCGAGCCGGGGCGGAGCGCGGGCCTTCGGCGGTGCTTGCGGATGTGAAAGAAATTCTGGGGATGGGGATTCTCGAGGTCGGTTCGGCGGTTGAGATCAAGGACCGCATCCGCGAGGTGATCGCGGGGACGATGCTCGTGGCGTCGGTGGTGGCGATCGGGGCGATGCTGGTGGCGTGCCTGGCGGTTGCGAACCTGATCATCGCGGGTGTGCAGGCGCGGCGATTTGAGTTCGGCGTGCTGCGGGCGGTGGGTGCGCAGCGCGGGTTGCTGGCGCGGCTGGTCATCGGCGAGGCGCTGGTCATCGGGCTGAGCGCGTGCGTGCTGGGGACGTTCATGGGGATGCAGGGGGGCTGGGGCGGGCCGAAGCTCTATCAGATCGTCATCGGGATCGTGCTGCGTGTGTCGCCGCCTTGGGAGGCGATTGGTGTGGGGTGCCTGGCGGTGATCGGGATCACGGTGCTGGCGGCGGCACCGACGGCGGTGGGGTTGGCGGCGCGACCCCCCAGGGAACTGCTGGGCTCGATGAAGGGGTGAGAGAAGAAAAGTCAGCACAGCAAGGCTCAAGGCGCACGCCTCTGGAGAGCCGTGCCACCTGGAACAGCGCGCGACTACGCTTGGCGGTGAACCATCCGCTCTTTGACACTCGGCGGTACTTGATTCCTTTCCGGTCGAGTCTGCTGCCGCAGATTTTCTGTGACACGCTGGTGATCGGCGCGGGGGTTGCGGGCGCGCGGGCGGCGATCGCGGCGGCGGAGAAGTTGACCGGCGCAGGTGGAGGGAACGGCGGGGTGATTGTCCTGGCGAAGGAGGAGCCGCTGGGCGGAACGGGATCGGCGGGCCTGAGCCCGGGCGGGAACAACACCGCGTGGGCGCAGGGCGGGATTGCCGCGGTCTTTGATTCGTCGGACACGGTGGAGAGCCACCTGCGCGACACACTGGTTGCGGGGGCGGGGATGTGCGACGAGCCGATCGCGCGGCTGGTGGTTGAGGAAGGTCCGGCGCGGGTGCGCGAGATCATCGACTGGGGGATGCGGTTTGATCTTGGGCCTGACGGCAAGCCCGTGTTGGGGCGCGAGGGTGGGCATAGTTTGAGCCGAATCCTGCATAGTCAGGGGGACGCGACCGGGCGCGAACTGATGCGGTGCTTGTGGGAGCGGCTGAACCAGTCGCAGGGGGTGCGGGTCTTCACCAAGTGCTTCGCGCTGGATCTGATCACCGCCGGCGCGGGCGGGGGCGAGGGCGGCTCGCCCGTGATGGGGGCGATCACGCACCACCCGAAGTACGGGTTGCAGATGATCTGGGCGAAGTCGACGATCCTTGCCAGCGGCGGGGCGGGGATGCTGTATCGCGAGACGACGAACCCGAAGGTCGCCACGGGCGACGGCGTGGCGCTGGCGTACCGCGCGGGGGCGACGGTTGCGGACATGGCCTTTGTGCAGTTCCACCCCACGTGCCTGTACATCGCGGGGGCGGCGCGGTGGCTGATCACCGAGGCGGTGCGCGGCGCGGGGGCGTACCTGGTTGACGAGTCGGGCGAGCGCTTCATGGTCGGCGAGCACGAGCTTGCGGAGCTGGCGCCGCGTGACGTGGTGACACGCGGGATTGTTCGAAGGCTGACGGCACGCGGCGGCACGCACGTGTACCTCGACTGCCGACATATCGCGGAGTTTGCGGGCAAGTTCCCGGGGATCACCAAGCTGCTGGCGGGGTTTGATCTTGATCCGTCGCGCGATCTGATCCCCGTGCACCCCGCTGCGCACTACAGCATCGGCGGCGTGCTGACCGATGCGATGGGGCGGAGTGATGTGCCCGGGCTTTTCGCGGCGGGTGAGTGCTCGTGCAGCGGGCTGCACGGGGCGAACCGGTTGGCGAGCAACTCGCTCTTGGAGGGGCTGGTGATGGGCGAAGCGGCGGGGAGTGCCGCGGCGGCGCGGGCGCTGGGTGAGCTGCCCGCGAGCGGTGCGGGGGAGCTTCCGAACAGTGGTTGGGCGTCGCCGGTGCGGGCAATGCCGGTGGCGGTGGTGAGCGATATCCGCCCGCCGGAGAGTGCGGAGCTGGACTTGAGCGATGTGTTGAGTTCGCTGCGGTCGGCAATGTGGCGGAACTGCGGGATCGAGCGGCGCGGGCCGCGGCTGGGCGATCTGGTGCACATGCTGGAGTTCTGGGGTCAGTACACGCTGGACAAGATCTTCGACGACGTGCGCGCGTGGGAGGTGCAGAACATGCTGCTGACGGCGTGGCTGACGGCGCGGTCGGCGCAGTGGCGGATGGAAAGCCGGGGGTGCCATTGGCGTGAGGAGTTCAAGGGGCCCAAGGACGAACTGCGGGCGCACGACTGCTGGAAGCGCGGTCGGGGCGAGCCGGTGCTGAAGCGGATCGTGGGAACGGGGAGTTGATTTGGAACGCGAACATGAACGTGAACGCGAAGCAGAGTTGGCGATCGGGTGATTTGGTTTTGCGTGGCGTTGTTCGGTACGCGGCGGTGGTTTGCGTGCTGATTTCTTCGTGCGGTGGTGTGCTGAACTTGGGCGGGTGTGCGGCGCTGGGGCTTGAGGATGAGCAGGACCGGCGCCTGAGCGGGCCGGCGGAGTATGACGAGCAGGGTCGGCGGATTTATCGGCGGCAGCGCGGGTTCATGGCGGACCTGCCCGGAGCAACGCGGGGCGGGCAGCCGCTGACGAGCGGGGGCGGGACGGGCTTGCCGGGGGCGTTCGGCGGGTCGGATGTGCCGAGTGCGAAGTTGCTGCAGCGTGACGTGGCGACGGGGAAGGAGACGCTCATCAGCACGCGTCCGCGGCATGTCATGGTGCACCTGGCGCTGCGGCTGGACGATGGCAAGGACGATCTGTTCTATGACCAACTCGTCAGCGAGACGACGCGGCAGCAGTTTGTCAGCGAGGGGAAGGACCCGCGGCGCGAGGTGCTGAACTTTCTGCAGACCAACTACGACGACATCATGCTGCTGTTTGCGCGGATGCCGGGGGCGGAGGTCTCGCCGGGCGTGAGCTTTGATCGCGCGGGGCCGAGTGATGTGCCGGGCGGGGGGACGCAGTACCGCCTGCGTCTGACGGGCACGGCGGCGAAGGGGCTGAAGTTCACGGAGCTGTGGCTGGAGCAGTCGCGCGGGACGTGGAAGTTTGTGTGGGTGCGGTAGGAATAGGCACTGGGCACTGGGCACCGGGCACTGGGCATTAGGCACTGGGCACGTGGCGTTTGCCGAGAGATCGCGCGTGCAAGACACTTTGCACACATGAACGACGGCATGTGCTGTTCCCTCGGCCCTCGGCCCTCGGCCCTGTGCCCTCGGCCCTTCATTCAATCCTTCGGGCGTTCGGGGGTGCTTTGGCGTGCGGTGAGGGTGCAGGTGGCCTTCATTTCTTTGCCCGCGCGGATGAAGGTGATTTCGACTTTGTCGCCGGGCTGGTGGGCTTGCAGCAGCGGCATCCAATCTTCGACGCTCTTCAGGGGCTTGCCGTTCCAGGCGGTCATGCGGTCGCCTTCCTTCAGGCCCGCGCTGGCGGCGGGTGTGTTGGCGTAGACGTCGCCCACGACGACGCCTTCTTCACCGCTGTAATCGCCCGGGGCGATGCCGAAGCGGACGCGTCCGGAGCGTGGGCCCGCGGCGGGGGCCTGGTTGGCGTCGTTGTTGGGATTGGCGTTGGTTGAAGAAGAAGCGGGCGCGGCGGGTGCGGGTGTTGCCGATTTGTCGGCGGCGGGAAGTGCCGAGGGCGTGGCGGGAACGGCGGGCTGGATGATCGGGCGGCGCAGGGGCGGTGAGTCGGCGGGCGAGGTGTCGCCATCGTCCGGGTCGGTGATGGACGAGCGGGCGCGGGTGGTGGTGAAGGTGGGCGGCTCGGCGTTGGTGGCGAGATCGAAGGCCATGTCGCTGACGAGCTTGATCACGCGGACGGCGCCGAGGAAGTTCACGGTCGGGTAGAGGTCGGCGGGGGTGTGGTACTCACGGTGCAAGCCTGTGAAGAAGTGAAGCACGGGGATCTGGGCGCCGTAGAACTCGGCGTGGTCGCTGGGTCCGCGGCCGCTGGGCCCGCGTTTGACGGCGAACCCGGCGTGGGCAGGGTTGGCGAGGTGCTTGTCGAGGAGTTCGTTCCACTGCTTGGCGGTGCCGGTGCCGTCGACGCTGAGGCGGCCGGAACGGAGGCGGCCGATCATGTCCATGTTGAGCATGGCAACGACTTTGTTTGCGGGGACGGGGGCGCGGCGGATGAAGGCGCGGGCGCCGTTGAGGCCGCTCTCTTCGCCTGAGAAGACGATGAAGATGATCGAGCGGGCGTTGGCGTCACTGGGGAGCTGGCTGTAGCGTTCGGCGAGCAGACGTGCGGCGACGATGACGCCCGACGAGCCGGAGGCGTTGTCGTCTGCGCCGGGGTGGAGTTTGCCCTGGGGGTTGGCGTCGCGTGAGCCGAAGTAGCCGTAGCCCAGGTGGTCGTAGTGGCCACCGATGATGAGGTATTCATCGGCGAGGTTGCCGCGGCCGCGGAGGACGCCCGCGACGTTGTCGGTCATGATGGGGGCACGTTCGAGGGTGACGGCGAGGTTGGCCTTCACGCCCGGAAGCGGGACGAGTTGGCCGCCGGTATCGGCGATGGCGCGTTGAGCGGCGAGCGTGGTGCCCGCGCGGCGGAGGAGTGCGTCGGCGCGGCGTTCGGTGACTTGAACGATGGGGACTGAAGCAGCCCCCCCACCACCGCCAGCACCGCCGCCACCCCCACCTTGCCAGAAGCGCAGGTCGTCCAACCTGCCGGCGCGGGGGTCGTCAACGCCGGGCGGGTTGACGACGATGATCCCCTTTGCCCCGCGACGCACGACAGCGCCGATTTTTTGCTGCAAACCCGCGGCGGCGCTGAAGTTCCGTTCGCCCTCGCCCTGCCAGAGGCTTTGGCCCTGAGCGTTCAATGGCTCAAATCGGAAGACGAGCGCGATCTTGCCTTCGAGGGATTTGTCGGTTTGTTCGGACTTGTCGGCTTTGTCGTCGGTCTCGCTGGGCTTCTGAGCGAGCTTCGGGAACGACGAGAAATCGTTCGGGCCAGACTCGATGGCGTAGCCCGCGATGACGATCTCGCCCTCGGCCTCGGCGTTTGCGGAGAGGCCCATCGGCGTGAAGTCGGCCGGGATGACGTTCTCGGAGTTTGTGGCGGCGTTGGTGTCGGGGGCTTGCGAGGGGAAGGTGAAGGCGAGCTGTTTGCGGGTGGCTTTAGTTTCGCTGCCGCGGCGGAAGGGTTGGCGGTAGGTTTGCCAGGGTGTGCGGAGGTCGGTGCCGTCGGCGAGCTTTTCTTCGGTGGGGAAGACGGGGTCGAGCCCGATGAGGTTTTTGAAATGGAACTCGAAGTACTCGGCGGCGAGTTGGTTGCCGCGGAGGCCCGGTGCGCGGCCTTCAAAGAACGGATCGGTCAGGGCGACGACGTGCTGGAGGTAGTCCTGCTCGTCGGCGGAAAGGCTCTTGAGGATCGCGCTGAGGGCCTCGCCCGCGTCGGGTTCGATGATGGGCTTGGCTTCGGTCGGAGCCTCGGGTGCCGCCGGCGGCGTCGGCACGGGCTGCATCGGCGCTGGGGCGGATGGTGCGGTGGGTGCGGCGGGCTGAGGCTGTACAAACGTCGCGGCGATGGCCAAGCCCGCGGCGGAGAGGATGACCACGGCCGACACGGAACGCAGGGCGGCGGATCGGGGGACGGAACGGATGAACATCATGGGCTCCGAGGGTTCAGAACGAGGGCAAGGCGGTGCGGGCGGGGCTGATTCGGGGTCTATCGGGTGAACCACGCAGACGCCGACCGGGTTGGGGGTGAGAAATGGTTGTACAGGGTACCGAATCACGGGATGCACCGCAGGAAAGAGGGGTTGAAAGCGGTCGGGAGGTATCCGGTTGGCTCAGCGCGGGCTAATGTTCAACGCAGCGCGGCACGAGCCACCGACGCACCGCGCTCCGCACGGAGTTTGCCCCATATGACGCAGTCCGCCGCCGGTTTGAGCTCGCAGGGTGTTTCCGCCGCCAAGGGCCTGTCGCAGGGCCCGGCGGGGTCGATCTTTGCCCCGAGCGATACGTTCCTGCACCGCCATTTGGGCCCGAACGAGTCGGACATCCAGGAGATGCTCGAGTCGCTGGGATATTCGTCGCTGGAGGCGTTCACCGACGCGGTGGTGCCCGCGAGTATTCGGATGAAGCAGGGGCTGAAGATCGACACGGGCGTGAGCACGTCGCACGCACGCGGCGAGGCGGAACTGCTCAGCCAACTGAAGGGCATCGCGGGGAAGAACCAGATCTTTCGCTCGATGATCGGGATGGGGTACTACGACACCATCACCCCGGGTGTGATCCTGCGGAACATCATGGAGAACCCGGGGTGGTACACGCAGTACACGCCCTATCAGGCCGAGATCGCGCAGGGGCGGCTTGAGGCGCTGCTGAACTTCCAGACCATGGTCAGTGATCTGACGGGGTTGCCCCTTGCTGGGGCGAGCCTGCTCGACGAAGCGACCGCGGCGGCGGAGGCGATGGCGATGGCGTGGTCGATCGCCGGCGCTCGCGAGGGAACCAAGCACGCGTTCCTCGTCAGCGATGCGTGCCACCCGCAGACCATCGAGGTCTGCAAGACCCGCGCGAGCGGGCTGGGCATGACCGTCCGGGTCGTTGCGCCGGGAAAGATGGACTTTGCGAGCGGTGATGTCTGCGGCATCCTGCTGCAGTATCCCAACACCTTTGGTGGCGTTGAGGACTATCGCGAGTTGTGCGCCAAGGCAAAGGCCAACGGCGCGGTGGTGGCGGTGGCGACGGACCTGCTCGCACTGACGCTGCTGACGCCGCCGGGCGAGTTCGGGGCGGATATTGCCCTGGGCAGTGCGCAGCGGTTCGGCGTGCCGATGGGCTTCGGCGGGCCTCACGCGGCGTTCTTCTCGACCAAGAGCGAGCACGCTCGCAAGATGCCCGGGCGGATTATCGGCGTTTCGCGCGATGCGCAGGGCAAGCCCGCGCTGCGGATGGCCATCCAGACCCGCGAACAGCACATCAAGCGTGACAAGGCCACCAGCAATATCTGCACGGCGCAGGCCTTGCTCGCGATCATGGCGGGGATGTACGCGGTTTATCACGGGCCCGAGGGTCTGCGGCGGATCGCCCTGCGTGCGCACGCGTACGCGCTGGCGCTTCGCGCGGGGCTGAAGAAGCTCGGGCACACAGTGGATGAGGGACCGATCTTTGACACCGTGCGCGTGACCCCCAAGGGCAACGACGCGGGCAAGGTCGTGCAGGCCTGCCTGGCGAAGCGGATCAACGTGCGAGAGATTCCCGGCGGCTCGCTCGGGCTCTCGTGCGATGAAGTGACCGATGCGGCGCTGATCAACGACGTGTTGAGCGCCTTCGGCGCGGGCGCGAACGGGTTCAACCCCGAAGCGCCGGGAGTTGAGCTGACGGGCACCCTGCCGGGCTTTACGGCGCGGACGAGCGGGTACCTCACGCACCCGGTCTTCAACACGCACCGCAGCGAGTCGCAGCTTCTGAGGTACATCTTCAAGCTCCAGTCGCGCGACCTCTCGCTGACGCAGAGCATGATCTCGCTGGGCTCGTGCACGATGAAGCTCAACGCCACCAGTGAGATGATCCCGGTAACGTGGCCTGAGTTCGGACGATTGCACCCGTATGCCCCGCGCGAGCAGTGGCAGGGTTACGCGGAGATCTTCAAGCAGCTTGAAACCTGGCTGGCGGAGATCACGGGCTTCGCGGGCACGAGCCTTCAGCCCAACAGCGGCGCCGCGGGCGAGTATGCCGGGCTGATGGTCATCCGCGCGTATCACCAGGCGCGCGGGCACGGGCACCGCAACATCTGCCTGATCCCCGAGAGCGCCCACGGGACCAACCCCGCCTCGGCGGTCGTCGCGGGGTACAACGTCGTCCCCGTGCACAACCTCGAAAACGGTGATATCGACCTTGAGGACCTCAAGGCCAAGGCCCTGCAGCACAAGGACAACCTCGCGGCGCTCATGGTCACGTACCCGTCGACCTACGGCGTCTTCGAATCGCACATCAAAGAGATCGTCGACATCGTGCACGAGATGGGCGGGCAGGTCTATATGGACGGCGCGAACATGAACGCGCAGGTCGGGCTCACCAGCCCCGGGTTCATCGGTGCGGACGTCTGCCACCTGAACCTGCACAAGACCTTCTGCATCCCGCACGGCGGCGGCGGCCCGGGCATGGGCCCGATCTGTGTTGCCAAGCACCTGCTGCCGTTCCTCCCCGGGCACGGCGTCAGCGCGCCGATCAACGCCAGCGACAAGGCCATCGGCGCGGTGGCGGCGGCGCCCTACGGCAGCGCGTCGATCCTGCTGATCAGCTGGGTCTACATCGCCCTGATGGGCGGCGCGGGGCTGAAGCGTGCGACGCAGATCGCGATTCTCAACGCCAACTACATGGCCAAGCGACTGGAGAAGCACTACAAGGTGCTCTTCCAGGGTCAGAACGGGCTGTGCGCGCATGAGTTCATCCTCGATTGCCGCCCGTTCGATAAGGGATCACCCGCGGCGCCCGGCGCGGGCGTGACGGTCGAGGACATCGCCAAACGGTTGCAGGACTACTCCTTCCACGGCCCGACGATGAGCTGGCCCGTCCCCGGAACGCTCATGATCGAGCCGACGGAGAGCGAGGACAAGGCGGAGCTCGACCGCTTCTGCGACGCGATGATTGCCATCCGCGAGGAGATCCGCTCTATCGCCGACGGGAAGATGAGCAAGACCGACAACCCGCTGAAGAACGCCCCGCACACGGCCCAGAAGATCTCGGGCACGGAGTGGAACCACCCGTACACCCGCGAGCAGGCGGCGTACCCGCTGGGGTATCTGCGCGACTCGAAGTTCTGGCCGAGCGTTGCGCGGGTGGATAACCCGTACGGCGATCGGAACCTTGTTTGCATCTGCCCGCCGATGAGCGCGTATGCGTGAGGTGAGAATCAGAGTGTTGGCGTGCTGATGGTGCGTTGATAGAGTGCAATCGCGAGCTCGCGAAGGCGTTGATGCTGCTCGATGGCGGTAACAAGCTCTTCGGGGATTTTTGACGCGCCGTTTCCGGCTCCCCAGATCGCGCCGGCCATCGCACCGATGGTGTCGGTGTCGCCACCGACCCGTACAACGAACTCAAGCATGTTGGCTATTAATCGGTCGCGAAAGGCAAGGGCGATGAAGATCGCCGTGACGCACGAATGTGTCGCGGCGATGCCGTTGCCGAGTGCTTTCGCAACTTCCCGCGGCGATGGTTGTTGTCCCGCTTCTCGCCACTGTCGGACCTTCGCGAGGCGAGAGCGGAACTGTTCGTCCAAAGCGAGTTCCGTCATCCGGCTCAGGATCTCTTCGCTCGATTCACCCAGTACTGAGGCAGCGACCGCGTGTGCAATCAACTGCGCTCCCTGAATGGCGAGCTCGTGCGCGTGTGTCACGATTGCCGAGGCGGCCACGGATTGATTGATCCGTTCGGGAGCCATTGCGTCAAACAACCCGATGATCGGCGCTCGCATCGCGGCACCATTGCCGAAGGACCCGTCGCGAAAGACCGAGTACGAGGCTTTCGACCAGTGCACGCCGCGTCGGATTCTCTTCAGGACTTTCGCGGTTGCGGGCCCGTAGCCCCGGCTCCAGTGATAACTGAGTGCAAAGCGCGCGGACAGATCGTCCGAATCGATCCGTCCGAGTTCGATGACTGATTCCATGATGTCGACGGACATCTGCGTGTCGTCGGTCCATCGACGACGACCGTCACGCGTTCGACCAATAACTCGCCAGAGCGTGCGTTCGAGAATGCCGCCCTCGTACGGTGCGCCCATCGCATCGCCCAGGGCGAGTCCGAGCACGCAACCCTCGAAGCGATCGGCTGCTGAAATCGCATCGGGATCCATGGTCATTCTGCATCCTTGAGGATGGCCCGACTCGTCGACAGTTGATTCTCGGCCGCCCATTGGTTGAGATCTCGCTTCTGGATCGCGGCGGCGAGAAGGTCGGGGAACTTGTCGGGCGTGCAGGCGAAGCTGGGCACTCCCAAGGCTGCGAGCGCGCCGGCGTTCTTTTCGTCGAAGGTCGGCGCACCTTCGTCGGAAAGGGCGAGCAGTGTGACCATCTTCACACCCGACGAGACGATTGCGGCGGCCCGCTTGATCATCTCCTTCGCGTCGCCGCCTTCGTAGAGGTCGGTGATGAGCACGAGGATGGTGTCGTCGGGTTTGCGGACGAGGGTTTGGCAGTAGGCGAGTGCGCGGTTGATGTCGGTCCCGCCGCCGAGCTGAACGCCCAGCAGAACGTCGACGGGGTCGGTCATTTTCTCGGTCAGATCGGTGATGGAGGTGTCGAAGGCCACAACGTCGGTGCGCACGGCCGGTATCGATGCGAGCACCGCACCGAAGACGCCCGAGTAGACCACCGACTGCCCCATCGAGCCCGATTGATCGATGCACACGATGATCGAACGCAGTTCGCTGCGCTTTCGGCCGTAGCCGATGCGCGTTTCGGGAACGACGGTGTTGTATTCCGCCTGGTAGTGCTTAAGGTTCGCACGGATCGTGCGGTTCCAGTCGATCTCGTTGTGTCGCGGGCGGCGGGTGCGGGTTGATCGCTTGAGCGCGCCGGCGACGGCCTGCCTCATCGGCGCGTCGAGCTTGCGTTTCAGATCGTCGACGACTTTTCGTACGACGAGGCGTGCCGTGGCCTTCGCTTTCTGCGGGATTACACCGGAGAGCGACATGAGCGTGGTGACGAGGTTGATGTCGGGCTCGGCGGCTTCGAGCATCTCGGGTTCGAGCAGCAGAGAATGCAGGTCGAGCCGCTCGATGGCGTCTTTCTGCATGACGCGGACGACGGAGGCGGGGAAGAACTCGCGGATATCACCGAGCCAGCGGGCGGCGTTCGGGGCCGAGCTTCCGAGACTGCCGCGGCGCGAGCCTGAGCCGGGGCCTTGAGGCGGGTCGTAGAGCATCGCCATGGCGCGGTCCATCGCCGCGTCACGGTCGTCCAGCGTGATCCCAATGCCGTCGGCCGAGTCGCCGCCGAGCAGCAGGCGCCAGCGTTTCATGCGCTCGTTGGCGTCGATCGGACTCACAGCGGGTCTCCGAGGATGAGCCGAAGGATGGGCGTGACAAGCTCTGCACGCTGAAGGTCGTATCCGACCGGCGAGATCGCGTCAGGTGAAGATGCTCGGCTATCGGGCTCAACGGCCGATCGTTTCAGTGCTTCGCCGATCTGGCGTCGTTCGGGCTTTTCGAATGTCGAGAATGTCCTTCGAAGAATCGGGCAGATGCGATCGAATGTTTCGCCGTTGAGTGAGCAGACCCACCGATCGATGATCCCGAGCAGCGTGCGGTCATGCACGAGCACCAGACCCGAGCCGGAGATGAACCCTTCGAGCCAAGCGGATGCGAATGCGGGGTCGTTGCCCACCGAGAGTGCCAGCGATACGTGTCGAGCGGCGTCGGCCGTATCGAGCACCTGCGCACTGAGCAGTATCCGCCAGCAACGACCGGCCACACGGGGGTGAATCGCCGCCTCGCCGAGCGTCCGCAAGCGCTCGTACCACGGCTCGATGAGGTCTTTGCGGTCGAGGGTCGTCAGGGCGCTCTGCGTGCGATCGATACGCCGTGTCATCGCCGCGGCCGCGTCGTCGTCGAGTGAGCCGCACGCGGGGCCGAGACCGGCGCAGATGCGTGCGAGCAGACCCGTGACGACGGGCTCAACGAGCGCCGCGTCGGTCTTGCGGACGTTGCCGTAGCGAAGGACGTCTGCCAGCGGCGGGAGCGCGTCGAGAAGGTGCCGGACATCCGTCGCGACGGCCGAGATGGTCTGGATGCGTTCGATGACCGGCTCGATCGCACCGGCAAGGTCGGCCAACAAAACATGGTCAAGCAGAATGGTGAGTTGCTCGAGATTGCTGCTGCGTCGCGCGTCGTTGAGGACTTTGCGCTGCGCCGCCTCGAGTACCGTGTTTCCCCAGCGGGCGGCTTCGACGATCTTCACCGCGAGTTCGGGCTTCCACTGGAGCTTCCACACCTCGTGAAACGTGCCGGTGCTTTTCACCGCGCTCTGCTGCCGAAGGCCCCACTCGACATTCAAGATGCACAGGCGGTGCAGCAGGCGGCTGCGTTCGAGGTCTGTTTCCTTGCGTTGGTCAAGGTCGAGCAACGTGTCGTCAGCCGAGGGTTTGAGGCGCAGCGCCTTCTGCCGAGCGGCGAGATCACGCTGCAGCGGAACGGCGGGCGTCTCATCGGGGGTTGAACCAAGGCACACGCCGACGATGAGCTTGCGCTCGATGACTTTCAGCGGCAGCGGATTGGCGCCGCACATCACCGACAGCGTGGCTTCGGTCAGTTCGTTGAGACCGACCATCGAACGCCCGCGGAGCGAGGCGAGTGTTTGCGCAAGACGGGCGGACTCGATCACGTGCGCGGGCGACGCGTCGATGTCCTCTTCGCGAAGCAGCCGGGCAACGCGGGTCATCCAGGGCACGGCCGGTTGATCCGCGTGCTCCCACACATGCCCGTACCACCCGGGCGAGACAACACCCGCGCCGTACCCCGACCACATCGAGAGCCGATCGTTGGTCCATGGGATCCACGTTGCGGCCGTCTTTCGCTTTGGGAGACCCTTCAACAGCTGATCGTCGCTCTTGCTGCCAACCCGTTCGAGGGCGTCGCTCGTGAGCATCGGAGCGTGGTATGCACCGCAAACCACCACGATCCGAGAGAAGCCTTGCTTTGTCGCCTGACGGATCGCGCGGCGCATGTGTGCTTCACGCCGGGCATTCTCGATATCGTTGCGATCCGCTTCATCGACGTGCTCGGTCGCGCGAACCGCTCGCATCGCCTCCATGATCGCACCGAACACCGCAAGGGCGTTCTCACCCTTGTCAACTTGCTCTCGCTGGTGATGCTGCTCCTCGATCAATCTCCCCCACCACCCTTCGCCGTCCTCATACCCGGCCGCGTGAGCAAGCTCCTCCAACGGATCGATACGGCGGCGAATCTGCTGTGGCTGGCCAGGCTTGTCCGGCTTGTCCAGCTTGTCCAGCGTGTCATCCTCAACGACCGAGGATTCGGATAGCTTCTTTTCATCCGGCTGGCGATTCGACCAAGGCAGGTCGATGAATCGCACCTCCGCCGAGTGCCGCTGTGCCCAGCGAATAGCCTGCCATTCGGGCGAAAAATCCGCGAACGGGTAATACGCGGCGTTCGACGGCTCGTCCGGCTCGTACACCAGCAACGCCACCGGCGGGCGCATCTCTGCGTGCGACGCGAAACTCAGCACGTCGTGCGCATCGGGCGGGCCTTCGATCAGCACAGCGTCGGGCTGAAGTTTGTCAAGCGCCGCAAGCACCATCCGCGCCGAGCCCGGCCCGTGGTGCCGAACACCCAGGATGTCGATCGTCGCGGGCATCGCTTACAGCAGTTCCTTGCACGCGCGATAGACGTCCTTCCATCCGTCGCGCTCCTTCACGACCGTTTCAAGATACTCCAGCATCACCACGCGGTCTTGCACCGGGTCTTTGACAATCGCGCCGATGATCCCGCTCGCAACGTCGTTCGCCTTGATCGTTCCTTCACCGAAGTGCGCGGCCAGGGCCATCCCGCTGGTCATCACGCTGATGGCTTCGGCCGTCGAGAGCGAGCCGCTGGGCTGCTTGAGCTTGCTCTTGCCGTCGAGTGTCTTCCCGTCGCGAAGCTCGCGGAAGACCGTCACGATCCGACGGATCTCTTCAACCGCCGGCGGCTCGGCCGGGATCTCCAGCGCCCGCCCGAGTTGCTTCACACGCTGCTCAACAATCCCGACCTCTTCATCGAGCGAATCGGGCACGGGCAGCACCACGGTATTGAACCGTCGCTTCAGCGCGCTCGACAGCTCGTTCACGCCTTTGTCACGGTCGTTCGCCGTCGCGATGATGTTGAACCCCTTCGTCGCTCGAACTTCTGAGTTGATCTCAGGGATCGGCAGCGTCTTCTCGGAGAGGATCGTGATCAGCGAATCCTGCACATCGCTGGGCATGCGTGTGAGTTCTTCGATACGAACAATCTTTCCGTCGGTCATGCCGCGCATCACGGGGCCCGCGACCATCGCTTCTTTGCTGGGCCCTTTCGCAAGCAGCATCGCGTAGTTCCAGCCGTAGCGCACCGCTTCCTCAGGCGTGCCCGCGGTGCCTTGAACAACGAGCGTTGAATCGCCGCTGATCGCCGCGGACAGATGCTCGCTCACCCAGCTCTTCGCCGTGCCGGGTACACCCAGCAGCAGCAACGCCCGGTCCGTCGCCAACGTCGCCACCGCGATCTCGATCAACCGCTGATTGCCGACGTACTTGGGCGTGATGACCGTGCCGTCCTTGAGCTTGCCGCCCATCAGGTACGTCACCACCGCCCAAGGCGAAAGCCTCCACCGCGGCGGCTTCTCGCGATCGTCGACCTTCGCCAACGCCGCGAGCTCTGCGGCGTACTCGCTCTCAGCGGTCTGACGCAGCGTCGTCACTGCGGGATTCACCGTTGCGGTCATACTTCAAACTCCTTGTGCATACTGACCCGGAGACGAAAAACATCGGCGTACCGCACGGCCGACGGCGGCGGCTTCTCCGAAAATCTCGTCGAAACAAGCCGCTCCACCGCACTCAACGTGCTCTCACTCGGATGACCCAGCAAGGACAACCGATCAATGTACGGCAACACCGCCCAGTCATTGCCGCCATGAAACTTCTTGGCATCCGCGAGCGTGGAAATCGTCGCGATGGTCAACGGCTCGGACAAGTACCTGTTCGCGGCAAACAGGATCGTGATCCACGCTTCCGAGCTCAACCGTTCGGTCCGGAGCAACTCAAGGATGATCGATTCAAACTTCGCCGAAGGCAGTGCTGTCAGGAGCAGCGAGACGACATTGACGATGGGCCTCAGATCTTTCACAAGCGCATGGCGAATGAGCAGCTCACTCCAAACTTCGCTTCGCAGCAGAGCCGCGGCGCTGATGAACATGTTCAGCACATTCTCTGCGTAATCGCTTCGAGCCGCCGCGTCGATCATCTGCTGCGGGGTCAATCCAAGTCTCTCGGTCAACGCTTCGAGCTGTGTCCGCGACAGCACCTGAACCATCCACCACGCACGAATCCCAATCGAGTCCGGCGGCTTCTCCTCCAGTCCGTCCCGCTCCCACGTCTCGTCCCACGTCATCGTCGGCTCGATCGTGACCACCTCGCTCGTGCGGCGCAGCAATCCCGTCTTCACTTTCTCGACCTTGAACATCGCCGCCGCTCGATCGATCATCCGAGCCGCGTACCGCGACCCGCGAAGGCTTGACAGGAGCTTCGCAGCCTCTTCACGGACCTGCTTGCTGCGATCATCCAGTGCCCACTCCAGCACCGGCTCGTCGTCCAACGACAGATTCACACTCATCTGCGCGATGAACTTCCGCCGATGGTCGGCCAAATCCTGCGACCATGTCGCGCGCAACAACCGTTCCGCCAACTTCGGCGCGAACTCCCGAACCGAGCTCAGCAGCGCCAACCGCTCGGCAAACCGGCCGCTCTCCCAGATCGCATCGAGATCTTCAGGCAAGGCTGAGATGCCAACGCGCTTCTGCCACGCGGGATTCAGTGTTTGCAACCACGCCGCCCTCGTACCCATCGCCTGCCACACGGTCATCGCGACGTTCGACTGCTTTACCCAAATGTCGAGCATCTGGGGCACCAGCATCTCCGGTGCTCGCTGCCCACGCAGAACCGCGAGTTTCGACCACTCTTCCAGCAACTGCGTGCTCTTTTCGCTCAACACACGCCGCAACGTTGCCGCGCACGCCGCACAGACCACCGGCCGATCATCATCCGGACAAGTCGAAATCGCTTGAACTTTTGCGTTGGGAATGAACCCCGCTCTGGCTCGCAGTCCGTGCACCGCGGCTTGACGAAGCAGGGCATCAGGTTCACCTGACGAGCCGCCGGTCCGCTCTGTTCCCAGCAGCGCCCGCGCACCAAGCTCGGCCAAGCCCACCCCCGTGATCGACTCTCGAACGTGGCTCACGCGCTCCACCTCGGCGCAAGGTCTTCGAACGATTCGCACACGCCGGGCAGCATCGCCACCGGCAGAAAGTGCTCGCCATCCCATTCGCCAAACAGATCAACCGCCCGGCCGCCGCTGGCGGATACCCACCGCCACAGATCGCCTTCCCGCGACTTCACGGGCAAACTTCGGCCGTACTTGTCCACTACACCGAATCGTTCCGACTCCAAACCGGGTTTCACACCGATCAAGACCATCGGCCAGCGCGTAATCCACGGCAGCTTCGCCAGCGCTTCGGCATACCGCCGCAGCGCACACTCGCACGCGTCATCACCCACGTCACGATCAACTGCACGCAACGCCTCGGCAACACCTTGACGACTCTTCACCAACCCTCGCAACGGCACACACGACGGATAGAACGCCACCTCGCCGTCAAACTCCGTCCCCGGTTGCAAAGTCGCGTCCATCGGCTGCTGCCCAACGGCGAACTCCAGAACGAGCGCATGCCGCTTTGTCTGACGCCCGGCCAACCACGTCCGCCGAACGCGCAATCGATCTTCATCCTCGACAACTTGCCCAAGCACCATCCATCGATCGGCAACCCCGGGTTGCTCCATCGCTTCATCTTTGCTCTGCGTCCAACCGAGCGCGACGCGCACATCTTGGGCCAGGTCTTGCGGGAGTGTGTCGATTCTCTCCGCCGCTGAAAGCAGCAAACTCAACCGGCCCATCATGTCCGTCGTTCGCGCGGGCCAGCCATCACCCGACGACATTGCCTGCCCGATCCTGCGGATCGCCGCCGCGAGCCCCGGTGCCTGCGCGTCGACCATCCGCGCTGCCGGTTCTTCCCAGAACGCCGAGCCTTCACTCTGCACCGACGCAAGCCCGCGGCGGGCAAGATCCGTCAGCCACACCCGGCACTGCGCAGCGCCATCTCGCACCCGCGTTTCACGCTTCGCTTGCCGAGCCGCCTGAGCCTCGGCATCGACCGGCTTCGGTGGCGCGGCCGCCTTTTCAACCTTCTTTACCGCACGTTCCTGGCGGCCCTCAATCCACTCCGAAACCCAGCCCGGCTCATCAGCAGAGGCGAACCCCTTTTCATTCTTCGCCAGCAGCAGCAACAAACCGATCCCGTGCTTACACGGGAACTTTCGGCTCGGACAACTGCACTTAAACGCCGGTTCACCGAGATCAATACGGACCTGATACGGCTCCTTCCCGCTGCCCTGACACAGCCCCCAGACCGCGCGCTCGCTACGCTGCATGAGCGTCCACTTCGAAGCCGATGCCAACGCCGAGCCAGCCGACGCCGAACCCGCGTCGGGTGAAAGAGCAAGCACACGATCAACAGTCCAAGGGTTGCTCACGCAACCGCAGAATACCCAAACCTCACACTGTTGCAAGCCCGTTCGTCAATCACGATGGCACTTGTCTTCAGAAGATATGTTCATCAAGACACAGGCAATGCACCGACACGCACCGTGCCGTCCTCATCCGCACGGACATTCACGCCGAAGAGCTTGACCATCTGCATATTCGTCTTCGCGTGTTCGCTCAACGGTCCCGTTGTGTACGCGCCCCCGCCCAAGACCGCCAGCGGCACCATCAACTGATCCGCCATGTACGTTCCCACGGCCCCCGGAGCGTCAACGTACGCCCGAACATCTCTTGCGAGCTCGCTGGCAACCTGTTCAGCGGGCTTACCCACTTCACCGATCGCCGAGAAGACCTCACCGACCTGCTCGCTGCGCACCTCGACCACCAACGCGTTGCCCGGGCCCTTCGGCGAAGGCACATCGACAATCTCCGCCCGATCCTCGCTCAGCCCCAGCCGCTCGCACAGTACTTCAAGTTCACGAACGGCAATACCTCGCGGCAGCCGCGAGACGATCGACCTGGCCCGCATCTCAACGATCGCGCCGCGTCGAAGAAGCTCAACCGATCGAGCTTCTGTTGTGGGCGTGACCTTGACCACCAAACGCCCGCCCCCGGCCGGATAAAAGCCGTGCCGATCGAGCTGCGCTTCGATGTGAACACCCGCTCTCTGAAGTACCGGCACAAGCGCACGCTCGAAGAACTCGAACGGCGGAGCGGCCTTGTTGTGCGTCCCGCCATCAACCACCACCACCGAAGGCCCACCCGCGCGCAGCAACGCCGGCAATACCGCCTGAAGCACCAGCATCGTGCCGCCAGCCGTACCGATAGCAAAGTGATACTCACCGGCGCGAATGGCACCGGGCGTAAAGGTGATCTCACCCGAGCCGACAACTGCACCGATGACCTGGGCAGAGCTGATCTGCGCCGCCGCTTGTACGCACGTGAGGTGCTGACGCATGAGCCCGGGCTTCTGTCGCCCAGCCCGGATCTTCGTCAAGCGAAACGCCCGACCGGTGACCATCGACAGCGCGAGCGCTGTCCGAAGGATCTGACCACCGCCCTCGCCTTGTGAACCGTCAATCAGGATCATCCGCCGGCCTTTGCATCAATCCGCCGTGACGTTGCCGCACGACGTACACCAGTCATTAATCAAAGAATCCACGAACTTCAAACACGTGATCAGTCGTCGGCCTTGTCGCCGTCCTTGATCACAAACCGCGCACGCAGCCGAGCCACTTCACTCGCAAGCCCGGCCTTCTTCACGCTCGTCAGCACTTCTTCAAAGTCTTTGTACGCCCGCGGCGCTTCGTCCATCGGATAGTTCCGGCAGTTCGTCAAAATGTCCGCGCGGTCAAAGCTCTTGTCGATCTGCTGCTGATCGAACGTCCGCGTCGCGGCTGTGCGGCTCATCCGCCGACCCGCGCCGTGGTTCACGCTATAGCACGACAGCTCCGCGCCCGCCTCCGCGACCATCACCGCCGAGCCGTCCTGCGGATTGCCCGGCAGCAAAATCGGGTGACCCGTCCGCTCGAACAGCGTCCCCTTCAGCGCATGGTGATGCGCGGGGAACGCCCGCGTAGCGCCCTTGCGGTGCACCCACGCGGGCTTGTTGTTCACGATCTCCTGCCGCGCGATGTTGTGGCTGATGAAGTACACAAGGCTTCCCTTCACGCCCGGGATCACCTCCTGGAACGCTTCCAGCACCAGCGCGTTGATGAGCATGTGGTTCACCGTTGCGAAGTTCGCACCCAGCGCCATGTCATCGAGATACGCGTTCGCCTCGGGTGAACCCAGCGGCGCGTGCACCATATGACGATCGTTCCCCGGAAGCGGGATTCCCCAGTCGGCGAACTTCTTCTGCATCACTTTGAACTGACCGTCAGCCAGAAGCGCACCCCAACCACGCGATCCGCAGTGCGAAAGGAACGCCACATTCTCGTGACGCAGACCAAAGACTTCAGCCGCGGAGATTGCACGCTCGGTCTGTTCGACCTGCACAATCTCGCACTCGCCAAAGTGGTTACCACCACCATACGAGCCGAGCTGGCCGATCTTCGATTGAAAGAGGTTCGCCTTGTGCTCGCTGTCGGTGTGAAGTTCGAGCCGCGAACGCAGGGCATCGATCGTGCCGTCGTGACCGACATGGTGCGAGTCCTCGCATCGCTGCGCCCAGTGCGTAGGGATACCCAGTTCGCTGAGCACACCCGCCGAGGCACCTTCCGTCACGATGCGCTGACCAAGCTCCGGCGCGAACCGTCGGCCCTTCTTCGCCCAGCGCGCACCACGCCCCGCACCCGTGGGCGTGCGCTCCAGGATCGCCTCGATCAGCGCACGCCGCGTGCGCTTGTCCGCCACCGCCTGCTCCTCCAACTCAAACTGCAGCAGGCTCATCGAGCACTTGATATCCACACCCACCGGGCCCGGATAGATATGCGTAGGCGAAACCATCACGCAGCCGATCGGTGCGCCATACCCGGCGTGCGCATCCGGGTTCAGAACCACGTCCGTCACACCCGGCGCCAGCCGCGTGTTGATCGCCTGCTTGATGCAGAGATCATCAAAGTCCCCGCGGATCGTCGGCGTACCGATCACACGGATCGGCGTGACCTTTCCATCTAGCACGGGCATGATCGCCGTCGCCTCGCCCGTGGGAACAAACCGACCGCTCGGCGTGCTCGCTGATTCCGAGATTGATTTCACTTCGTTTGACATACTCGCACCTCTTCCGCCGATCAACGATCAGCACCACTCAACAACCACATCGTCTCGCTCAGCGCCGCGCCGATCCCGAGCGACGAATCTCGGCCAGACATTCCTGCACGCTCTCGCCACTTGAGCTACCCGCTCCGCCACATTCAGCATTACGGGGCGGGATTCGAACCCGCAACCAGCAGATCAAATGTAGTCCGGCCTGCATTCGCCCGGGATCGGCACGCCGCCGATCCATTCCAATAACTCCGGCAGGATTCGAACCTGCGACCTCCGCATTCGTAGTGCGGCGCTCTGATTCCTACTGAGCTACGAGGTTGCATTCCAAACCCGTCGATCCACGACGGCAAGAGTTGATGAGACTTTTTCCCGCTCTTCCAGCTGAGCTACGGCCCCACATCAATCAAGCGGAGCCGACGGGATTCGAACCCGTGACCTGGACGTTTTGTACGTGTAGTCCCACCGAGCATTCGTCGTGGACCGTCGGGCTCGGCTCATCAATCACCGATCCCCGCCGGTCGACCGGGGCGACAAGTTCCGGGCGAGAGTTTCGTCTTTCGACGACGGTCCACGGTTGCCCGTGGTGCGAGATTCGAACCCGCATTCGCTCCGACTCCGGAGCGTGACCGAGCCATGTACTCCCAACCGCGCATTCGCCCCGACCGTTCATTCTCCTTTCATGTTTCGAGTTCTCACCTTGGCCTTCTCTGTCCCCGTCCGTTGACCTCTCCCCCCCCGTCACCCTCCCCACACTTCCCTTGCGGGGCAAGTGTGGGGAGGGGCCACCCTCACCATCAACTCATCACTCTGATTGACTCCTTCTCGATGACGTACACCCAATGGTCGGGATTGAGCGTTCCGTTGTTGAACTCCGCGATCACACTGAAGACCGAATCGCCGAAGCCACCGATGTTCAGCACGTCGCCGCTTGTCGGCGCTTGGGTTGTGCCCGCGGGTTGCACGTCAAGGCACACAAGTTTGGCCTTCGGGTTCCGCCGCTTGAACTCTCGCCACTGGACCATCGTTTCGGTCGTTCCACGAAGGGCGTTCGCGCCGTTACTGTTGATCCACGACTCGTTGTCGGAGACGTAGATCAGCAGGTCGCCGCGAAGCCTCTGCCGATTCAGTTCCGCCAGCGGCGCCGCGCAGTTGGTGCCGCCCGAGGGCAGCAAGGCCAATCGCTGAGCGTTGGTCATCACGCTGTCCCGCGGGTTCAACGCCGGCGTCATCGTGACGACGCCGTCGCTGAAGGGCAGCACGCCCGCGCCCGGGTTCTTGCGCACCACAGCCGCCGCGACCAGCGCCGCAACGTCGATGCACCGAACCTTGCTCGACGAACCCTTGCGATAACCCGTGACCGGCGACTGCATCGAGCCCGAAACGTCCGGAAAGACCCACACCTTCCCGTCGATCGTCGGCACGTTGCCGATCGCGATCTCCATCGCGTCCTGCAACGCTTCGCGGATTTCCGAGGGCACGTTCTTGCCGACGTTCGTGAAGGCCGCCATCAGTTGGTACGGGAAGACCCGCGAACGCGCAATCGCCTGCGCGTCCCGAAGCTTCGCCGCAACCCGCTGAACCGTCGACGGATCATCGAACACGCCTTGACGTGCAAAGGTGTTCAGGTTCATCCGAAGGGTCTGCCACGACGCCTTGAGCGCCAGCGCCTTCCAATGCGGCTTCTGCAACGCAAGGCTCGTGAGCATCTCCATCGGCACGTCCGGCAGCGCGTCACCGCCGAATGACGAGGGATTCGCCTTGAAAGACTCGAAGTCCTTGACAAGCTGGGGCAGCTCCGTCGCGTCGTGCGGCTTGCCCACGAGGTACCCGAACAGCGCCGCCCGCGTCGCCGTCGTCGGCTTCGGGTGCACCATCCGGATCACGTCCGCCAGCGACGGGTTCGCACCCACCGACGCGCGGAAGATCTGCTCGTCCGACCTCGACTCGATCCACCGGATCACCAGCCGCTTCGGAAGCGTGCCCAGGCTCTTCCGCCCGACCACGCCCGACCGCACGATCTGCACAAAGCTGCGCAGCATCCGCGGCGAATCGATCACGCGATCAAAGACCTCCGCCATCAGCCCGGGCGAAACGACACTCAGCAACACCACCAGCACCGCCGGCGTGTCCTTCATGTTCCCCTTCGTCCGCGCATACAGCGCCACACGCGCCACAAACTCGGGCTCGACATCGCGCGCAAGCTCGATCACCTTCGCAAGCTGCTCATCCGCGTCCGCATAGAACGTGCCGTTGAAGCAACCCGTCACGGCGTACTGCGCCAGCGCCTGCTTCGAGGTCATCGCGTACGCCACGCCGCCCGCGTTGTTCCGCGCGTCCGCCCGCGGCATCATCTTCCCCATCAGCGATGCAAACAGTGACTTGTTCGCCATAGATCACCTCCAAAAACCAACGCGCGGCCTTCCCCGCCCCACCCGCTTCCCTCCCATCCCCGCCGACTCTGCCACCTTTCCCCCTTCCCCCCCCCCACCGCCGCAGCTCACACGCCGCGTCGACAACACCCCATTTGCACGTCGCGTGCCAACTCTCCAACCCTCGATTCCGGGTTCAGATCCTCGTTTTTGTTCGCACAATGCGACTCAAATCTATCTTTTTGGATAATTTCGTATACCATCAGATCGCATGACACCCAAACGCGTCATCTTCGGACTCCTCGGCACCACCCTCGACACCGGAAAATCGCTCAACCGCTGGGAGCGCTGGCGGCCCACCGTCTCGCTCGCCCAGCACGACGACTTCGCCGTCGATCGCCTCGAACTGCTCTATCCGCGTATGGGCACCTCGCTCGCCAAGCTCGTCCGCGAGGACATCGCCCAGATCTCGCCAAACACCGAGGTCCGGCTTCATCTCGTAGACCCGCGCGACCCTTGGGATTTTGAAGAGGTCTTCACCGCCCTGCACGACTTCGCATCCGCGTACACCTTCGACCAGGAGAACGAGGAGTACCTCCTCCACATCACCACCGGCACCCACGTCGCACAGATCTGCCTCTTCCTCCTCGCAGAGACCAAGCGATTCCCCGCCAAGCTCATCCAGACCAGCCCGGCGTTCAAAACCAACGACCCCGCTGGCGAGTACCGCATCATCGATCTCGACCTGTCGAAGTACAACTCGATCGCCGCCCGCTTCCAGCGTGAGTTTTCCGACAACATCACGGGCCTGAAATCAGGCATCGCCACCCGCAACCCAGCCTTCAACGCGCTGATCGAAGAGCTCGAACACGTCGCCGCAAACTCCGTCGATCCGATCCTTCTCACCGGACCGACAGGTGCCGGCAAGAGCCATCTTGCGCGCCGGATCTACGAGCTGAAGAAACACCGCCGTCAGGTCGAAGGTCCGTTCGTCGAGATCAACTGCGCCACCCTCCGCGGCGACACCGCCATGTCCACCCTCTTCGGGCATAAGAAAGGTGCCTTCACCGGTGCCGCGGCCGACCGACCGGGCCTGCTCCGCTCCGCCCACACGGGCGTGCTCTTCCTCGACGAGATCGGCGAACTGGGCCTCGACGAACAGGCCATGCTCCTCCGTGCGCTCGAGGAGAAACGCTTCCTCCCTCTCGGCGCCGATGAAGAGATCACCAGCGACTTCCGTCTCATCGTCGGTACAAACCGCGAACTGCTCCACCACGTCGCCGAGGGCCGCTTCCGCGACGACCTGCTCGCACGCATCAACCTCTGGACTTTCCGGCTCCCCGCGCTGAAAGACCGCCGAGAGGACATCGAGCCGAACCTCGACTACGAGCTTGTGCAGTTCGCCAAGCGCACCGGCCGCACAGTGCGTTTCAGCACCGAAGCCCGCCAGCGGTACCTCGCCTTCGCCAACTCGAACGAGGCTCAATGGACGGGAAACTTCCGCGACCTCGCCGCCTCGGTCACCCGCATGGCCACGCTCTCCCCCGCCGGGCGAATCACCGAGCCCGTCAGCGAGGCCGAGATCCTCCGCCTGCGAAGCGCGTGGAAGACTCCGACCGACAAGCACTCCACCATCGACATCTGCGGCCGAATCATGGGCGAAGCCCGCGCGAGCGAACTCGACCGCTTCGACCGCGTCCAACTCGCCGACGTACTGAGCGTCTGCCAAAGAAGCCGATCAATCTCCGAAGCTGGCCGCGAACTCTTCTCCGAATCGCGAAAGAAAAAGACCAGCGGCAACGACGCCGACCGCCTGCGAAAATACCTCGCACGGTTTGGTATCACGTGGGCGGATGTGAAGCCAACCGCGGAGTGAAAACTCCGCACGAGTTGCTTGCAGGAGTTGATCCACGCCGTCAAGCTCAATCTTCGAGCAAATCGGCGCAGATTACAGAAGAGAGGAGGGACTTTGCGTTCTTCTCCACTCCTTCGGTCGAGGCTTCGCTCATCGAACACAACGCCCGGTCACAACTGCCCGATATACGCCACCGGCGTCAGCCGCTCAACAACATCGATGTACCCCGCCATGCACTCAAGCCCGTCATCCAGTGATCGGTAGCAGGACGGTGCTTCAGTGCGGAGCGAGGCGTGATGTGATAGGCCATAGCCGTTGCGTCCGTATCCTCAAAACGACAACGCCCGCAAGTGCTTGCCTTGCGGGCGTTTCAATCGTCAATCGGGGCGAGAGGATTTGAACCTCCGACCTTTTGGTCCCGAACCAAACGCGCTACCAAGCTGCGCTACGCCCCGTCTGTGATCAGATCGTAGCCCGCACTCCGCCGGCTTGCCACCTTTATCGACGCATTTGCCAGGCTCTCGGACCCTCGGCCGCCGCTGCACCCCGAACACCCGGCCCAGCTTCACTTCCGCGTCCGCACCACCAGATCTCTCCCCACCCGGCGTGACGCCTTCACGCCGTCGGTCGCTTCACCAGCCGTCACTGCCCAGACGTGCCGCTCTCAGCGGGGAACGACGGCTTCACCGAGTACACGTTGTCCCCGCGCGTGCCCGGGTTGCCGTCGGGCCCGGCCGAGTAAAAGTACGGCCGATCCGCCGCACACAACCCCTCGTCCGCGTCACCAACCCACGCGCCATTGCCCGATCCATCGCCCGCGGTGTAGTTGCCGCCGTCCGGATTGAACGGCATGGCCGAGCGACGGAACCGCACGTTCCGATTTCCGCCACCAGCCGTGGGGAGCTGCAGTTCAAGATTCCCGCGCCCAACGCTGGTGAACCCCGTCCCCGTTCCGCCGACAGGCTTGAAGACGTCGCCGTATCCGCCGTCGTACTTCGGATGCACGAACCGGAACGGCCGCCCCCACCCGTCGAGCACGGTGAACAACTGTTGTGCTCGCGTGTTGCTCCCCACTTGCTCTTCCGGCTGCGTAAAGCCAGGCTGCTGCGCCGGGAAGTTCACGACCTGGATCAGCGACGAGTCCAATCCCGTGATCGTCGGCGCGATCTTGCCGTTCTTCGTCACCACCGAAAGATACAGCCCAAGGCTCGGCCACGCCGGCGCGACGTTCGCCTGATCGCCATTCCACGCGTTCAAGCAGCGACCGTCGATCATCGGATACACCTCGCCGCGAGCGTCGACGATCTCACCGGGGAACTGCCCCGGGTTCTCGGCCATATACGCCGTCAGCGATTGATCGAGCACGCGAAGCGTCGCCTCGGTCTGTCGCAGCCGCCCGCCCTCGCTCACCGCGCGACCGACCTGCAGCGAGATCGCCACCAGCAGTCCGATGATGATCAGCACCACGAGCATCTCGACATAGGTGAACCCGCCGCGGGGACGAGCAACCGACGGGCGATTCATCCGGGCATTCTGAAGCGACGTGTGCGCGAGCATGGAAATCGACCTCCGCGTGAAAAACCGCCCCGTCACCACAAACCACCAACGCCGCCCGCTGAGACTGCACCGTCAGCGTACCCGCAAACCGAACGGGCGACACACAGCCATACGCAGCGAACCCGCACGGGTTGCCCCGCCGAGTGCCGAACGACCAATCACGCGATCGTCGAGCCACCACCGCCATTTCCGTTCTGGTTCGGTTCGGCATTCCCTGCATCCTGCGTCGAGGCCCGAGGCGTCGGCGGGCTGTAGTAGGGTGAATCGCCCCCACCACCACCCCCGCCCCCACCGCCCGGTGCCGAGCCCGTCGGGCGGGTCGTCACGCCCGCACCGCCAGCGCCCATCATCGAAGGCCGGCCCATCATCGGCCCCGCGCCGTTCATCCCGCCGGGCATCCCGTTCGGGCGCCCGCCCATCATCATCCCGCTCTGCTGCGGCGGCGCGACCTGCGGCCTCACCTCCACTTTAAAGATGTAATCCGTCACGCGCTCACGCACGAGCTTCATCATCTCATTGAACAGCCGCGAGCCCTCACGCTTGTACTCGATCCGCGGGTCCTGCTGGCTATACACGCGGAAGCCGATCGTGTCGCGCAGCTGGTCCATCGCGTGCAGGTGGTCCTGCCACATCGGGTCCAGCACGTTGAGCATGATCGTCCGCTCGAAGAAGATCAGTTCGCCTCGAACGAGCGACTCAAGCGCCGACCGTACCGCGTCGGCACGCTCCTGACCCTCGAGGTAGCGGACATGCTCGGGCAGTTCCGCCTCGAAGGTCTCCCTGAAATACGCCTGCAACTCGTCGAAGGTCTTCTTGCCGTTCGCCTCGCGAAGGCACGCCTCGATTCGGTTCTCCTTCAGCGACTTCTCCGACGCCGCCCGCAGCTCTTTCGTCACGTCGATCGGATGCTTCTTCAGCAGTTCCGCGACCTCCCACTTCAAGCCGAACCGCGCACGCACGTCACGCAGGAAGCGTTCAACCGCCTGCTGCATCCCCTGGCTCCGCCCGGCCTTCATCGTCTCGAGCATGAAGTCCACGGGGAACTCGATCTCACGCTTCTCGTACAGCTTCTCCGCCTTGCCGACGATCAACGCGTCGACCTTCTCAAGGCTCTCCTGCTGCGCCGAGATGATCTCGCTGGTCTTCACCTCGAAGCCGAACTTGTTCTCGACCCACTTGCTCAGTTCCACAGCGCCGTAGTTCGGCTCGAAGTACTTACCGATCCCCACCAGGTCCAGCGCTTCGATCTTCTTATCCGCGGCTTCAAACAGCCGATCCTGCAGCGCCCGACGCCCCTCCTTCGCCAACGCGCTGAGCTCCTCCGGCGCGATCTCCACGCCGAATCGTTCCTGCGCCCAGCGTGAGAGCGCCGGCGCGTCGAGGTGCTCGCGAGCACCGGCACCGTCGCCGTCGATGTCCTCGCCGATGTCGGTGTTCAGGTACTCGCCAAGCGTGATGGCGATGTTGTTCCGCCAATCCTCGCGTGCAGTCTGGCGGATCACCTCTTCCGTCTCACGCTGATCAAGCCCGCGCAGGCTGTTGGGCAGCACCGTGCACTCGGCTTGGTTCTTCGCAAACTCCGCGATGCACCGCTGCGGATAGTCCTTCGCGAGGTAGTCGTTGACCGACTCGCTCACCGCGGCACCGATGTACTCAAAGAACAGCGCCCGAAGCTCGCGCCCTTCCAGCACGCGCTGACGCAGGCCGTAGAACCCGCGCCGCTGGTGCTCCATCACCTCGTCCATCTCAAGGATGTTCTTCCGCCGCTGGAAGTGCAACTCTTCGACCTTGCGCTGGGCGCGTTCCACGCTCTTGCTGAGCATCGGATTCTCGATCGCGTCGCCCTCCTTCATGCCGATGCGGGAGAGCATCTTGCCCACACTCTCACCCCCGAAGTACTTCATCAGGTCGTCCTGCAGGCTGATGAAGAACCGGCTGCTGCCCTTGTCACCCTGACGCCCCGACCGGCCGCGGAGCTGATTGTCAATGCGCCGGCTCTCGTGCCGCTCGGTGCCGATGACGTGCAGACCGCCCAGGTCCTCGATCGACTCGAACCACCGCGCCCTGTGCAGCAGGAACCGCCCGTTGCGGTCCAGTTCGTCGCGGAGACGCTCGTTGCTCATCCGCTCGATGTCGCGGTCGGTCAGCCACGTGTTCCCGGCTGCCCACTTCTTCAGCAGCTTCGATTCGAGCTGCTCGAAGTTCATCGACTCAACCTCGCGCTTGGGCAGGTTCAACTCCGCCGGGCCCATCTTGCGATAGATCGCCTCGCGCAGCGCCACCTCGCCCGTCTGCGTGTTCACCTCGCGCGGACAGATCCCGCGCCGCAACCAGTGCTCCAGCAGCGCCTCACGCGAAAGCTTGCCCAGCTTGATGTCCGTACCACGGCCGGCCATGTTCGTCGCGATCATCACCGAGCCAAGCTGGCCCGCGTTCTCAACGATGTGGCTCTCACGCTCGATGTTCTCCGGCTTCGCGTTCAGCACCTCGTGCTTGATCCCGTGCTTCTTCGTCAGCATCTCCGAGAGCATCTCGCTCTTCTCAACGCTCGTAGTCCCCACCAGCACGGGCCTGCCCAGGTCGTGGAAGTTCTTGATCTCCTCGACGATCCGCTCCCACTTGTCCTTCTCGGTCAGGAAGATGATGTCGTCGAAGTCTCGACGCGCCACCGACTTGTTCGTCGGGATCGTCACCACGTCCAGCTTGTAGATGTCGTGGAACTCCTGCGCCTCGGTGTCCGCCGTGCCCGTCATGCCCGCCAGACGCTTGTACATCTTGAAGAAGTTCTGAACGGTGATCGTCGCCACCGTCTGCGTCTCCAGCTTGATCGGCACCGCTTCCTTGCACTCGACCGCCTGGTGCAGACCGTCCGACCACTGCCGCCCGACCATCGGGCGGCCCGTCGAAACGTCCACGATGATCACGCTGGGCTCAACACGCCCCGTCTGCGGATTCTCCGACGGCGCAACGATGTAGTCCTTGTCCTTCTGATACACGACGTGCGCCCGCAGCGCCTGCTCCAGCAGGTGCGGCACATCCATGTTCTCGCCAACGTAGAACGACCCGATCTTCGCCGTCTTCTGAGCTTCCTCAACGCCCTTGTGCGTCAGGTGCACCTGCTTCCGCTCCTGGTGCACCTCATAATACTGCGTGAACTTCGCCCGCACCGCCTCAAGCTGCGGCAGGCGATCACGCTCCGTCTTGATCCGCGCCTGCAACGCCGGCAACTTCGCCTTGTCGCGCGCGTTGCGGATATCACCCTCGATCCCCTTGATCAGTTTCTTGCACTGCTCAACCTCGTCGTCCGCCTGCTGCCAAGGCCGCTGCTTCCCCACCAGGTGCCGCGCAAGCTGGTCCGCCATCTCGTACCGCGGACGGTGCTCTGTCGCCTGCCCCGAGATAATCAGCGGCGTACGCGCCTCGTCGATCAGCACGCTGTCCACCTCGTCAACGATCGCAAAGTCGCGCCGCTTCTGCACCTGCAGCTCGACGCTCCGCTTCATGTTGTCGCGCAGATAGTCGAACCCGAACTCCGCCGTGGTGCCGTACACCACGTCGCAGCGGTACATCTGCCGCTTCATGTCCTCCGGCTGCTGATGCTGCGGGTGGATCGCACCCACCGTCAGGCCCAACGCGCGGAAGAACGGGAACGTCCAGTCGCGGTCACGCTGCACCAGATAATCGTTCACCGTCACCACGTGCACCTTCATCCGCTCGATGCACGCCAGGTACGTCGCCAGCGGCGCCACGATCGTCTTACCCTCGCCCGTCTTCATCTCGCTGATGCGACCCTGGTACAAAACCATCGCGCCGATCAACTGCACATCGAACGGCCGAGCACGGAACGGCGGGCGGCTCTCCGGATAAATCGCCCGCACCGCGTCGTACAACGCCGGGGGAATGTCCACCTGCTGCCACCCGGGAATCGGCGCTTCATTGCCCAGCCAAGGCCCAACCGGCTCCGCGGGTTCCGTCGCGTCCATCTTCGCCTTCGTCTCGTCGTACAGCGCCCGCGCTTCCGCCGGCAGCACGCTGGGGTCAAACTTCCGCTCCGGATCAAAGATCTTCCGAATCCCCACCCCGCGGTCCATCGCCTCGCGCGCAACCGCGAACGCGTCGACCATCAGGTCCATCGCCGACTCACCCTTGTCGATCCGCCCCCGAAGCTCCGTCACCTTCCCCCGCAACTGCTCGTCCGTCAGCTTCCGCATCTGCGGCTCAAGCGCATTGATCGACGCCGCTTTCTGCAGGTACTTCTTCACAAACCGGTCGTTGCGCGTGCCGATGATGCGGTTGAGGATCGGGCCGATGATGGGGATATCTTGCTTCGACATAGGTGCCTTCTGACTCACGCGCCGGGCAACCAATGCCCACGCCGAGAGTGCGTTTCAATCAGCCCGCCTTCGACAGCCAAACGCCCACAAACGGGATCAACCCGTGCCCGGCAAGCCCGAGCCCGAAGCGTTCGTCTCCGACGAGCAACCTTCTTCGTTTCAGTTCAAAGTGCCGCTGAATAGAGCGTAAAAGAACTCTCAAGCCCCGCCGACACGCCCCCAGCCCGCCAAAGCACGCACGCACGCATTCGCGCACGCACACATTTGGCCCGTATCGACGAACAACCGCTTAGCCAACAACCACCGGCGGCGGCAGCGACAACAACCCCGCATCCCGCATCACCCCAAGCCCAAACGCCTCACCCCGACCAACCCCACGATCCGCGCCCCCACCGGTCCCCAACTCCCCCACCCAACCCAAAGCCACCACCCGCGCGTCAACCCCGGGCTTCTCCCGCTGGCGACGCTGCTCCAACCCCTGCACCACCCGGCTCACCGTCGCCGCCACGCGCGAGCCCTGCTCCGCACGCAACAGCTCGCCAAAGGCCATCGCCTCCTGCCGAAGCCCAAGCCCCGGCCCCGCACTGAACGCCATCGCCACGATCAACAACAACGCCACCGACCCCAGGGCAACCCGGGTGTGGCTCTCAACGCGTTGGACCGATGCGCTCATGCTGCGAACTGCTCAACCAATCACCCATCCCCCACCCTCACCCCCCAGCATACCCGCCCTCCTCCACCCGACCAGAAGTATATCGCCCCACCCGTCCCGGGCATTCTGCCTCATTCCCCATCAAACTGAAGGGTTCCGCAACCAAGGTCCGATATCATGCCTTCGACGGGGCCCCAAGGCCCCTCTCAATCCAATCCGAACCGTTCCACCGAGACCACCCATGCTCTCCACCCGGCAAGTCCTCCCCGCCACCCGCAGCAGCCTCACCCACAAGTTCACCATCGACGGCTTCGAGGGCTACCTCACCATCGGCCTCCACGCCGACGGCCGCCCCGGTGAGATCTTCATCAAAATGAGCAAAGAAGGCTCCATGATCTCCGGCATGTGCCAGGCCTTCTGCCGCGCCTTCTCCCTCGCCCTCCAATACGGCCTCACCGTCGACGAAGCCGTCGTCCGCTTCAAGGGCATGCGCTTCGAACCCATGGGCCACACCACCAACCCCGAAATCCCCGAAGCCCTCAGCGTCGTCGACTACGTCGCCCGCTTCCTCGACCTCCACTTCTCCCAGCAACGCGCCCGCTGAACAATCCTCCTCCAAATCCAACTTCAACCTCCAACCAACGGCTCCACACGGAGCCGTTTTCTTTTCACCAACATCTTCGCCCCGATCGGCTCCAACAAATCAACACCACTTCTGAGAGCTCGATCAAAGCACCTCTATCCCCCCCTCCGTCTTCCTCGGTTTTCCTCCGCCTTCCTCTGCGACGTCTTCTTCCTCCGCAACGCCTTCTTCCTCTGCGAACTCTGCGACCTCTTTGTGAAATTCCCCCACCCCCCCGAACGCGACAACGCCGGACGATGTGCGGGGGTACACCGTCCGGCGCTTCGCTGTTGCTTCCCCAGTTCACGCGACCGGGGTCAAAGAGATCTGCGTCATCCGCCCACTCAAACGCACGGCAGGAACAACGCATTGAAGAACGCGTTGTAATCGCCCTCGTTCACGCCGTTGTTCGTGCACCCCGGCGCTTCGCTCTTGGGCGTGCCGTCATCGCACGCCACATCACAGAACGACCCGACCGCCGACACACCTTGCGAAGCCTGGAAGAAGAACCCCTCCGCGCTGAAGAACGCGTTGTAGTCCCCTTCGTTCGGCCCCGTACTGCTGTTCGTACACACCGGGTTCACACCCAGCGGCACACCATCATCGCACGCAATATCCGCCGGGTTGCACGACGCCGAGGGCAGATTCGACCGCAGGTTGAGCGTCAGCCGCCCACCCTCGTCGATCGCCACACGCTGCCGCGCCTGGAACCCGTCCTCAAAGAAGATCCCGAGCTGCGCGATCCCGATCACGTACTCACCCGCCGGCAGCACACCATCCTGCCCCATCGCCACATCACGCTCGCCCGGCGTGCCATCCATTCGCCGCAGCGGCGACTTCGCGCCGAACGACAACCCGGGTTTGAACGTGAAGCTGTTGAACCCCTGCCGCGTGATCAGCCGCCCGTCGCTGGTATAGATCGCCAGCGCCTCGACATTGCGTCCGAACCCATCCGCCGAGCTCCCCGCCGCATCGATATCCAGCCAATACCCGCTCGCGGGGCTGATCTCACGATCCGTCGTGAAGCGGTACCACGACACAAGCCGATCGCTCAGTACGCTGCTGACCGTCTTCGTCCCGCCGGTCAGCGTGCCCAGCTCAACCGTGCTCGTCGGCTGCGCAATCGCCAGCCGCTGACCCTCGCTGATGAGGATCGATACCGCCCCGCCCGTGTCAAAGTCGAACGGGATCACCTCAAAGAGCGGCGCGAAGCCAAAGTTCCGCGGCGCGATCCCCATGAAATACTCACCCGCGGGCAGGTCCACGCGCTCGTCAAACCACAAAGGCTGCCCCGTCGCAACCGTGAACGAAGGCCCGGCCCCAAACGTCCGCCGCGACGATGTTTCGCTCAGCGGATTCACAATCGCCCGCAGCGCACCGCTCGCGTCATAAATCCCAACCGACGCGTGCGCGCCCGGCTGCGTATCCAGCGTCGAAAGCACCAGTTCCAGATACCGGCCGTTCGCTTGCGTCACCGGGTTCGCCAGCGTGAACCGCGTCCATTTCACCGCATCGCTCGCAACCGCCACGCTCGTGCTGATCACGTTCGAGTTCGCCGTGCCCAAGTCCTCGGCCCCCACCACCGCCGTCGCCGTGCGCGCCCCGCGCGAGATCACCAGCGTCGTCGTGTCGCTTTCGCCATCATCAAACGCCGCGGTCGCAAACCCGCGCCCCTGGTTCGACGCGCCGGGCATCACCGCCACGTAGTACGTCCCCGCGTTGATGGTGCCGTCACGCCCACCCACGCGCCCGTCATCACCCAGCGCGTTGTTCTCACCAACCCCAAAGCTGATCCACGCGTTGGCCTCAAACCCGTCATTGTCGTCGCTGGCGATGACATTCCCCGCCGAGTCGAAGACCGCCAGATACGTGTTCCGCGCCGCGCCGGTGGTCCGCAGATCAAGGTACTTCCCGTTCAACCCGCTGACATTCTCCGGCACATCAAACCGGTACCACCGCGCCTGCGCACTGCCCAGCGTCGTCGACGCGCTCACCGTGCCGTTGATCACGCCGAGGTTCGTCGAAGCCGGCGCAGTCGCCAACCGCGTCCCACTGCTGATCTTCAGATCAATCTGCCCGCCGCTCGCCGGCTCCTCCGGGTCCGCATACACCCGGAAGCCATCCCGCGGCTGCCCCTGGAACGAGTTGCCCACCGCGAGGTAATACACCCCGCCCGCCAGCGCTCCAGAGAACCCCGTCGAGCCCAGCGCACGCTCACTGCCGCCACCGATGAGGTCAACTTCAAAGAACGTCCCCAGCGCCGCGCCGCTGCCGATGCCCATCGACATCGTGTCGTACGCAGCACCCGAAAGCGTCGTCCCCTGCCCGAACTTCACCAGCCGCCCCTGCGCGTCAAACAGCGAAACGCTCGGGAAGTCGATATCCGGGCTTGTCACGTTGATATCTACGAACCGCCCGTTCTCCGCCGACACATCCGTCCCCGTCGTATCGATCACGTACCACTTCACCTCGTTCGCCGACAGGCTCACGCTCCGCGTCACCATCGGCTGCGCCAGCGTGAAGGTCTCCTGCACCGTCGGGACCTCCACCGCCGACACGCCCTTGACAAAGTTCAGCGTAAAGCTCGACGCGGGCCCATCCACAAACGGGAACAGGTTGAACGGGTTCAGCTCGTTGTTGATCGGGTTGTACGTGTTCTCAATCGCCGGCTGGCGACACACGCCCACGTAATACGTCCCCGCGTACAGGTCCGAAGTCCCCACCGCCGTACCGATCCCCGAGTTCGTCGCCCCTCCACCGACACCGAACGACAGCAGCCCCCGGCTGCCCGCGCCCTTGAACGTGTCATAGTCGATCGGGAACCCGTCCTTATCACACACCAGCAGCATCAGGTTGTCCGAGCTGCTCGCCGCCGTCACGATGTCCAGATACTGATTGTCCGCCGAGTCCACCCGCTCGGTGCTGAACTTGTACCACTTCACCTCGAACGCCCCCATCGTTCCGCTCACCTGCGTGCTCTGCGTGATCGCCCCCAGGTTCACCGTCCCCGCAGGCTCGGCAAACGTCGGGTCCTCCGCCGTGATCTCCAGCCCGCTGACCGTCTGCTCCACCGCCTGCCCCGTCAAGTCCTGCGCAAACACATCGATCAGCTTCACCGTCCACGTCCCGCCCGACGGATAAGGCCCGCCCGGCAACACCCGCAGAATATCCGTCTGCAACACCGAACCCGGCGCCTGCGTCGTATCAGGCAACAACTTCACAAACACCGGTTCACGCCCAGGAGGCGTCACGAGCGCCCCCAGATCCGCCGCAAAGTTGTCCGGCACATTCTCCACCCGCACCTGCGCCTTGAACCGCATCCGCGCAACCTGATACCCCGCGTTCAGCGTGAACGTGAACTCCGTGTTGAGCGGATTCACCGCACCGCCCCAGAACTCCTCCGTCCCGAAAA